>CAZBTL010000158.1:0-10160 GCA_964494755.1 uncultured bacterium | reverse complement strand
ATAGGGTGATCAAGAATTCGGTGATCGATTGCCGAGGAAAGGTGCTTATCCTGGATTGGCAGACCAGCTTGATTGCACCAAGTCTCGCCATCGTTCATTTCCATTGCCTGCATACGGAGTCAGTTCCTTCACCCGCAAAACCGTAGTGGTTTTCTGTCAATTTTTCATTTCACGTTTGTTCGGACATCTTTAAGGAGTAGTTCATGACGACCCCGCAAGAGATCCTGGGCATGATCAAAAGCCAGGGTATTCAGTTGATTGACCTGAAATTTATCGACACGCCAGGTATCTGGCAACATCTGACCGTCTATTATGACCAGATTGACGAAAGCAGCTTTACGGATGGGGTGCCCTTCGACGGGTCCAGTATTCGGGGTTGGAAGGCGATCAACGAGTCAGACATGGCCATGGTGCCCGATCCCAATACGGCCTGGATCGATCCTTTTATGGAAGAGCCAACCCTGAGCATGATTTGCACCATCATTGAGCCGCGCACGGGCGAACTCTACAGCCGCTGCCCCCGGGCGATCGCTCAAAAGGCGGTCAAATACTTGCAATCTACTGGTATTGGCGATACGGCTTTCATTGGACCGGAAGCAGAATTCTTCGTTTTCGACGATGTTCGGTTTGACCAGCGGGAAAACGAAGGGTACTATCACGTTGACAGCATGGAAGGTCGCTGGAACTCCGGCCGGGAAGAAGCCGGTGGCAACCTGGCCTACAAGCCTCGCTACAAGGAAGGCTACTTCCCTGTTGCACCAACGGACACCCTGCAGGACATGCGCTCTGAAATGCTGCTGACTATGGCCAAGTGCGGAGTGCCCATTGAGAAACATCACCACGAAGTGGCAACCGGTGGACAGTGCGAACTGGGCATCCGGTTTGCTGAACTGGTGCAAGCAGCCGACTATTTGATGACCTACAAGTATTGCATCAAGAATGTGGCTCGTAAGTACGGCAAAACCGTTACCTTCATGCCCAAGCCACTGTTTAATGACAACGGCTCTGGCATGCACACCCACCAATCCATCTGGAAGGGTGGACAACCCACCTTCTACGGCGATGGCTACGCTAATTTGAGCCAAACAGCTCTCTATTACATTGGTGGCATTCTGAAGCACGCACCAGCTCTGCTGGCTCTGACCAATCCCAGCACCAACTCCTATAAGCGGCTGGTTCCTGGCTTTGAAGCGCCGGTGAACCTGGCCTACTCCCAAGGCAACCGTTCAGCCTCGGTCCGGATTCCGCTCTCTGGTGGCAATCCTAAGGCCAAGCGGTTGGAATTCCGGTGTCCCGATCCCTCCTGCAACCCCTATCTGGCTTTCGCAGCCATGTTGTGTGCTGGGATTGATGGCATCAAGAATCAGATTCACCCCGGTGAGCCGCTGGATGTGGATATCTATGACCTCAGCCCTGAAGAACTGGCGAAGATCCCCTCTACACCTGGTTCTTTGATGGATGCACTGAAGGCATTAGAAGCAGACCACGAATTCCTGACTGTCGGTGGGGTGTTTACGGAAGACTTCATCAACACCTGGATCAGTTACAAGCTGGACAATGAAGTGATTCCGATGAACATTCGGCCTCACCCCTACGAATTCGCCCTCTATTACGATGTCTAGGGAGAGAGACGCCTAGTCTTTGTGCATTTCCTACCTCCTTTCAGATAGGTAATTAGAAGGAAAATCTTGGGGACGTACCTGAGTACGTCCCTTTCTAATTGGATTGAGCAATAGAGCCCGCTTGAGGTTCCTAGCTTGATCCGGCAGTGGGTCTGAATCCATTGAGCAAAGCAGCATCCGCCGCTGGCGAGTCTCACCAGCAGAGTGCGAGTTTTGCGACTTAAGTCTATTTCTGCACCTGAGCCCATTTAGTAGAGTAAAATGGCTCATCAAGTGAAATAGCGTTGCTGATTGTCGTATGCCAAGATTTCTGAGTGAACGGCAGCAGCAGGACGAAGATGGCCTCAGTCGGCCACTTCTCTAAAGGTGGAGTTCCTGGCGTAGGAAAAGCATCCTCTTGTTAGATGTTTGCCTCAAAATCGCCCCAGTCGTTGTGAGTCCTGAATGTGCTAGCGATCTATCCTGGCAGCTTCGACCCAATCACGTTTGGCCATCTTGACATTATTGAGCGCGGTTGTAAGCTTTTCGATAATGTTGTTGTGGCCGTTCTGCGGAATCCATCCAAGTCTCCTTTGTTTACGGTGGCCGAGCGGATTCGGTTGATCCAGCAATCGACCCTTCACATTCCCAATTTGGAGGTTGACGGTTTTGAGGGATTAACGGTTCACTATGCCAAGTTGCGTCAAGCAAAGGTCTTGCTGCGAGGCTTGCGAGTCCTCTCGGACTTTGAGATGGAGTTACAAATGGCTCACACCAATAAGACCCTCTCGGATCAAATTGAGACTGTTTTCCTAGCAACCTCTAACGAGTACAGCTTCCTCAGTAGTAGTCTGGTAAAAGAAATTGCCCGCTTTGGCGGTTCTGTTGACCACCTTGTCCCACCTCATGTTGCCCTAGAAATCTACAAATGCTACGCCAAGACTCATCCAGCATCAGCCCCAACCAAGGATTTAACTCCAACCCCGGAAGCGCCGCCAATGGAATCCCCTCCGTAGAGCCTGCCCGCCCAGGGAATGTGGATATTCAGCGTGAGTTGAACCGGATGGAGGAGATTGTCCTTGACAGTCCCCGTATTCCCTTGAGTCGGCGAACTCTGATTGATGAGGAGCAATTGCTGGAACAGCTTGACTTGATCCGTCTGAGTCTGCCGGAGGCCTTTCGGCAAGCGGAAGAGATTATCCAGCACAAAGAGGAAATCTTGCTGCAGGCTGAACAATATGCCCAGCAGTTGGTGGAGCAGGCCGAACGGCGAGCGGCCCAAATAATGAATGAGATGGGAATTCTGCGTCAGGCAGAAATCGAGGCGCAGACCTTGCGTCAACGGGTTCAGGAGGAATGCGAATCGGCCCGTGACCAAACCATTGCAGAAATTGAGCGGATGCGCCGCCAAGCCCAGCAAGATTTGGAGGACTTACAACGCCAGGCGATCGCAGAATGTGAGGAGATCCAGGCGGGTGCAGATGAATATGCCGACCATGTGCTGAAAGAGATGGAGCACCAGTTGTCGGAAATGCTGCGGGTGATTCGGAATGGGCGTCAACAGTTGCAACCGGATACGCCGATTACACGCTCCCGTGATTTAGCTAGTGGTCCCCGTCCCTCGCCAGGAATGCGGGGCGATCGCTCCAGGAATTGAATCGCGAGTTGGAAAGAGGCTCTGCTGTCGAATAGCCGCAGCCCCATCGCCGCTAGTCACATAGCTGCAAGACAGGTACAGACCCAAAAATTGGGGAAGGTGAGGGGTGAGACGCAAGCCCCTATGCTGATGGGAATTTGCAGCAGCTATAATTGCTCTGTCGGAAGCGCAAAGAGTAAGTAGGCAGCGAGAAAAGTATTGTAAGAGGCTGGCATACTCCGTCGTCAAGCAGGAAGCCCAAGACGCTCAGGCGAGATTCCGTTGGGCTTCCTGAGCCACGATATCAATTTCATCCTTGGCCAGGGTTTCCAGCGTCGAACGATATTCCGGCAACTTAAAGACGCCTAGGGCCTGAGCTACTCGAAATCGGATTTGCCAGTCAGGGTGGGAAGCATAGGGAGCAATCAGGCTGGCGGCACGGGGATCACCCAATTCTCCTAGGGAACCGATCGCAACGGTTTGCAGCATTTCGTTATTGGATTCCAGGGCATCCACCAACAAATCAAAGCCCCTGGGATCGCCCAACGCTCCCAGAGCTGCAACGATGCTGAAACTGACCAACCACTCAGAGGAGGTCTGATACAGCTTCTGTAAATCTTCAAAGGCTTCTTTCAAGCCCAAGGCCCCCAGAGAATCAGCGGCAGCAGCCTGCACATCCGGCTCGGAATCCTGCAGGCGAGTCCGTAACAGGACTAGCGATCGCACCCGATCCTGCTGGCCCAGAGAGGCCAGTTGACTGACTGCGGAGTACCGCACCCGTGGGTGAACATCTTCCACCAGGGGCACCACTAGAGAGAAGGCGATATTGGGCTCCAATTGGCGTAACTGGGTCACACCGCGCAGGCGATCGCCAAAGTCTGGGGAACTTAGCAAGGCTGATACATCTTCAGACGTTGTAGTCATAGGTTCTTTCCTGGTTCCTCACCCCTAGTGATTGACACTCAAAAAGTTGTTCACAAAAAATGCTCAGTCTATCTGAAAGTTGGATCGCTACGCTGTCTTGCGATCCCATACCCGCTGGCGATCGAATAGGTTTGGCAATTAAGCCTGTTCTGCGGCCATCGTGCGGACAATATCTCCCCGTGTCAAAATCCCCACCACCTGGCCTGCCGGATCAACCACTGGCAACCGCTGGATACCCCGTTCATGCATGAGGCGAGCAGCTTCCCGTAAGGGCTGGTCCGGTGCGATCGTCACCGGGTTACGGCTCATGACTTCACCCACCGTTTGGCCCAGGGATTTATGTAACTCTCGCTCATAGCGAGCCGGATTCTCCAAATAAATCACGCTATCCAGCAGCATGATGAAGGCGGGTGGGGTGACTCCCGACTCCTGCCACATCAGGTCCGATTCTGCCAGGACACCCGCAACTTTCCCTGTTGCATCCACCACAGGAAGACCACTAATGTGCTTCTCAGCCAGAATTTTAATGGCCTCGGTCAACGGCATGTCCGGTGTAGCCGTAATTACGTCGCGGGTCATCACATCTGCGACAGTCTTGGGCATACTCAATCGTTATCCCTTACACAGTTTTCTCTGTTTCATTGTAAAGAATCGCAGGGATCAACCGGGTCGGATTCATAGGATGTTACAAGGAGAAATTGAGCAGGTGCTAGGGTGAATGGGAACCGAGACACCTGTTCGCTTCTCTGTTCCCGACTCATCTGCTTTCAGACTGCTCCTATGGCCCTTGTCCGCATCCGTGAACATGTCAACCCCCTTAGCCGGAAGTTTCAGACCATTGTCCAGCCCCCAGATTGGCAGACTGTTTACGCTGACCCAGCCCAACCACTGCATCTGGATATTGGCTGCGGCAGGGGACGGTTTTTGCTGCAAATGGCTCAGATTCAACCCCAGTGGAACTTTTTGGGTCTAGAAATTCGTCAGCCGCTGGTGGATCAGGCCAACCAATGGAAAACCGATCGAGGGTTGACCAATCTCTTCTATCTGTTTTGTAACGTCAATCCCAGTCTGCGATCGCTGTTGGCCTCGTTACCGACCCAGAACTTGCAGAAGGTGACCATTCAGTTTCCCGACCCCTGGTTCAAGCGCAAGCACCAGAAACGTCGGGTGGTGCAGCCCCAAGTCGTAAATGACCTGGCGGATTTCTTGGTGGAAGGGGGACAGGTCTTTTTACAGTCCGATGTGAAAGAAGTGGCCGAGGAGATGCGCGATCGCTTTGCGGCCCATCCCTGCTTTCAGTTGACCGAACCAGACTGGTTGTCCGACAATCCTTTGCCGGTGCCAACTGAACGGGAACTTTCGACCCTGGGGCGAGGCGAGCCGGTTTACCGAGCAAGGCTGATTAAACAATCCCGATCGTCGAGCCACACACACCCTACGGTTGCAATTGACGCCAAGCCTGGATGACCGCTTGCAATTGGCGCGGCAGTTGGCCCTGACTGATATCGGCATAGCGCACGGTTGCAGTCCGACTGGTCAGCGTCACGGTAATGAAATCGGCAGAACCAGGGGGAGGCAAGTAGTTCCTGCGATGAAACTGCTCGAAATGCGCCTGGCTGAGGACTGTTTGGAACTGACGCACCTGCGCCGGAGAAAGTCGCCGCAGTTCGGATGGAGCGTCCCCATCTGACTGCCAGCTTTTTTGCAGGAGGCGGCCATCGTTCAGCAGTTGGATCTGCCAGGTTCGTCCGGCAATGCCACCGCTGCTTACTACCTGAAAAATCACATTCGCTTCCAGGGGCGTTGACATTTCATCCGAGGGAATCTGCACCGGCTCCCCTGGCTCGGAAGTCCGTTGCCCCAGATCGGTCGATCCGTCAGGCAGCGTCCCCAAATTAGCCCCCTGGATTGTCAGGGCTTTCAGCTTCGTACTGCCAGGTTTGCTGGTCCATTGCAACCGATAAATTTTGCCCGTCTGATCCGTGCGATACACCCAACGGTATTTCCCCTCGGACAGGGAGACCTGCCAGCCGGGCACGATTGCTTGAGTACAAATCTCCTCCGGTTTGGCCAACCCCAAGCAACCATCGGGCCAATTATGAGTAGCAACATCAACGACCCGAAAGCGAGCCGCCGATAGACCCGTGCGCCGACTCAAATCCTGTTGCAACCGCTTTACCAGCGACGGCGGCAGATCCAGAGGACCAACGACCGGCCTGGGGGGTGCTTGGGCAAGCATCGGCAGCCGAGTCGCGATCGCAGGGGATACAGCCAGGAGTGGCAGTCCCACCGACAGTAAACTGGCCAGGGCCAGCACAGAAAACCAATGGTAAAACATGGGGTTTACGGGAAAGGGTCAGCGGTCAGCGATCAGTCGTTTAGCGTCTGATTCTGCCATTGTTGCTAAGGAATCAGACGAGACAAGTCTACTGCCTAGTTCCCAACGTCCTATTTCTTCCTGGGCTGGGCCGGTTGCTGGATGACGGGCATTTGTTTCCAAAGGCGGTCAAAACTCTGAGGTGCAAGGATTTTCCAAATGACCAGGGCGACGATCGCGATCGCGCTTAGGGTCAGCAGGTTGAAAAACAGACTGGACAGGCGGGATGGGCTGAAAGCTCTTTGGACTGAAGACCGGCATGAGGCAACAGCGGACGGACGGTTGGCACTAGGTCGTCTGCTGGCTGTGTCAGAGGCAAGGGCCGATGCACTGCCACCCGTTCCAGCACGGCTAGGAGTGGAGCCCGCTAATGCTCCCGTCCCTGGACTCATGGCCTGCAGTTGATGGCTAACGACGACGGGTCGCCGTTTGGTTCGACTCCACTGCAGCATGGCTGAGGCCGGAATGCCGACTAAGTTGTTGACGTCCAGGGTTTTGAGCTGCTGGATCAGTCGTTGATCGTTAGAAACCAGCACCACCAGAGCATCCGGATAGCTACGGGCTAGTCCATAGGCTGTCTGGGCCACCACCAAGGCCAGGCGCGATCGCTTACTCAGGTCCTGACCCTCTGCCGGTTGCAGAGCCGGATGGGTGGCCGCCGACTGGGTGGTTTTCCAGCCGCTGTTGGGATAAAACCGAAGAAACTCCCTCGCTTTCTGGCTAGTTTCTGCTTCAGGGGCATGATCGCCCAGATCCTTAATGTCATCCAGGACAACCGTAGGCAACAGGCAACGGCCGATCCGAGCAAATTGCTGCCAGTCTGCCAAATTACTGGTGATGACTGCGCTGACATCCAATAAGAGGAGGCAAGGAGGGAGTGAAATCATGGCACTGATGGACGATTTTGGAACAAGACGCAATCGGTTGCCTGCAATATTCGCTGGGATTCATTCCCAGAATCACAGCAGTCAGTCAGGAAAGTTTCTCTGCCATGATAGATGCCCAACTGTAAAGCTGGATTACAAACGTTTCAAAAACATTTAGAAACGGTTTGCTCTCGGATTCACGCCTTACCTTATTAACTTACAGCGGATCATTCTTTGAGGCAGGTTATGAATAACATCTCCCGGTATCGATTTGTCTGCACCCTTTCCTTTGGTGATATTTACGGCCAAATTATTATCTGGCTGGTGGTGGTGTTTATCAGTCTGGCTGCCGCCATGGCGCTAATGGGAGCCAGCCGTCCGATTTATGCCCTGGCAACCGTAGGGTTAGTTCTGGTCATCTCCTTACCCTTTTTGTTGTTTGCCTTTGTCACCACGCTACTGAATCACATTGAGCTAAAGGCGATCGATCCGGCCAGTCAGAGTGAGGCTGCATCCTCTACTAACCTGACAGGGCAACGTCCGGCTCAGGCTGCTGGATGAACTTTCCGCTGCATTGCCTGGCCCAGTCATAACAGCGGTCCCTTTCCCTGCGATGGGGACCGTTCTGTCTGTTGCATAGGCGCTGGCTAAGGTATTTCAACATGTTTGCTGGTTGACTTTCACTCCCATGATTGATCACGACGTCATTATTATCGGTGGTGGTTTGGCTGGTTCCCGAGCCGCTCTGGAAATCGCTAGCACGAACCCCAGTCTCAGTGTGGCCCTGGTGGCCAAAACCCATCCCATTCGGTCCCATTCTGTTGCGGCGCAGGGAGGCATTGCCGCTACCCTCAAAAATGTTGATGAGGCAGATAGCTGGGAAGCTCACGCCTTTGACACGGTGAAAGGGTCCGACTTCCTGGCCGATCAGGATGCGGTCGAGATTTTGACCCAGGAAGCGCCGGACGTGGTGATTGAGCTGGAACACATGGGCGTCTTGTTCTCCCGGCTGGCGGATGGCCGCATTGCCCAACGGGCCTTTGGTGGCCACTCCCATAACCGCACCTGTTACGCCGCCGACAAGACCGGACACGCCATCCTGCATGAGCTGATCTGTAACCTGAAGCGTTGTGGCGTGCGGGTGTATGACGAGTGGTATGTCCTGCGGCTGATCCTGGAAGACGGGCAGGCTAAGGGAGTGGTGATGGTTCACCTGCTGGATAGTCAGATTGAGGTGGTGCGGGCCAAAGTGGTGATGTTTGCCACAGGTGGCTATGGACGGGTTTATAACACCACCTCCAATGATTTTTCTTCTACTGGAGATGGGCTAGCCATGACGGCCATGGCAGGCCTGCCGCTGGAGGACATGGAATTTGTCCAGTTCCATCCCACGGGGCTGTATCCGGTGGGAGTGCTGATTTCTGAGGCGGTTCGGGGTGAGGGCGCTTACCTGATTAACAGTGAAGGGCGGCGGTTCATGGAAGACTATGCCCCCAGCCGCATGGAACTGGCGCCGCGAGACATTACCTCCCGCGCGATTACCCGCGAGATCCGGGCTGGTCGGGGCATTAACCTAGATGGCAGTGCGGGTGGGCCGTTTGTTTATCTGGACCTGCGCCACATGGGTCGGGAAAAGATTATGAGTCGCATTCCCTTCTGCTGGGAAGAAGCTTATCGGCTGGTGGGAGTGGATGCGGTGCATCAGCCGATGCCGGTGCGTCCCACCGTGCACTATTCGATGGGTGGCATTCCGGTCAATACGGATGGCCAGGTGCGCAGCAGTGCCGATGAACTGGTGGAGGGCTTTTTTGCGGCTGGAGAGGCAGCCTGTGTTTCGGTTCATGGGGCGAATCGCCTGGGCAGTAATTCGCTGCTGGAGTGTATAGTCTATGGTCGTCGCACGGGAGCCGCGATCGCCCGCTATGTGCAGAACCGCAAATGGCCAGACCTGGAAGAGTCTCGCTATCGTCGGGAAGCCAGTCAGCAAATCCAATCTCTGCTGGATCAGGAAGGCGCCTATCGGATCGCCCAAATTCGGCAGGAATATCAGGACTGCATGACCGACTACTGCGGCGTCTTTCGTCAGGAAAGCCGAATGCAGGAAGGGATTCACAAACTCAAAGAAATTCAGCAGAAATATAACCAGGTTCGCCTGGATGATCGGGGCAAGTATTGGAATACGGAACTGATTGAAGCGCTGGAACTGCGCAGCCTGATGCTGGTGGGCGAAGTGATCCTGGCCTCGGCCTTGAACCGGCAAGAAAGTCGGGGAGCCCACGCCCGGGAAGACTATCCCGATCGCGACGATGCCAACTTCCTAAAACATACCCTGGCCTACTACTCCCCAGCGGGCGTTGACATCCGCTATAAGCCCGTGACCATTACCATGTTCCAACCCCAGGAGCGGAAATATTAGGCAAGGTGGGGTCTGGTGCGAAGGAAATTCATGGGGCTTGCGGCCAGCCAGCCTCGCCTGAATGTTGTTAGGATGATAGTCTAGCTAGTGCATGCTAGTCTGCGCCTCGCTATCTCGGAATATTGGGCTCCAATCGACGACCCGTCTTGCCCAATCTCCATGAACGATTCACTGCTCTTAGACTGGTCCCACTCGCTTGGTTTGGGGTAAGGGCAATCTAGGAGCAATTATCTTTATGTCTTTCAACAACCTCGGTCTATCGGCCGAAATTCTTTGTGCCATTGTCGATCAGGGTTACAGTGAGCCGACGCCGATACAACGTCAAGCCATTCCCTTGATT
>CAZBTL010000157.1:0-10316 GCA_964494755.1 uncultured bacterium | reverse complement strand
GACAGGTTTAACCATCAATCAATGGCGTAGTCGTAGGAAATGACCGGAAAATTTATAATGGAATCTGTCCATTATCTCGGTTCTACTTGTGACTACAACGCCTTTACCTTCCAATCCTTCTCCAGAGTTGCTGCAACATCGTCCCGATGCCATGGGCCGGTTTGGTAAATTTGGCGGCAAGTACGTCCCGGAAACATTGATGCCAGCCCTGGCAGAATTGGAAGCGGCTTTTTACCAATACACAGAAGATCCCGTTTTTCAAGCCGAACTTCAAAGTCTGCTGCGCGATTATGTGGGCCGTCCCAGTCCCCTCTACTTTGCTGAGCGATTAACTGCCCATTATGCTCGTCCCAATGGCTCCGGTCCGCAAATTTACCTGAAACGAGAGGATTTGAACCACACGGGGGCCCACAAGATTAATAATGCCTTGGCGCAGGTCTTGTTGGCCAAGCGCATGGGTAAACAGCGGATCATTGCAGAAACGGGAGCCGGCCAGCATGGGGTGGCGACAGCAACAGTTTGTGCTCGCTTTGGTCTCAAGTGTGTGATTTACATGGGTATTCATGACATGGAGCGGCAGGCGCTCAATGTCTTTCGGATGCGGTTGATGGGCGCAGAGGTTTGTCCAGTGGAAGCGGGGACGGGAACCCTGAAGGATGCGACCTCAGAAGCCATTCGCGACTGGGTGACGAACGTGGAAACTACCCACTATATCCTGGGTTCTGTGGCCGGACCCCATCCCTATCCCATGCTGGTGCGCGATTTCCATGCCATCATCGGTCAGGAAACCCGAGCCCAGTGTTTGGAAAAATGGGGTGGCCTCCCCGATATCCTGATGGCCTGTGTGGGGGGTGGTTCTAATGCCATGGGCCTGTTCCATGAGTTTGTCAATGAACCCACAGTCCGCTTAATTGGGGTTGAGGCTGCGGGAGAAGGTATTTCTACCGGTAAGCATGCCGCCACCCTGACTCGTGGATCGGTGGGGGTGCTGCATGGGGCTATGAGTTACCTGTTGCAGGATGAAGACGGTCAGGTGATTGAACCCCATTCCATCAGTGCTGGTTTGGACTATCCCGGCGTGGGACCGGAGCACAGTTATTTGAAGGAACTGGGTCGAGCCGAGTATTACAGCGTCACCGATCAGGAAGCGCTAGATGCCTTCCAGCGGCTGTCCCAGTTGGAAGGCATTATCCCGGCGCTGGAAACCTCCCACGCGATCGCCTATCTGGAAAGCCTCTGCCCCACCCTTACAGACAGCCCCCGCATTGTGATTAATTGCTCTGGCCGGGGGGATAAAGACGTGCAAACGGTTGCTAAATTTTTGGGACAAACCTGAGGGGGGATCAGCCGGATCCGGATTCCTACCCCTGATAGGAACTGCGGGTAACAGCAACCCAGATATCACCAGATTCCCATACCACTAGATTTAAGGAAGACTGCAATCTCCCCCGGTCATTGTCAGGACGAATGATTGTTCGTCCTGATTTGTCTTGGTTAGGACATCCCAGCCAAGCCACCTGCATGAGTCTTGCTTAAAGGAAAGTTAAGCAAATTGAATTTTGATGATAAAAGTCATCGTTTCATAGGCAGGACCGTTATCTTGGATACATTCACAGTTTTGCATGATCCCAATGAAAACCGAAAAGCATTTGGGCCAGTCTTTTTCGCTGGCAGCGCTGTTTATAATCGCCTGTCTAGGGGTGGTGGGGCTGCTCTTCTTCATGCAGTAAGGCTTGTCAGACATTAAGGCCAGCCTGAGTTTTTGTTACTCTTTTTAATAAATTGTTGGCATTTTTTTAAGCTGACATCTTTCAATCTTCCGATTGTGAATTGAAGGTATGGAGGGCGAAGTTCCTAAATTAGGAATTTCGCCCTCCTCAGGTTTTGCAGCCTTTTCCGTTTGACGCCCGACCTGGGTGTGACCATAATCACCGCAAATTGCCAGGGAACATCACCCCTAATCCCTTTCAGAGCAGAGATAACAGATCTATCGATAGCCCCCCGAATGTTGTTATGTCTAGCTCTATTTCCCACAAAAGCATTGTCATCCTGCACGCGATCGCTATTACCGTTGCCTTGGCCATCATCTCTGGTCATCTACCCATTCAGTCACTTTCTAAGGTTCAGTCGTCACCAACGAGCCTGCAGTTGAGCAACCGCTCGCTGCTACAACCCCACCAGTAGGATTTGGGTTCGGAATGCTTGACGCCCTGAGGACCAGACAGGCAGCCATTGAACCTTTAAAGCAGAAGTTCGGTCTAAGGTTATACAACTGACGGATCCACAGTTGAACCAACCTTGAAACTCTTAGGAATGAATGAACCCATGAAATTGAAAAAGGCTGTGCTGTTCCCTGGCTTGCTGACCATGCTGCTGTCTGCGGCCCCAATCTTGCCAGTTCTGGCCGCACCAGGGGGAGATGATCCCAATGTACCCGTGGGGATCCAAAAGGTGCGCGGGTTCATGGAGCAACTCAATCTGAGTGCGGCTCAAAAAGAGCAGATTCGCCAAATCCAGCAGCAATCTAAATCGAAACTGTCTACCATTCTCACAGAAGCCCAGAAGAATGAAATGCGTCAGGCCCGCCAGGAACGACGCAAACCAAATCTCAGTTTGACAGAAGATCAGAAGGCTCAAATGGCGGCCTTGCGGCAGGAAACACAGCAAAAAATTCAAGCCGTTTTGACGCCAGAACAGAAGCAACAACTGGAACAACTGCGATCGCAACGGCGGCAACTGAGGCAGTCAAAACAGCCGGGCACGTTTTAAGCCACCTGGCAGATTTGGCTGCTCTCCAAATTAGCCTTGCTAGCCTCACTCACCTGCGTATGAAGTAGATTGCCCCCATTCGGAAGCCTCCAATGGTGGCAATCTGCTGCGTTTCAGCAACACTCCCCTGGTTTTCCGGCCAACCACTGCAATCCTAAAAACTGTGTGTGCAAAGTGAGTACCTGTGCTCAAACTGGGGTCAAATGACTTTTACCAGGACTGAGAGGCACCGTGAATTATGCGCCCAATTCGCACCTTCAACGTTTCCCCTTCTCTGCCAGAGCGGTTGGAGCCTCTGCGCAAATTAGCCTACAACCTTCACTGGGACTGGAATAGTGAAACCAAAGATCTGTTTCGCCGCCTGGATCTGGATCTCTGGGAGTCCAGTCGCCACAATCCGGTCTTGATGTTGGGTACGATCAACCAGAAACGGTTGCAGGAAGTGGCAGAGGATGAAGGCTTTCTGGCCCAGATGGATCGGGCGGCCCAGCAACTCGACAACTATCTGGCCGGGCGAACCTGGTATCGCAAGCACCGCCAGAAGAAAAGCTTAGAGGGCAGTAGCTCTACCAGCAACTTGCCGTCTGCCGCTAGCCCGGTGCCGGTGCCCAAGGAATGTTATGCCTACTTCTCTGCCGAGTTTGGTCTAACCGATTGCCTGCCTATTTATTCCGGTGGCCTGGGTGTGCTGGCCGGCGACCACCTCAAGTCAGCTAGCGACCTGGGTCTGCCCCTGGTGGGAGTCGGATTACTCTATCAAGAAGGCTATTTTGCCCAGTATCTAAATGCTGATGGTTGGCAGCAAGAGCGCTATCCCATCAATGACTTTTACAACATGCCCCTCCATCTGGAACGGAATCCGGATGGGTCTGAACTGCGGATTACCGTCGATTATCCGGGTCGCGTGGTCTATGCCCGTGTCTGGCGTGTGCAGGTAGGGACGGTGCCGCTCTATTTGCTGGACACCAATATTGAACCAAATAACGCCTATGACCACGACATTACCGACGAACTGTATGGCGGCGATTTGGATATGCGGATTGACCAGGAGTTAATGCTGGGAATTGGCGGTGTTCGGGCTTTGAAGGCGCTGGGTCTAGAACCGACTGTCTACCACATGAATGAAGGACATTCGGCTTTTCTGGTTTTAGAACGCATCCGCATCATGATGCAGGAGTCAGGACTGACCTTTGCCGAAGCCTATCAGGTGGCGAAGTCCAGTCAGGTCTTCACCACTCACACGCCGGTTCCAGCAGGGATTGACTTGTTTCCGCCGGACAAAGTGATGCATGCCGTAGGTCATTACGCTGGTATTTTTGGCCTGTCGCGGGAGCAATTTCTGGCCTTTGGTCGGGAGCGCACAGGCGATCTCTCGTCCCCATTCAGTATGGCGATCCTGGCGATTAAGATGGCCAGTTTCGTCAATGGGGTCAGCCAGTTACACGGCCACGTTTCGCGAGCCATGTTCCATGAACTGTGGATCGATTTCCCTAAAGAGGAAGTTCCCATTACGGCGATTACGAATGGGGTTCATGCCCGCAGTTGTGTAGCTAAGTCTACGCAGGAGTTATACGATCGCTACTTGGGGCCCAACTGGTCAGAAGCACCACCGCAAAATTCCCTTTGGGAACGGGTGAAGTCGATCCCAGATGAGGAACTGTGGCGCAATCATGAACGCTGTCGGTCGGAGTTGGTGATGTTTGTGCGGGATCGGCTGCAGAAACACCTGCGCGATCGCGGCGCTTCTCCAGCCGAACTAGCCGATGCCGCCGAAGTACTGGATCCAAGTGTTTTAACCATTGGCTTTGCTCGCCGGTTTGCCACCTACAAACGGGCCACCCTGTTTCTGCGGGATTTAGAACGGATCCAGCACATCATTCTGGACATGGGCCATATTAAGCGGCCGATTCCCCATAAGAAGCAGATGGTGCAGTTTGTCATTGCTGGCAAAGCCCACCCCAAAGATATCCCTGGCAAGGAACTGATTCGGGACATCGTCCACTTCACTCGGAATCCGGGCATGTCCCACCATGTGGTGTTTATTCCGGATTACGACATTTTTGTTTCCCGCCTGATGGTGGCCGGTTGCGATATCTGGCTCAATACTCCCCGCCGACCCCGGGAAGCGTCGGGAACCAGCGGCATGAAAGCAGCTATGAATGGTCTACTCAATTTCAGTGTGCTGGATGGTTGGTGGGCCGAAGCAGACTATACCCGGACGGGTTGGGCGATCGGCCATGGGGAAGATTATGACAATCCCGATTATCAAGACGATGTGGAAGCCAATGCCCTCTACGATCTGCTAGAGCAGGAAATTGTGCCGTTATTTTACAACCGGGATGATGAAGGGGTACCTCGCGGCTGGGTCGCCAAAATGAAGGATGCCATCCAGATCAACTGTCCCTACTTCAATACGGCCCGGATGGTGGGGGAATACGCCAGTCGAGCCTACTTCCCAGCCAGCGATCGCTATCAGATCATGACCGGCCAGAGCTATGCGCCAGCCAAGGAGTTGGCCCAGTGGAAAGCCCATCTGCTGGAACATTGGTATGAGATGAAAATTATTGACGTTGACATCTCTGCTCCAGAAGATATTCAGGTGAACGAAACCGTTGCGGTCAAAACACGGATTCGGCTGGGCGCTCTGATACCAGAGGATATCCAGGTAGAACTGTACCAGGGAACAGTGGATGCAGATGGCGAAATTTTAAATGGGGTTCCGGTGACCATGACCTACCAGGGCCGGGATCCGGAAGACAATGCAATTTATACCATTGATATCACCTACACCACCAGCGGACTCCAGGGACTTTCCCTGCGGATTCTGCCCAAACACGACTTTCTCAGCAATTTGCATGAACTTGGGCTGGTCATGTGGGCCGAGGGCTAGCCATCACGGCCTAAGGCCGGTCGGCAATTTAACGAATTCCCTTCTGGATCTCCAACAACTCGCTCTGAATCTGTTGCTGGAGAGCCGGATCGTCCTTTTTTCGCCGAGTCATATCGTTAAACTGGGCGACAGTCAGATTGTGGTTTTTGATGATTTCCTCAGATTTGCTCAGGAAATCGGTACAGATAGCCCGCACCGACTGAGGCAGGCTGGACTGACGACACACATCGCCAGGCACATTGCCACCCAGGAGTTTTTTCGCCTGGGCGTAATACTGCTGGCGTAATTGTTCAATTTCATAGGCCGCCCGAGCATATTGGGTCACCATCGCGGGACTGGTCTGCGCCTGGGCTGCTGCATCCAGCTTGAACCCGTTCCAGGACTGGGAAGTGGAGGGAACCAGTCCACTCAGCACGGTGAAAACAGACAGGACGCCTGCGATCGCCAGGTGCGAGAAGCGAAATGGTATTCGGGACTGCTGGACAGCAATAGAAGGAGTGATCATAATCCTGTGTGGCACTGAGAAAACTAGCACATGAGGGTTTCAATTAGCTTTGATTCATTTTACGGGCTAGAAGTTCCCGCAAATACTAGGGATTGTATGAGGGATTGACAAATTTGGCCAACCCGTTGTTGCTACTGGCCCAGTGGCAACCAGATCCCATCCGGCTGCAGGATGGGCTTATGCTGGGTCTGGAAACCTCCCAACGGGAAGCATCAACGCGCTCGATCCTTGCCATTCTTGAGCAGATACCCATGAACCGGAAACATTGGATTCCCTCCTTACTGTTGCTCTTTGTTCCCCTTTCTCTGGCGGCTGATCGCCTGCACTGGGGAGAATCCGCCGTGTTTGTAACCTCGGCGATCGCCATCATTCCCCTCTCCATCTGGCTCAGCACGGCAACGGAAAAGGTAGCAGTGGTGACGGGCCCCTCGGTGGGAGGACTGGTCAATGCGGTCTTCGGCAATGCCACGGAGCTAATCATTGCCCTGGTGGCCCTGAAAGAGGGATTGGTCGAAATTGTGGAAGCCAGCATTACCGGCACCATCCTGAGCGACCTGCTGCTGTTAATGGGATTAGCTATGCTGACCGGCGGGCTGCGCTACAAAGAACAGGAATTTCGCCCCATCCTGGCCAAAGTCAATGGCTCCTCCATGACCCTGGCTGTAACAGCAGTAGCCCTACCAACCCTGGTCATTTCCACTTCCCAAATGGTGGATCCGCTAGCCATCCGCAACATTTCCCTGGCCACTGCTGGGGTGTTGCTGGTGGTTTATGCACTGACCCTGATTTTTTCCCTCAAGACCCATAGCTACTTATATGACGTCGGTCTAGCCGATGAGGAGTTGCCGGACACGACAGACAACCCTGCTGCACCCGAAAGCCACCCCCGCTTAGGGGTGTGGATTGGGGTTCTGCTGGTTTCAACCCTGGCGATCGCCCTTGAGTCCGATCTCTTTGTCGATGTCGTCGATCTGGAGACCGAACGGATTGGGCTCACGCCACTGTTTACTGGCGTCATTTTGTTGCCCTTACTCAGCGATATGGCCGGTTACTTCACCGTCATTCGCCTGTCCCTGAAAAATAAAATGGATTTGGCCGTTTCTGCCGTAACCGGCGACAGTCTGTTGGTGGCCTTGTTTGTCGCACCCATACTGGTGTTCGTGGGGCATTTTCTGGGCCAGCCGATTGACTTGAACTTCAATCCCTTTGAGGTATCAGTCATGGCGATCGCGGTGCTGGCTACTAACCTGATCACCGTTGGGGGGCGCTCCAACTGGTTAGACGGCAGCCTGCTACTAGCCACCTATCTGGTGCTAGGGGTGGCTTTCTACTACCATCCAGCCTAGTGGGCCAAAGGAACGTTGCCCAATCTAAGGGGTTTGAGCAGGCTTCGCCCATCACCACAGGCTTCACAGGCCACTAGTCGGACTGGCGCACCAACATGGCTTCCATGGTGCTGTTCAGATAGTGACCGGCCAGAATGCCGCTGGACAGGCAGTAGCGGTTGTCGTCTAGGCGGTAAAGGGTTTCAAAGCCACTGCGCCGTTGGCGATCGCCCAAGACCCAGTATCGCTGCACGATCGAATCGGGCCCCACCCAACCTTCCCCTTCCACCCGGCCTAATAAGCTGTGTTGCAACACAAACGTGTAGCGGCGTTCGCCCGTGTCCAGTCGGCCGCGATACTGCAGCGTAATCTCCTCCCGCGCACTGGTAACTTCCCCCTGTTCACCACCAGGGAAGATCAACTTTGTCACCATCGTGAACCAGTTATCCCGGCTCCAGGCTACCAGAGTCTTGCCCTCCACAGCCAAGGGCACACCGCTCCGCTCCAGCCAATTTCCTTGCAACGTCCAGCGTCCCGCTTCCATCAAAAACGTGTGTGCCACAGTGTTCTTCCCCGGCTGGTAGCTTTCTCCAGATAGAAACAATTCATGCTATCATGCACCGCCTCAGATAGTCTGGTGAATTTCCCCCAACAAAACCTCTGCCTTGGCACCTGTCACCGCTGGCAAATTCCCTGGGATTCCCCGTTGACACCAGTAGGCCAGGACAGCAAAGGCGATCGCCTCTTTGAAATCCGCGCTTAACCCAGCCTCATCCGTTGTCAAGACCTCTATAGCAGGCAAATGGTGCTGAATCCGTCGCCGCAGATAGCCATTCCGACTGCCCCCACCACAGAGCAACACCTGTTCCGGCAGTTGCGGCAGAAAGGTGCGGTAACTGTAGGCAATGGAAGCAGCGGTCAACTCCGTCAGGGTAGCCAGGAGATCGGCATCGGAAAGGCCATAGGAGACCGCATCAGCCTGGCATTGTTGAAAATAGGCCAGGCCGAATAACTCCCGCCCCGTGGACTTGGGCGGTGATTGCTGAAAAAAGTCCTGCTGCAACCAGCGGCTCACCAACTCGAGGCAAGGTGTGCCGGTCGCCGCCCAAGCCCCATCCTGGTCATAGGTCAATTTGCCCTGCGACAGATGATGGACGGCAGTATCCAATAGCAGATTGCCGGGACCGGTGTCCCAACCGAGAATCGCCCCCTCAGCCCACAGATCAGAAATGGGTCGCCCTGCCTTCTCGGCCTCCCCCCGCGCTGGTAAATAGGCCACATTACCAATGCCGCCTATATTCTGGATACAACGGCTGTAGGTTGGGTGGGTCAGCAAGCAGGCATCCACAGGGGGCACCAGGGGCGCACCCTGACCGCCTGCCGCCAGATCAGCGGCTCGAAAATTGCTGATCGTCGGAATGCCCGTTTGGGCTGCAATGACAGATCCCCGTCCCAGTTGCAGACTATAACCCAAGGGACACTGGCCGGGGCTCCCGGCTGCATCAGCGGTCGGCGGGGGACGATGAAATACGGTCTGACCGTGGGAGCCAATCAAGTGGGCGGATGGCTGTCCGGTTTGGATCTGGAGTGCAGCCTGGGCAAACTGCAGGGCGATCGCATCATCCAGGGCGGCCAACTCTGCCATTGACAGGGCGGCTCCGCCACAAACAGCCAGAATTTGTTCCCTCAGGGCTGCCGGATAGGGATAGGTTGCACCGGCCAGCAGCTTGACCTGCAAGTCCAGCGTCGATCCGGAGAGTTCCACCAGTGCCGCATCGATGCCATCAACGGAGGTGCCGCTGATCAGGCCAATCACCCGCAGCGCGCTACAATACGGATTCGACTCAAGGGGGAGAGGGGCTAGTGAAATCATTTGGCTTCTTGGTTCTTGCAATCATTGGCCTGGGGCTGGGGGGCTTCTGGCTGCTGCGCCCCATGCTGGTTGCCACTCAGGTGGTCAGCCCCACACTGCCTCCCAGTGGCAAGCCAACCTCAGCCCAGTCCAACGCCCCATCTCTTGAATACCACACCGTTGATCTGAAACACAGCCTTGCCCATGTTCTGATTGTGCCAAGCAGCAGTGCGGTGGAAGTGATACCGGCAATCGCGGACACCTTGCAACCCCTGGGTCAGTTTGCTCAACAACAGGGGGCGATCGCGGCTATCAACGCTGGCTTCTTCGATCCGGCCAACCAGAAAACCACCTCCTACGTGGTGGTGCAGGGACGGGTAGTGGCCGACCCCAGCCAAAACGAACGCCTGACCCACAATCCGAAGCTTGCCCCCTACCTGGCCCAAATCTTGAATCGCTCCGAGTGGCGTCGCTATCGCTGTGGATCCATCATCCAGTATGCTATTACCCTTCACCAAGCACCAGTTGCAGCCGGATGTCAATTGTTGGATGCAGTGGGAGGCGGACCGCAATTGCTGCCCGAACTGACCGCAGAAGCGGAAGGCTTCTTCAAAACCGTCCAGGGAACCGTCGTGCGAGATGCGATCGGGATGAATCAAGCCAATGCCAGAACGGCTGTAGGCCTAACCGCGGATGGCAGCTTAGTTTGGGTCATGGTGGCCCAGAAAGCCGGTGCACTATCCGGCGGTGGCCTGTCGCTGCCGGAACTGGCCAGCTTCCTGAAGCAGTTTGGCGTGACCCAGGCCCTCAACCTGGACGGTGGCAGCTCATCGTCCTTTTTCTTCAAGGGCAAAACCAGCTACGGCAAACGGGACGAAACTGGGAATCCAGTTCAACGCCCACTCAAGTCCATCCTGTTAGTGCGGCAACTGCCAGTGCCGACACACTGACAGATACCGTTCCACTTCATCGGTT
>CAZBTL010000156.1:9165-10334 GCA_964494755.1 uncultured bacterium | reverse complement strand
TTTAATGGGCAATGAGCTGATGTACTTGCCTTTCAGAGCCCTAAAAAAGTTACTCGATGTTTGAAAGTTGACGCATAATTTTCTAAAGATAAAGACTTACGGAATTTCAAACAGTTACGACTGGAACGGCGCTGGTCTGCTTTACGTGGCAGATGGGGTTAGGGACTAGCGCAAAATAGGAACCTTCCAGCCAACCAATGAGGGGCACTGCGGAATAAGGGCACAAAGCAATGAAACAGGACTTACAACGGATTGAGGCGGCACTACACCTGATGGGTCAGACTTCCCAGACTCCTGCTCCACCCCAGCCTGACTCTGTTTCTGGGGCAGAACGAGCTTCGTTGCCGGATCCGAACTTGTTGTCCTTTCTCATTCCTGCTGATCCTGGCGATCAAACCGTCACTGAGGACTTCCCTCCGGCGCCAACGACAGGGCTGCCGCCTGTTCCTGACCTGGTTGCCAATCCTCCCGTCGGCAGTGGCAAGGAAATGAAGTCGTTGTTGCTGCCGCGGGTCAGGAAGCCGGGATTCACCAGCCATCGTAATGCCGCTAACCCAGCCTTGGCTATGAATTTACTCAAAGAGCTGGAAGCGATCGTGGCGGGGTGGCAACAACAATTGCATCAGGTCCTCCGGCAACTGCAGGATCTGTATTTGGAAGGCCCGATTCTGAACGGTTGGTTGGAGTCCTACGGCTGTCAGGAGGGAACCGCTCCCGCCTTTCGCCATGCCGAGGTGGACTGCCTGATGAATTACGTTGAAAAGTTAGTTCAGACCTCTGACGTAACCTCTGAACCTAGCGTTGGCGTTTCAGACTCGGTTTCTCCGGTGGGGACGGCGGCGGGAGCTGGCTATCGCCTCTGTGGCATGAACGAGGATGGCCAACTGTGGTTTCGGCATTGCCCTTCAGAACAGGTGCCAGAGGTCAGTTTGGCGATCGTTCGTTATCAGAAGTTACAGGGCTTATTGGAGCAAAAAGATGAGTTGGAGCAACGGCTAAGCAACCTGGCAGAAACCTTGATCGGTTTGCATGCCCAGATGAAGTCGGAAACTTGAACGACAGGTGCAGCAGATCCGTCCCGCTAAAGTTCATTAAAACTTGATGTCCAGTGGGTTGGAGTTATCCGAATTGCAGGGAATTCTGGGCGTATATCTAAATATGAATGAGAT
>CAZBTL010000156.1:0-9065 GCA_964494755.1 uncultured bacterium | reverse complement strand
CGGTTAGCCGGTTGTGTGTTTCCTGTTTATTTCCCTGGTAATCTCAGTTCTTCCACCTCTAGGGGACATATCGGTCAATCAACTGTATTTCTCAGTCTGACTGAATGGTTCGTCCTTCGATCTCCATCCAACCAAACGATTCCTCCGTTGGTAAGGTCTGGTCCGTTGAGAGTTACGTCTATTGCTTGACAGCTTGCCAGAGCCTTCAGTAGAGTGAGCTTCTCGATGATGGTTGAAAGAATCGCCAGGGCAGACTGGCGTCTGTTGTCCACAGCTTGAGGCCATTTCCCCTGGACTTTTTAGTCGCCGAGTTCGGTAGTGTTCCTGTTGGTTGCCACCCATCCTTTCTTCAATTGTGAAAGTCTTTTCCTATGGCCACTACCCCAGTTGCATCTGAATCTACCTTTGACGCCTCGACTTCCATCCGGTTCATCATTCAGGACGCCTGTAATCGGGGAGCTACGGCACTTTATCTTCAAGCAGGTCGTCCACCATTTTATCGTATTCGTGGAAAATTATTACCTCAAGACCATTTTGCAGTTCTCACCGCCAACCAGTTTCATCAGTATTTGCATGAGATTTTGACTGTTGCCCAAATGGAGCAGTATCAGGCAAATCGCAAGCTGGAAGCAGATGTGCGGATACCAGGCTTTATGCAAGGCCGAATCAACTGTGGTCCGACGGCTCAGGGCACGGATGCAATTAGCCTGTACAGCATTGCCCTGGATGGCCCGAATGAAGAAGTGCTCCGGCAGGGAACGGTGCGAGCCATGGTGGAAGATGCCTGTGCTCAGGGGGCCTCTGATATTCATTTGCTGGTGGGAGAATTTCCTCGCTTTCGCATTCAAGGGAAAATTGTGTCCCAAGAAATTTATGGGCGAACCACCAATCGGCAATTTGAGGACTTTATTCAAGAAATTCTGTCGCCGGTTCAGCAGGAACAGTTTCATAGTCGCCAAGAACTGGATACGGCCATTCTTTACGATGGCTTGGTTCGGTGCCGCGTTAATTGCGCCCAGGCTTTGATGGGTGGCACGATTGTACTGCGGTTGATCTCCCTGGAAGTGCCGACGCTGCAAAAGCTGGGGTTGCCGGATATGCTGGGTTATCTGGCAGAAGAACGGCAGGGGCTGATCTTGCTGACTGGCTCGGTCAACTCAGGCAAATCTACTTCCCTGGCGGCAATGTTGCGGCATGTTAACGATACGCTGCCCCGTAAGATTGTTACCATCGAAGACCCGATTGAATACGTTCATACCTCCTCGCGATCGCTGATTATGCAGCGAGAGGTTGGGCTACATACCCAGGAATTTAAGGAAGCGTTACGGGCTGCCTTGCGACAGGATCCGGACATTATTCTGATTGGCGAAATGCGCGATCGCGAAACGGTAGACACAGCGATTCGGGCTGCCCTGACCGGCCACCTGGTGTTGGGCACCTTGCATACCAAAGGGGCGGTCAATGCGGTAAAGCGGCTGCTAAACTTCTATACGCCGGAAGAACAGGAAACCATTCGGGTTCAGATTGTGGAAGCCTTGAGAGCGGTGATTGCCCAAGCTTTGGTGCCAACAGTGAACGGTGGCAGAACCGCCGCCCTGGAAATTATGCTCAATACGGACACGGTTCGCGATTACCTGCAGAAAGGCTGTCTAGATGAAATCTATCAGCTGATGGAAGAAGGAACGGATGGCAGTCAGACCTTAAACCAGGCGTTGTTTGACCTGTTTGAAAATGGCACCATTAGCGCCAAGGATGCCCTGACGGCTTCTCTCTTCCCAGAGGACTTAACCTATATGCTGAAAAACTATACGCGGCGGTCTAGCCGATCGGGGTTGATGACCTCGGAATATTTCAGCCGTTAGGCCGTTGGTCTGGCTTCAGCTTCTCCTTGGTCGGAGTGTTGCTGATTCAGCACCACCTTGGTTGCCGTATGGGTGAGCTAGAATGTAGCTGTCTGAATCCTCTGTTGGTTTAACTGGGGAGGACTTAAGCCTTTGTTCATTAATTTGCTAACCATTTAGGAGTCTTTTCCGCCTGATGCGTGATCTTCCGGCAGTGCTGAATTCTGGTTGTTCCGAATCGCCCAGATCTCTACAGTTGGTGGTTTCCTCTGACAGAACCCAATCGGCAGCAGCGCCTGAAGTGCAAGGGATGAATCATCCCTTTTCCTACCAACCGCGCGATCGCGTCCTGGCCTGGCTGCAGCAACAGGTCCCTCAACCACGCTTGCAGCATATCCTTAGGGTCGAGCAAATGGCGGTTGAGCTGGCTTGGCGTCACGGGTTAGATACACAACGGGCGGCCCAGGCCGGCCTGATGCACGACCTGGCTAAATGCTTTAAACCTCAAAAACTGTTGGCAATGGCTCGGGCAGAGGGGTTGGAACTGGATGCCGTGGAGCAAGCCAATCCCCATCTGCTGCATGCTGAGGTGGGGGCAATTGTTGCCCGGCAGGAATTTGGGGTAGAGGATCCGGAGGTGTTGTGGGCTATCCGCAACCACACCTTGGGCCGCCCGGACATGAGTCCCCTCAGTTGTGTGGTTTTCCTGGCCGACAGCCTGGAGCCGGGACGGGGAGACACTCCAGAATTAACCCGTCTGCGGCAGGTGTGTCAGACAGACCTGTATCGCGCCGTTTGGTTAACCAGCGACTACACCCTCCAGTATTTACTGTCGATTCATTGTCTGGTCCATCCCCAGGTGATTCGAACCCGTAACTGGGCCATGCAACGGGCTCGCCAACTCTACCGCCAAAGCCCACGAGATTAGAGATTTCTTGCGATTCTGGGAAACTGGGGATTTCAGTTTTACGATCAGGGTCAATTAGCTCCGTTTTTCAGGTTGCTGTTCCGGTCCTAACGACGTATTGAATTTAGACAAATGGTTCTCACAATGGTTTCCCTAACCCGTTCGGTTGCTCATTGTTGAGTTTAATTTATTAAGGAAAAATATTTGAATGCACGATTTTTCTAATCGACCTGCCTCTACTGTTTTATCGTCTTCCCATTTACCGAGTCTTGACACTGAAACGCCGGATCTGAGTTTGGTAATGGCCAGGGTCATGGCTATTGCGGCTGATGAACGGAAAGGGTCGGACATCACGATTCTGGATGTAGTTGGGATTACGCCGCTGGCAGATTACTTTGTGTTGGTGAGTGGTTTCTCCAAGGTCCAAGTGCGGGCGATCGCTCGTTCCATTGAGGAAAAAGTCGAACAGGAATGTCAACGTCGACCGATTCGGATGGAAGGATTGGCTGAGGGCAGTTGGGTGGTTTTGGATTACGGCGATGTGATTGCCCATATCTTGCTGCCCCAGGAACGCGAATTTTATAGCCTGGAAGCTTTCTGGGGCCATGCCAAGCGGGTTGATCCCGGTTTGGACAGTCACCCCAGCAGCGAAAGAACCATCTGACGATTCTGAACTGTCAGGTCTAACCCTGAGGAAATGGCTGGTTTTGGCTACAATAACCGGGTTAGTGTGCTGCGAGGAATAGCCTCATGGGTTGTGAGCTGGCATCAGTAGGGGAGCTTGGCAGTCTGATTTCTCCCAATCACTCTATGGAACGACTGAAGCATTTACCACCGCTGAAGTTAGGTGTGATGGCTTCTGGTTCCGGCAGTAACTTTGAGGCGATCGCCCAGGCCATTGCCAATGGGCAGCTCAACGCCCAGGTGCAGGTTGTGGTTTATAACAATCCCGATGCGGGAGTGGTCAGTCGGGCGGAACGCTGGGGCGTGCCGTCGATCCTGCTCAATCACCGAGAGTTTGTCGGTCGGGAAGCCCTGGACCAGGCGATTGTCCAGGTCATGAACCAGTATGGGGTGGAATGGGTGATCATGGCGGGCTGGATGCGGATTGTCACGCCGGTATTGATTAATGCCTTCCCAAATCAAATTCTGAATATCCATCCCAGCCTGTTGCCCAGCTTTAAAGGGTTGCACGCGGTGGAGCAAGCCTTGGCGGCAGGAGTCAAAATTACTGGTTGTACGGTCCATCTGGTCATCCCCGAAATGGACAGCGGACCCATTTTAATCCAGGCGGCGGTGCCGGTTTTGCCAGATGACACCCCCCAGTCCTTGCTCGACCGCATTCAAGTGCAGGAACATCGGATTTACCCGATCGCGATCGGTCTGGCTGCCCTGCAACGACAAGCATCGGTTGAATAGCTGTAGCGATCCCTGCTGCTGACAGATGCTACCAGGTGATAGGAGGGAATCTCAGGGGGGATTTAGTCGCGGCGGAGTTCCTCTGGCACGCTGACGGGGGACAGTCCGGCGATCGCCTTTAAATTCTGACAGCGCAACAACTCATTAAAGCTCAAACCCCGCTGTTCCAGTTGGGCGACGGCTTCCATGGCCGAGAGCAGGTGACGGGCAGCGTCAGTTTCGCTATAGCCCCGTCGTTGGGCTACCCGAAGCGCTGCTTCGTCTGCCTCTAGTTCCCGTTGGGCGCTGTGGTTCTGGCGCCAGATCTGGGTGGCGGCGATCGCGCTCAGGCCAGCCCCCACCAAAATACCAACAGCATCGCCCTGCAACGCTTCCACTGTAGCGCCTAGCGCCCCTGCCAGAACCAGCCCCTGGTAGGGTTGGGGCCGAAACCACTTGACTGCCGTTACCCAGGTTACAGTTCGCAGGACTAGCAAATCCCGTTGGGGCTTGGACAATCGACCCAGTAAATCAAAATTAATTGAGACCAACCGTTGCCGTTGCCAGGGTCGGGGAAAGGCACTGTCCACCACCAGGAGTTGTTCTGGTTTGTTGACCAGTTGCGTCATCATTCGTCCAGAAGCTGGCAGTAGATCCAGCAGGCGGCGTATCTCAGAGTCCGGGTGCATAGGCGAGGAGCAGGGGGACAGGAATAATCCAGTTCTACAAAGCTTGCAGGCTGTTGGCAAGGGCTGCGGTGGCGCTGGCTACCTGGCCAGATCCGGTCTGGGTGGCGGCGACCAACAGCAGCAAAATTGACTTAACCGTTGGCCGAACCAGGATGGTTCCCCCCACGGGTTGGGTCTGGCCAGCAATGGTGAGACTGCCGGTCCAGTCCATGACAATGCCGCCGCCAGCTTCGGACCGGGGAAATCCAGGCTGGAACCCCTCGCCTCGCTGAAAGACGGTTGTGGCCACTCTGGCTAGTGCCTCTGCTTCGTCTACCTCCGGCCGCAGGCCAATCGGAGCGGTTGCGGGTTGGGCCTGAACCACAATGGAATAGGCTAGTTGACCATCCGGTGCTTCCACTAAAACCGATCCAGCCAGGGGGGTGGCCTTAAATCCTGGTAGGAGGCCTACCTGAAATCGTCCTGCAGGGTCTCGATACGTGCCCTGCAGGGGTGAAGGTGGGGCTGTTGAGGCGGGTGGCGCTAGCGGCCTTGGTGGGGAACCAGGAGAGACTACAGGAAAGGGAGATGGGCTATCGGTGGGATTGACTGACGGCTGGGTTGGGTTGTTGGTTGGGAGTTGGGTTGGTGTCACTCCAGGAGTAGTTGGAGTGGCGCGCAGGCTGGGTGGGGGGGAGGCAATCGGACTGGCTGACTGACTGAGGGCGGATGGCGCCATCTGAGGATGGCTGACCAGGATCGCGATCGCGCTCAGGAAGCCCAGGCAAATGAGGCCGAGCCGTCGTTGCATGTTCCATTGTCCGCTCAGCCGTTTTTGTCCCATGTGTTTCTCCCTTTGCGTTTCCTTCCACATTGAGGCAAGGGCTAGTTACCCAGAATGGCGGGGTTGCCCGTATCGAAAAAGCCAGCCACAGAACCAATCATCAGGGTTCCCAGTGTGGCTGCCCAGAGGGCTTTCCAGCCTAGCTCAATGATGTCTCGGCGGCGGGACGGAATCAAACTTACGAGACCGCCAACAAAAATTCCCACTGAGGGAAGATGGGCAAAGCCGCACAGGGCATAGCTCACCACCAGCAATACCCGCGGGCTGACAGCCCCCTGGCTGGCTAGGACGGCTA
Organism: uncultured bacterium; assembly: GCA_964494755.1. Taxonomy (GTDB): domain Bacteria; phylum Cyanobacteriota; class Cyanobacteriia; order Leptolyngbyales; family Leptolyngbyaceae; genus CAZBTL01. The sequence goes on along the minus strand of CAZBTL010000156.1, from coordinate 3,112 downwards.
ACCCTTGATAGGCGGGAACTTCGGTTTCCAGTAAGCGTTGTCCAATTAGCAAGGATGCCTGCCACAATTCCTGCCATTTGACCGAAACCCCGGTCAGGAAGGTGAGGGGTAAGAAGATGGCGCCAGCAATGTTTTGCAGGGTGATCACCTGAAACACCCGGCCAATGCTTGTCAAGACTGGGTTCTGACTCAGCGCCAGGGACCCCAGATTGGCGAAAAACAGGTTAACCATGCCTACCAGCCCCAGGACGGCAACCAGCAAGGCCGCGATCGCGATCGCCAGCTTGACCCCATCCATGGCCCCGGTCACCACACTTTCCATCAGGCTGATGGTGCCCCCTGAGGGCGTCGAAACCGGCTCAGTCCCTGCCTCGCCGTCTTCCACCGATTCGGTTGGATTGACCTCCTCTAAGGCCTGACCCAGGGTTTGGGGCATCTCGGTTTCCGGCACCAGGATCTTGGCCATGACAAAACAGGCAGGGATGGCCATCAAAGAAGCCGAGACCAGGTGGCCGGTAATATTGGGGAAGACCGGCCGTAGCAGCCCGGCATACAGGGCCAACACCGTTGAAGCAATGCTGCCAAAACAGGAGGCCAGGATGGCGCATAGCTCACTGCGGGTCATCTTGGCCAGATAAGGCCGCACCACCAGCAGCGCCTCAATCCCCACAAAGATATTGGCGGCTCCACTGAGGGATTCCGCTCCGCTCAGGTTCATGGTGCGCCGGAAAATATTAGCAAACAGATTCACCACGGGTTGAATCAGCCCCAGGGCGTAGAGTAACGACATCAGGGCTGAGAAGAAAATCACACTGGGCAACGCTCGAAAGGCAAAGACATAGCCAATGTTGAGGTTGTCAGGACCCAGGCGATCGCCCGGCACCGGAACGTAGGGCGGGGTGATCGCCCGAGCAATCCAGCGTCCCGCCAGAACTGGGCCGGGAACCATGCTGGGATTGGGTACTAATACAGGACCGAAAATAAACCGGGCTCCTGTTTCGGCCACATCCAGGATGGCATTGACGGCATCGTTGAGCATCACGATCAGGCTGCGGCTGGCCGGCACCCAAAACACCAGCAGACCAATCACCAACTGCACCCCAATGCCCCACAGGATCACTCGCCAGGGAATCAGCCTGCGGTTTTCTGACGTCAACCAAGCAACCCCAGCCAGGCCGAACATTCCCACCAGCGAGAGTAGATTTAACCAGGACATGCACCCTTCCTTGGATTATTTCCCATCATTATCCTGAAGCAGGGGCCCATAGCTCTGGCGCAACTGTTGCCACTGCTCCAGCATGCCCGGTTGGGATGGCGCTCCCTTTTTCAACAGGACGGCCTCATCTTGAATGGCTTGAATGCCGTAGCGGTTCTCTTCATTCACCAATTGCTCAACCATGGGTACCATGGCCCGGAAGGTAGACCGTTCCAGGGAAAAGGCGGGGAGATACTGCCGCAGGGGCCAGAAATCAACCAGGACGTAATCGACTTCCACCACTTGTTGTTGATCGGTTTTGACATCCAGAAACGGCAGTCGTAGCACTTCCCGTCGGCTGGAAATATGGGGAATTACTGAGGTTGTGCCTGAGATGCTGGCATCCGGTGGCACTTGCCGAATTAGCGAGTGTACCTGGGTGGAGTGCTGCCATTGGCGTGGTAGGGAGACGAAGACAAAGGGATTCACCGATTCCGGCACGGCGAAATATAGGCTGCGATGGGGCGTTTTCAGTACTGTGATGATCAGGGACAGAATAATAAACCCGATCCAGATTTTGCGGAAGCGGGGCCGGAAGCGATGCTGGTTCACCGACCACCAGAGGATGGCGCCATAAAACAGACCCGGCACCAGCGTGATGGCATAGCGAATATAGATCGAGAAACGGGACTCGCCCCCCTGCAGCAACAGTTGGGCCAAAGGGGTACTGATCAAGACCCAAGCACTGGGGGAAATCAGCGGCACAAAAGCCAGGGGCAAGGTCTGGCCCAAAATGTAGGGAATCTTTTTGTCCAGAGAGGAGAAAATATGGCTGAACAACTTCAGAGGATTGGTGAGTATGCCCCAGAGAATGTCCAGGGTAGAAGCTTCGTCGCCACTGGCAAAGTGGCCAAATCGCTCGATCATGAAGCGTTGAGAAATATCCCTGGAAAACATTGGCATGAAGACATTGGTGGCCAGCATGACATAGCCAAAGCCCAGGCTGCACAACCCAACCCCCACCCAGGGATGACGGCGACTAAAAATCAAATAAAGGCCAATGGCAAACAGCAGCACCCCCGCATCTTCGCGGGCCAACACTGTAAACACAGCCATCAGCCAGAATAACCACCACCATCGCTTTTCCAGCGCCAGGAATAGGGTGAAGAGGAAGAGAGGAATCTGACTGAGGTCGTGGAAGTTGGACAGGGTGGGACCAATGACCGCGATCGCCCCGTAGTAGCTGGCTGTAATCATCACCGCCAGCGGTGGCTGCAAATACTGGCGGGCCAGGACATACAGCACCAATCCGGCGGCTGTAACCAGTAGAACCTGAAGGACCACCAGTGTGGCTGCATTGGGGGCCAGGGCATAAAACGGATGCCACAGCAGCAAGATTGGGTCGAAATGCTGACCTAAGCGGTGATAGAAAACTTCGGGCACCTGCTTGTCATGCACCACTGCTCCCGACAGGACAGAGGAAAGGGAACTCTGGAAAAAGCGACCGTGGATGCCATTCCAGAACAGTTGATTGAAAATTCCTTGATCGTAGGTTGTGTAAAAGGTGAAATGCCGGTTCAGTCCCAGGATCAGCATGACAACGCAGAAAATGCCTGCCAGTTGAAAGGCTCGACGAAGACCCCGGACTTCGGGGTCATCCTTCTTGAATAGTTGATGGGCATCGGCTGGATCAGCCGTATCGACAATCTCGGAATTGGTCATAAAACTCTCAGCACACGCTGAAAAGTGATTTTATACTAATTTAATATTTCGCCTCTACTTGTCTTGCGGATGGCCATGGTTGCCTGCGGTGCTCAGCCCTGGTTGAGAGGCGTCAGTCAAAGAGTTTGCTCATAAAGAGTCTACTGTTCTGTCAAACCCTAATTTTAAGGTGAACCCATTGGCTCGTAGTCGGCG
>CAZBTL010000155.1:0-10359 GCA_964494755.1 uncultured bacterium | reverse complement strand
TTCAAAAGGGGGAATGTCATAAGTGGGAGAGAAAATTGCTAACGAATTTACTGGTTTTTGATGCCCTCTCCAGCTAACTTTGCCATCCTAGTTTTTTTAGAGACTGTTTGAAACGTTACAAAGTATACTCCCTCATCCCCCAGCCCCTTCTCCCAGAACAGGAGAAGGGGCGTCGGATCAAAGTCCCTCTCCCTGGGGAGCTACTGTGTATACATAAATCCGACCCTTGGGGGGGGGCCCCCCAAACCCCCCGGACTCAGGGGACGGCTGCGTCCCCCGAACCCCCTCCAGAAGGGGTTGATGGTGGATACAAAAGTCTGGGCTACACCAAGGCTGGAAACATGTACGAAAGACTGTGATTTTGAACAAAACAAACATCTTTCGGGGGGTGTGGGGGAGTTAGGCCCCCACACGGCGGGGGCCTGGGGGGAAGTCCCCCGGCTAGCTTTGTCACACAGCCAAAGATGTATATAGACCGTAGGCCTTTTTTTAGAGACTGTTTGAAACGTCACAAGGTATACTCCCTCATCGCCCAGCCCCTTCTCCCAGAACAGGAGAAGGGGAGCCACATCAAAGTTAATCTCCCTGGGGAGATTTAGAGTGTGGGTTCAGAGAATTTACTCTACCCCTTCAATTCGATCCTCTACTTCTTGATACAACTGGCGCAAGCGTTCCAGGTTTTCCTCACTGGTTTCCCAGTAGCCGCGACCATTGGCTTCCAGCAAGGTGGTCACCATCTTGCGGAAGGAGTTGGGGTTCAGATTAATCAACCGTTGACACATTTCTGGATCCCGGAAGAAGGTGGTGTTGGTGTCTTCATAGACCCAGTTGTCCACCGCATTGGCCGTTGCCGACCAGCCCATGGTGTTGACCAGCCGCTTCGACAGTTCCCGCACGCCCTCATAACCGTGGGACAACATGCCCTCATACCACTTGGGATTCAGCAGCTTGGTTCGGGCATCCAGGCGCACGGTTTCAGACAGGGTGCGGATCTGGGCATTGGCCGTGGTGGTATCCGCCATATAAGACGACGGCATCTTGCCATCGTCCCGCAAGCGGGCCACGATCTTGGTTGGGTCTGAGTCGTAGTAGTGTGACACATCGGTCAACGAGATCTCCGATGAATCCAGGTTTTGGAAGGTCACTTCCGCCGTTTTCAGACTGGCTTCAAACAACTCGCGGCTTTGATCCATCATGCCGGGGTTATCCGACGAGAAGGCAAAGGACTTACGGGCCAGATACATGTCCTGCAATTCCGATTCCTGCTCCCAGGTGCCATTTTCCACCGCCAGGTTGATGTTGGAGGAATAGGAACCGGAGGCATTGGAAAAGACGCGGGTGGCGGCCTGCCGCAGATCCAGGCCTAACTCTTTGGCCTGTTTCAGCGCGTGTTTGCGCACAAAGTTCATTTCCAGGGGCTCATCTGCCTCAGCGGCCATTTTGACCGCCCGGTCTAGTAGATTCATCTGGTTAATGAACAGATCGCGGAAAACTCCAGAGCAGTTGATTACCACATCAATTCGGGGTCGGCCCAACTCTTCCAGGGGAATCAATTCCAGCTTGTTGACTCGGCCCAGGGAGTCGGGCAACGGCCGCACCCCAACCATCCAGAGGATTTGGGCCAGGGATTCGCCGTAGGTTTTGATGTTGTCGGTGCCCCAGAGGACGCAGGCGATCGTCTCGGGATAGTTGCCGCCATTTTCGGACGCCTGACGGGTCAGCAGGCGATCAACCACCACTTTGGCCGACTGCACGGCGGCGGCGGTGGGAATCGCCTGGGGATCAAGGGCATGGATATTTTTCCCGGTCGGCAGCACATCCGGATTGCGGATCGGATCGCCACCGGGACCCGGCAGGATGTACTGACCATCCAGACCCAGTAACAGGGCGCCCAGTTCGTTATCTGCCACCACCTGTTTGAGACAGAATTGCAGATAGTCGAAGAGGGGCTTCAGTTGCTCAGCATCGACATCGGTATAGCCGGCTGTGTGCAGTGCTTCCAGCCAGGGTTCTTTCTTGCCGCCGAAGTGGAAGAGGTTGCCCAACATGGAGGACTTGGACACCCGACCTTCTTCGTCTATCTGGGCCTGCACCATCGCCGTGACCGCAGCCCGCACCGCTTGGTTGATTTCATTCAGGGTTTGGACATCGGCCAGAACGCCGCGATCGCTATTCTGATAGATCTCCTCCAGATTCCGACCCAGGCTATTGGCAATGATCCGTTGCAGACTGAGGATACCCTCCTCCTGCCGATCTAGTCCGGCAATGTTGACCAGGGTGGCGATCGCCTCTTCTGCACTGGGGGGCTTACCAATTACATGCAAGCCGCAGGGCAACAGACGGGACTCAATCTCCATCAACTTGATGTAGACCTTGCCGACGATCATGTCCCGCTCCTCGGCGGTCATCTCCTTTGCATCCCGATCGGGCAGAACAATGTCCTTATCCAGGTTCACCATGCGGCACTTGTCCATGATGGTGTTGGTAATGGACTCGCCCCGGCCGGTGTCCTTCAAGGTCTGGTAGGAGGCAATCAACTCGCTCAGTTCCCGCAAGCCTTTATACAGGCCGGCATTCTCCGCAGGCGGCGTCAGGTAACTGATGGTTTCAGCATAACTGCGGCGTTTGGCGATGGTCGCCTCACTGGGATTGTTGGCGGCGTAGTAGTACAGGTTGGGAATAGTGCCAATCAAGCTGTCGGGAAAACATTCACCGGACATGCCGATCTGCTTACCGGGCATGAATTCCAGTGAGCCGTGGGTGCCAAAATGCAACACCGCATCGGCCTGCCAGACCTTTTCCAGATAGGTGTAGTAAGCAGCAAAACCGTGGTGGGGGCTGGCCGACCGGGAGAACAGCAGCCGCATCGGGTCGCCCTCGTAACCAAAGGTGGGTTGTACGCCGATGAAGACGTTGCCAAAGGCTTTGCCGTAAATCAGCAAATCCTGTCCGTCGGTGTTGAGATGGCCGGGTGGTTCACCCCAGGAGGGGATCAGCCGTTCGTAATAGGGCGTCAGTTGCTCGTACTCCGGCACTGACATGCGATAGGCAATGTTCAGATTGGGGCTGGCGTACTGGGCCTGGGCGTCGTGCAGAACCTCCAGCATCAACTTCTCCGGAGTTTCCGGCAAGTCCTGCACGTCGTAGCCATTTTGCTTTAGAGCCTCCATTACTTTATAAATAGAGCCAAACACATCCAGGTAAGCAGCGGTGCCCACATTGCCCTTATCCGGCGGAAAACTGAAGATGGTGATGGCCACCCGTTTGTGCAATTTAGGTTTGCGGCGTAAATTGGCCCACTTGATGGCCCGTTGGGCGATCGCTTCCACCCGGTCTTGCAGGGCGATCGCTTTACCCGTCATCCCATCTCGACCCGAGAGAATGATCGGTTCGATGCCGCCATCCAATTCTGGCAAGGCAATTTGCAGCGCCACCTGAATCGGATGCAGGCCCAAGTCGCTATCCTGCCACTCTTCCGTGGTCTGGAACACCAGCGGCAAAGCCACCATATAGGGCCGGTTGAGCCGTTTCAGCGCTTCGATCGCCTTGGGGTGGTCCTGTCGGGCTGGTCCCCCTACCAGGGCAAAGCCGGTCAGCGACACCACCACATCCACCAGCGGCACCGTCTTGGAAATCGGGTCATAGAAGAAGGCATCCACCGGCTTAGAAAAGTCCAGCCCACCTGCAAAGACGGGGATCACTCGGGCTCCCATCGCCTCCAATTCGGAAATCATGGCTACATAGTGGGCGTCATCCCCGGTCACCAGATGGGTTCGCTGCAGCACCAGGCCCACCGTGGGCGCCAACGGATCCTTCAGGTCATCGGCAATATCCCGTCGGGAGTTAAACCAGTTGAGGTATTCCTTGATATCCTCGAACATGGTGGTGGCCATGGGATGCCAGATGCCCAGATCGGGATAGGTTACCGGTTCCTGATAGTTCAGCTCTTCCGCCTCGGCCACATCCTTAAGGACGTATTTGTCAGTCAGCATCAGCAGGAAATTTTCCAGGTTTTCCTGGGAACCCCCCAACCAATACTGAAAGCTCAGCATGAAGTTGCGGGCATCCTGGGCCTTTTCCACTGGCAAATATTTCAATACCTGGGGCAGCGTCCGCAGCAGTTTCAACATGGCGTCCTGGAAACCAGCGCCGGAGTTTTCCTTGCGCTTTTTCATGAACTGTGAGATCACACTCTTCGACTGGCCGATTTGGGCCAACGAAAAGCTACCCATCTTGTTCAAACGCATCACCTGGGGCATGGATGGGAACACCACCGACACATCCAGGCGATCGCGGTGCGGTTCCACAGCTTCCACCACCTTTTCGGCCAGGTCTTCCAGGAAGATCAGCGAGGCAATAAAAATATTGGCTTCCGCCACATCCCGCTTAAAGTCTTCATAGTTTTCGGGATTGCGAAGTTCCTCGATCAGATAACCACTGATTTCAACGGCAATATGAGAATGGTTTTGATTAATCGACCGAACAGCAGACGAGAGCGCACTCTGATATTGAGGCTCCAACACGACATAGACCACCTTCACCAGGCGACGCCCCTGCAGGTTGTCAGGTTTGACGTGTCGGATGGTGGGCTTGACGTGAGTGAACATGCGGTTTGCTCCTTGTGATGCAGTAGAGAGCGGTCAGCAGTCAGCAAAATGGCAGTAGCAGTCAGCGGTAGACCGTCATTTGGAGGATCCAGAGCTGGAAACCCCTGACAGCTTTCTAGCCAATCGCCGATTGCTACATGCTTATACATGACTGTTTGTATCAGAAAACCAGTGCCGATAGGGCTTCCGAGCTGTATCTGACACAATTTGATAAAAAGATCTCAATTTTTGTTCATAAAAGTTAGCAAAATCAAGGGCAATCACTCATATTTTTTGTTGCAAATCTATAAGCAACATGCTAGACCCAGGTTTTGCCGGGGCCTGGACTCATAACCATCCTCGCAGCCAGTAGATGCCGATTCCCAGATATTCCTTCAGGGCGCGGGTGGTCATCCGAAGTTGATCGGCATCGGGCAAGAGGCTCAAAATCCTGCCTTTTGAGGTGGTTTGGAACTCTTGGTAATCGCTTTCTGTCACTAAATAATCGGTAGGAGCTGGAATTGCATCAATCCCTAGTTTCTGGAAAATCCTCAAAGCGCGAGGCATGTGCATGGCTGAGGTGACTAGCAATATGCGACGAATTCCATGCATCTGCATTAGTTGTTTGACATTGGCAGCATTCTGATAGGTATTGAGAGAGGTGGGGTCTTGCAAAATGGCTGATGCCGGTACCCCCATGGTTTCCACCAGTGTGGCCATGTCGGCTGATTCGGCTGGGCCGCTGCCGCGCCATTCGATTCGTCCACCACTCAAAATTAATGTGGGGGCTTTGCCATCCCGATAAAGCTTGGCGGCATAGAGAACCCGATCGCCTTCCTCGGTTACCTCCACCCAGCGGCGAGGTGGGGAAATGGAGTGCGTGGAACCCCCTAGAACGACGATCGCGTCCGCTGGGGGCAACTCAGCCGTCGGTACATGCTGTAATTCCAACGACTGCACCAGCCAACTGCTGACCCAACCATTGCTGCCCAACAGCAGGACCACCAGCGCTAACCCAATCGGTACAGCCGACCAGCGGGGCGATCGCCAGAGCAAAATTAAGGCCAGCAACAGCAGGAGACAGGCCAGTCCCAGAGGATACAGAAACAGGGGCAAAATTTTGGACAGAAATAGGAACATCAACTACTCGTCGAGCGCGACAAACCACAAGCAATGGGAATCTAAAATAACTAAAATCTTGGCAAATATGGCTGTCTTTTTCCCCTTAGCATATAAGGTTGGTGGGTTTTCTGGAGAGGGTGCGGATCGAGGAAAAACAGACTTTCCGTTGAAGGTAGTATATTAATCTGTTGCATCTGGCTAATCTCCAGATATCTGGGCTTTCTGACGTAACAAAGGGAGACGACGGTTCATGACCATTGATATCCAACCCTCAATAGGGTTGAAAGATTCCATTGAACATCGACGAGCTGCGCGCGCTTTTCTGCCCGACCCAATTCCGGAGGTGATTTTGGCAGAGATTCTGCGCTTAGGTCTACGGGCTCCCTCTGGTTATAACCTACAACCCTGGCGGTTTATTGTCTTGCGACAACCGGCCAGTAAGGAAAAGCTCAAAGCCAGTGCCTTTAACCAAGCGCAAATTGCCCAAGCTCCTGTGGTGCTTATTTGTTGTGGCGATCGCAATGTGGGCCAGCCAGATTATGTTGAGTCATTGATTCAGTTAGGGCAGACCCACGGAGCCGTTAACGACACCTACGCCGAGGTCATGCGGGCCAAGATTCCAGCCCTGTTCCAGAATCATCCCTGTTTTGAGTCGGTCGAAGCCTGGACCAATCGCCATACCATGCTGGCTGTCGCCCATTTGATGATTGTGGCTAAAAGTTATGGCGTGGATAGTTGTCCCATGGAGGGGTTTGAAACGGCCAAAGTGAAAGAAGCCTTCCTGATCCCCGAATCTGTGGATGTCTGCTGTCTTCTTTGCCTGGGCTACGCTGCTGAGCCCTTTAAACAATTTGGCGGTCGGTTTAGCTATGAGCAGGTCTGTTTTGGGGAATCCTATGGACAGCCTTTCAAAATTGACCGTTGAATAACCCTGGGTGGTCTACCGGTTCAGTTGTGTGCCCAGCTTTTCCATGTTGAATATTTCCAATTCCCGCGCCGAATTTCAGCGCTTACTCCAGGCTCGCCTGGAGCATCCGGAGCGTCGATCCGAAATCGACCAAACCATCCATGCTTGGTTTGACCGGGATTGTGCCATTTTTGTGCTGGACCTGTCGGGTTTTTCGCGACTGACCCAACGCTGTGGCATCATCCATTTTCTGGAAATGATTTATCATATGACGGCGATCGCCAGTCCCCTCATCCACCAGCAGGGTGGAACGGTGATCAAACAGGAGGCTGACAACCTGTTTGCCCTCTTTGCCCAGGTGCAACCGGCGATCGATGCCGCAGTCGATATTTTGAAAGCCTTTTCTGTGGTGAATTTTGGGCTGCCGGATGATCGGGATCTGTACGCCGAAATTGGCATTGGCTATGGCACAACCCTCGTCATTGGTGAGGAGGATATTTTTGGCTGCGAGGTGAACTTGGCCAGCAAGCTGGGAGAAGATGTGGCTCGTCGGGGAGAAATTCTGTTAACCGAAGCTGCTTTTCAACAACTTTCAGCGGTTCAGTCTGAACAATGGGAGCGGCTGGTTCTGACCGTATCCGAAATGGAGATGATCGCTTATAAGTTCAAGCTGGCGCCCCTGTTATAACCATCGATGGTTTAACCATCACCCTTGACTATGGAACTAAACCACCGGCAAGATCATACCTTCCCTGGCTAGCAGACTATTGGGAAACTCTGCCTCCACCTGGGCTTCCACATCGTCTAAAAAATCGTCACTGTGGTTGGGGTCGTGGTGGAACATGACAGGCCGCTTGACCCCCGCCGCGCGAGCAATTTTTAGCCCTTCCTGCCAGGTAGAGTGGCCCCAACCAATCTTCGGAGAGGCTGGATCGTAATACTCTTCGTTGGTATAACAGGCATCATAAATGAACACATTGGCATTGCGGGCCAGATGTAGCAAATTTTCGTCCAGCCGATCTGGGTAATGCTCGGTGTCGGTGGCATAGACGGCTGTTTTATTGTTCCAGGTGACCCGATAGCCCATGGCGGAATTGGGATGGTTCAGGACTCCGGTTTCAATCGTAATGTCATCAATCTGTAAAGTCTCTCCTGGCAACAGATCGTAGAACTTCAGGTCAGCCTGCATCACCTGCATGGGCACCGGAAAGTTGGGATGCAGCATTTGATCATTCAGCCGTTGCTTAAACGTTGCCCCATTGGGTGCGATCGCTCCATAAATGTGAAAGCGATTGCCCTTAATAAAAGCTGGCGCAAAAAAAGGAAAGCCCTGAATATGATCCCAATGGGAATGGGTAAAGAGCAGGTAAGCCTCGACAGGCATCTGTTTGAGCAAGTGTTTGCCCAGGACCCTCAACCCCGTTCCTCCATCAAAAATCAACCGCTTGCCTGCCACCCTCATTTCGACACAGGAGGTGTTGCCGCCGTAGCGAACCGTTTCACTGCCCGGTGCCGGAATACTGCCTCGGACCCCCCAGAACTGCACCACAAAATCCGGTGAATGGGAGGTGTTCTGACTAATCTCAGGGCTATCAAGTAAGGCAGATTCAGAAGAGTCGAAGTTAGACATCGTGGATTAGAGGCGTCGGTTCTAACAGGGATGGATAAGGACGAACTTGAAGCAACTGATTATGTTGATCGACAAAAACGACTTTGGGCGCATAGTGCGCCAATTCTTCTGGTTCAAACTGGGCGTAGGTCATGACAATGATGCGATCGCCAGGCATGCCTAATCGGGCTGCAGCTCCATTTAACTCCACCGTGCCAGAATGAGCCGGAGCCGTAATTGCATAGGTGATTAGCCGTTCTCCATTGTTGACATTAACAACTTGCACCTGTTCATAAGGTAGAATTCCCGCCGCATCCAAAATTACTTCATCAATGCTAATGCTACCGACGTAATTCAGGTTGGCGCCCGTCAACGTACAGTTATGAATCTTTGATAAGAGGAGAGTCCGCTGCATAGTGGTTGGAAGTTAGGAGTGATGCTCGTCGGCTCCTTAGCTAGAAGGGCTTAGGTTTAATTCTAAGCCCCACAATTCTCAAAGGCGCCAGTTCGACTGCCTTTAAGGCAGAACCTGATTTGCTCTCTTACCTGCCCTCTGGAGAGATGAATTCAGTTTTGCGCTCTCAAATTGGTCTAGTTATTTTGCCGCTGCTTTGACACAGTGCTCAACCAGTGGCATGACCTGATCCACATCCTTCCAGCCCAGGATTTCAGTTGCTTTCTTCTCCAGATTTTTGTAAGTCCGGAAGAATTCGGCGATTTCATCCAGACGGTGAGAGGCGACATCAGCCAGGGATTTGACATTGGCATAACGCGGATCTTTATCGGGCACACAGAGGATCTTTTCATCGCGATCGCCACCATCGATCATTTCCAGCATGCCAATAGGACGGGCGGCAATCACACACCCCGGAAAAGTGGGTTGATCCATCAGTACCATGCCATCCAGGGGATCGCCATCATCCGCCAACGTATTGGGCACAAAGCCATAGTCGTAGGGATAAACCACCGAAGAGTAGAGCACCCGATCTAAGGCAAAGGCATTCAGATCCTTATCAAATTCGTACTTATTCTTACTGCCTCCTGGAATCTCGATCAGGACATTTAGAAGACCAGCTTTGGGTTGGGGGGGAATACGCGACAGATCCACAGCAATTCTCCAAACTAACGGGTTATTGGCAAGGGGAAAGGGTTAGTATAGGCCGCTTTTCTTTCATCCTGATAGGCATTGACAAACCTTCCCGTTAGCATTTTAGGGGAATACGGGGGCAGGCGAGGTGTAAGAATGCCCGCTTACCCATTTCTGGACAGGGATTGAACCAGGGGGCGAAACACCGGCGCTAAATCGGGACGGCTGACCACCAGCGTGGGATAGGGGCGATCGCTGTAGTTCTGGCCCGCTTGCAGGGGAAACAGGGGATCCGGTTCCAACGGCACCCAGATGGCGCCAGCAGCTTGAGTGATGGCCCAGACTGCTGCAATATCCCAGATCTTAGGGGTGGCTTCCACACCGCCCAGGGTGACCCCAGCCGCAACCGTGAGCAGGTTGTAGCTGGCCACCCCCAGCATGCGAATTTTGCAGGGAAACGGCTGCTGCAAAACCTGGGTGCTGCGGGTGCATAGGTTAAAAAAATGGTTGGGAGTCAGGGCATCCAGGCTGGCGTGAATGGGCCGGTGATTCAAAAATGCGCCTGTGGGTCCTTGCAAGCCGGAATCGCCGTACCAGTAACCATAAAAGGACTGGTTTAGGGTGGGTAGATGGACATAACCAAAAACGGGGGTTCCTCGATAGAGCAGTGCCACGGAAATGGCCCACAGGGGCAGCCCCCTGGCAAAGTTGGTGGTTCCATCCAGGGGATCAATGATCCAGCACCAATCGTTGTCGGGAAAGATATGGGCGACTTCTTCGCTGAGCACTCCGTGGTCTGGAAATTGGGTTGCGATCGCCTGTCTCAACGCCTCGTCCGACCAGCGATCGGCCTGAGTGACCAAGCTGCCATCCTTCTTTTCGGTTACCTGGACATGACCAAAATCCTGTAATAACTGGGCTCCCACCCGATCAGTAGTTGCCGCTACAAAAGCCAACACCTGTTGCCAGAAATCCATGCCAGTCATGTTGGCTCTCCGTCCTTTGTCGATAGTTCCGCTGAGAGGTCGCAGGCAAGCCCCCAACTAGT
>CAZBTL010000154.1:0-10487 GCA_964494755.1 uncultured bacterium | reverse complement strand
TGTTCGGTGGTTAGTCTGGCCCGACACCCCCCACTCCCCACTCCCGTTCGGCTGACGCTCACGGCGGAAGCCCACTGCCCATCTTCCCCACTCCCTTCCACCCCCAACGTGCCCTCTTCCTGTCAGCAAACCTTGGGATTCAATAAAGAGCTGCCAGCGATCGGAGCGAAAACCTTTACAATGATTTGGATTTATGAATCTTCCCTTTCTCTGCCATCACCATGCCTCGTCGTAACGATCTGCGCAAAATCCTGCTAGTTGGTTCCGGGCCCATTGTTATTGGGCAAGCCTGTGAGTTTGACTATTCCGGTACGCAGGCATGTAAAGCTCTGCGGGACGAAGGTTATGAGGTTGTGCTGGTGAATTCTAATCCGGCCACGATCATGACCGATCCTGAAATGGCCGATCGCACCTATGTGGAGCCTCTGACACCGGAAATTGTGGCCAAAATCATCGAGCGGGAGCGACCGGACGCCCTGTTGCCAACCATGGGTGGCCAGACAGCCCTTAACTTGGCGGTGGCCTTGGCTAAGAATGGCACCCTGGACAAGTATGGGGTGGAGTTGATTGGGGCCAAACTGCCAGCGATCGAAATGGCGGAAGACCGCAAATTATTTAAGGAGGCCATGGAACGGATTGGGGTGGCCGTCTGTCCGTCCGGTCTGGCCACGACCTTGGAAGAAGCACGGGTGATTGGTCAGCAGATCGGTAGTTATCCCCTGATTATTCGTCCGGCCTTTACCCTGGGTGGAACCGGCGGTGGCATTGCCTACAACCAGGAAGAGTTTGAAGAAATTGCCCAGTCTGGTCTGGATGCCAGTCCGGTGTCCCAAATCCTGATTGAAAAGTCCCTGTTGGGCTGGAAGGAATACGAGTTGGAGGTCATGCGAGATCTGGCCGACAACGTGGTGATTATTTGCTCGATCGAAAACCTGGATCCGATGGGCATCCACACGGGCGACTCGATCACCGTAGCTCCGGCCCAAACTTTGACTGACAAGGAATATCAGCGGTTGCGAGATGCTTCGATCAAGATTATTCGGGAAATTGGGGTGGAAACTGGTGGATCCAATATTCAGTTTGCCGTCAACCCCAATACCGGCGAAGTCATTGTGATTGAGATGAACCCCCGGGTCTCTCGCAGTTCAGCGCTGGCCTCCAAGGCGACTGGTTTCCCCATTGCCAAAATGGCGGCCAAGCTGGCAGTGGGCTATACCCTGGACGAGATCCCCAATGACATTACCAAGAAAACGCCGGCCAGTTTCGAGCCCACGATTGACTATGTGGTAACCAAGATCCCCCGCTTTGCTTTCGAGAAGTTTCCCGGTTCAGAACCCTACCTGACCACCCAGATGAAATCGGTGGGTGAGGCAATGGCGATAGGCCGTACATTCCAGGAGTCGTTCCAGAAGGCGCTCCGTTCCCTGGAAACGGGGCGGGCTGGTTGGGGTTGTGATCGCGCCGAAAAATTGCCCAGTCTGGAGCAAATCCGGGCGGGGCTGCGAACACCGAATCCGGAGCGGATCTTCACGGTTCGCCATGCCATGCAAATGGGCATGAGTGTGGAAGAAATTTTTGAATTGACCAGTATTGATCCATGGTTCCTGGACAAGCTGCAGGAATTGCTGGAAACCGAAAAATTCCTCAAGCGAACACCACTGACCAGCCTGACCCGTGAGCAATTGCTGGCGATTAAGCAGCAAGGTTTCAGCGATCGCCAGATAGCCTTTGCCACCAAGACCAGTGAGGATCAGGTGCGAGCTTATCGCAAGGGACTGGGCGTGGTGCCGGTTTACAAGACAGTTGATACCTGTGCGGCGGAATTTGAAGCCCTCACCCCTTACTACTACTCCACCTATGAAGTGGGTGAAAGTGAAGTTTTGCCGTCTGATCGGCGCAAGGTGATGATCCTGGGTGGCGGACCCAACCGCATTGGCCAGGGCATTGAGTTTGACTACTGCTGCTGCCATGCCTCCTTCGCCCTGCAAGCAGACGGGTTTGAGACCGTTATGGTCAACTCCAACCCGGAAACCGTTTCCACGGACTACGACACCAGCGATCGCCTCTACTTTGAGCCGCTGACCAAAGAGGACGTGATCAACATTATTGAGGCCGAGCAACCAGAGGGTATTATCATTCAATTTGGCGGCCAAACCCCCCTGAAACTGGCGGTGCCGTTGCAAGAATATTTGCAATCGGTTTCGACTAACACTCGCATCTGGGGCACTTCCCCCGACTCCATCGATATTGCCGAGGATCGGGAACGGTTCGAGCAAATCCTACGCCATCTGGAAATCCGCCAGCCGTCTAATGGTCTGGCCCGTAGCTTTCGGGAAGCCCTGGAAGTGGCCCGCAAGATTGATTATCCGGTGGTGGTCCGTCCCAGTTACGTGTTGGGCGGTCGGGCCATGGAAATTGTTTACTCCGATGCTGAATTAGAGCGGTATATGACCTATGCCGTTCAGGTGGAACCAGACCATCCCATCCTAATCGACAAGTTTCTGGAAAATGCGGTGGAAGTGGATGTGGATGCAATCGCCGATCAGACGGGGCGGGTCGTAATCGGCGGCATCATGGAGCATATTGAACAGGCGGGCATCCATTCCGGCGATTCAGCCTGCTCGATTCCGACGGTTTCCCTCCATCCGGGGGTGCTGGACCGCATCCGCACCTGGACCGTGCAACTGGCCAAAGCCCTCAAAGTGGTGGGTCTGATGAATATCCAGTTTGCGATTCAGGGAGATCAAGTCTATATCCTGGAGGCCAATCCCCGCGCTTCCCGCACCGTTCCCTTTGTTTCCAAGGCCATCGGAGTGCCGCTGGCGAAGATGGCTTCCCGGGTGATGTCTGGTCAAAGCCTGGAAGAACTGGGCTTTACCTCCGAAGTGATCCCTGCCCATCTTTCAGTTAAGGAAGCAGTGCTGCCCTTTGAGAAATTTCCAGGTACGGATACCATCCTGGGGCCAGAGATGCGCTCCACAGGTGAAGTGATGGGAATTGATGCTGATTTCGGGACCGCCTTTGCCAAGGCGGAACTGGCGGCCAACCAGCGCTTGCCCCTGAGTGGCGCGGTGTTTGTGTCTATGAGCGATCGCGACAAAGCGCCAGTGGTTCCGGTGGTCAAAGACTTGATCGATCTGGGATTTCAGATTGTGGCCACCGAAGGCACGCGCAAAACCTTATTGGAACATGGCTTGGAAGTAGACCTGATCCTGAAATTGCATGAAGGTCGACCCCATGTGCTGGATGCGATTAAAAATGAGAAGATCCAACTCATTATTAACACCCCCTCTGGCGAGGAAGCCCGGGCCGATGGTCGTCTGATCCGCCGAACCGCATTGATGTATAAGATTCCGATTGTGACAACCATTGCGGGTGCGAGGGCGACGGCTGCAGCCATTCGTTCGCTGCAATTCCATCCACTTTCGGTGAAATCTCTTCAGGAATACATCCAGAAGTAACCAAACCCAGGACGGTCTGCCCTATCTAACGCTGGCGCCAGCCAACGGTTAGGTTAAGCAAATATTAAAAATACTTTAAGTAATGTTTGCGCAATATTAAGCTGCATTGCATTCCTCATCTGGCAAGCTTCAGCAGGCTTGCCAGAGTCTTTTGTTGACCGATTGGATTTTGTTGTCCGGACTGCATTTCAAACCGCCAAATTTCGATACTCTTACTGGAACTGTTGATGATGTATGGCTTGGCAGCGATCGGCTAACAGGCATAACCCCCTCCGGGGTATAGCCTTCCACTCTCAGAAATGTTACAGTTGTTAATAAGTTAAGCTTGTTGTTAATGGATTATTAGTGACTATCGAGCGGTTACCTGGTGCTTTATCCCGAATGGAAGCGTGCAGCATTGACTCCCTTACTGAGCTGGCAATTCTTCAAACCTCTGGTGCTAGGTGGTTTAACCCTCTCTCCCGGTGAAGGTCCTGGTATTATACTCTTCTGAAACAAAAATCTGTCACCACACCCCAGGGGTTTGGCCAATTAAACATCGCCCTCGATTGTTTGTCGGTTAAGCTCGTTGCCAGAAATTTTAGTCGGATTCATTCTTGCCGGGAGGTTGTACAGACAGGATTCTTATAAGGCTCCCTGATTTTCTATCCCTAAGTGATTGGGGTCGCTGATCCCGCCTTTCTCCAATGCTTTTCTTGCCCATCAACTTCAACTCACGTCATGAAAACAGCCCCTACTTCCCCCGATCTGGTCCGGACCTACCTACGAGAAATTGGTCGTGTTCCCCTCCTCACCCATGAACAGGAGGTTGTTTTTGGTAAGCAAGTGCAGCGGCTATCTAGCCTCTATGCTGTGCGCGATGAGCTGACAGAAAAGTTGGGTCATGAGCCATCTATAGAAACCTGGGCTGAGACTGCCCAAATCGCTGAGCCAGAGTTAGAGCAAGCGATCGCGGAGGGCGAGCGAGCCAAGCGCAAGATGGTGGAAGCCAACCTGCGGCTAGTGGTTTCGGTGGCCAAAAAGTACACCAAGCGCAATGTGGATCTACTGGACCTGATCCAGGAAGGCACCATTGGCATGCAGCGGGGTGTGGAAAAATTTGACCCCACGAAAGGCTATCGGTTTTCCACCTATGCCTACTGGTGGATCCGGCAAGCCATTACCCGGGCGATCGCGGAAAAGGGACGCACCATCCGCCTGCCGATCCACATCACCGAGAAGTTGAACAAGATTAAGAAGGCCCAACGGCAGCTATCTCAGCAGTTAGGACGGGCTGCCACCATTTCCGAACTAGCGGCAGAACTGGAACTGACACCCCGACAGGTGCGGGACTATCTGGAACGAGGGCGGCAACCCCTTTCCCTGGATTTGCGGGTTGGTGACAACCAGGACACCGAATTGGGCGATTTACTGGAAGATCCGGGCGCCTCTCCAGAGGAGTTTGCCACCCAGTCTTCTCTGCGAGCTGATCTGGACAAGCTGATGGTGGATCTGACCCAGCAGCAACGGGACGTTCTGGCCATGCGATTTGGTCTGGAGGATGGTCAAACCATGACCCTGGCCAAGATTGGCGACTTGCTCAATATCAGTCGGGAGCGGGTGCGCCAGATTGAGCGGGAGGCTCTCAGTAAATTGCGTAAGCGCAAAGCCGCCATTGGCGAGTATCTGGCCAGCTAGGTAGAGACATTCCCCCCTGAACTGGTTCGGTTCTACCTACTTCGCATTTTTGGGGCAGTTGCTAGAGTGATCTGTAGAAACATGAAGTAATGTGATTGAGGTCTTTGAAGTGAACAGCCCATCCAACCAACTGCCAGAGTTTGTGGGAAGTGGATCTGAAATGGGTAATCCGTTCTGGAATTACCTGCAATCGCTTAGCCCAGACATGATTGCCCAGTTGTCTAAGCCTGCTTCATCGGAAGTTGTTCAGGTAATGGAGCGCAATATTCTAGGACTCTTGGGTGGCCTTCCCAGCGAACACTTTGAGGTCACGGTAACCACCAGCCGAGAAAATCTAGGTCGTCTTCTGGCTTCTGCAATGATGAGTGGCTACTTTATCCGCAATGCTGAACAACGCATGACCTTTGAAAAAATGCTGACGGCGACTGAATCTGAAGCATGAGGCGTGTTCCCTCTGAATCAGCATTTCAACCTGAGTCAAGTA
This sequence comes from uncultured bacterium, assembly GCA_964494755.1. Lineage (GTDB taxonomy): Bacteria > Cyanobacteriota > Cyanobacteriia > Leptolyngbyales > Leptolyngbyaceae > CAZBTL01. The sequence goes on along the minus strand of CAZBTL010000154.1, from coordinate 4,865 downwards.
CTGTCTATGGCGAAAGGTGACTCGGCAGATTCTTTCAGGGATCTGCCGAGTTCTGCTATCACCGATTTGCAACATCATCTGTTGGTCTGGTATGGCCAGCAGGGTCGGAACTTGCCCTGGCGAGTAAGCCGAGATCCTTACGCCATCTGGGTCTCAGAAATTATGTTGCAGCAAACCCAGGTGAAGACGGTGATTCCCTACTATGAGCGCTGGTTGCAACAGTTTCCTACGGTTCAGGATTTGGCAGCGGCGGAACAGCAACAAGTCCTGAAAGTCTGGCAAGGATTGGGATACTATGCTAGAGCTCGCAATCTGCACCGGGCGGCCCAACACATTTGTGCCAAACATGATGGCCGTTTCCCAGAGACCCTGGAGGCTGTCCTGGAGTTGCCTGGTGTTGGCCGCACTACGGCTGGTGGCATTCTCAGTGCAGCCTTTAACCAACCGGTGCCGATTCTGGATGGCAATGTCAAACGGGTCCTGGCGCGGTTAATTGCCTTGCCGATTCCCACCCGTAAGGCCCTATCCCAATTGTGGCAGTTATCGGAAACCTTGCTGGACCCAGTTCGTCCCCGCGACTTTAACCAGGCATTAATGGATCTGGGGGCGACGGTTTGTACGCCCAGTCAGCCGAACTGTCCCCACTGTCCCTGGAAGGAGCGCTGTCAGGCTTACAATCAAGGAAGTCAGTCGGAAATCCCTATGTCAGAAACCCGCGCTCCTTTACCCCACAAGATTATTGGCGTCGCTGTGATCTGGAATGACCAGGGCCAGGTGTTGATCGATCGCCGTCGGCAGGAAGGTTTATTAGGCGGCCTGTGGGAGTTTCCCGGTGGCAAAGTGGAGCCAGGTGAGACGCTGGAAAGCTGTATCCGCCGGGAAATTCAAGAAGAACTGGGGATTGACATTGCCGTGGGCGATCGCCTAATCACTGTGGATCATACCTACACCCACTTTCGGGTCACCCTGAATGTGCATCACTGTCAACATCTGAGTGGAAAACCCCAACCGATTGAATGTGATGAGGTTCGCTGGGTGACGCTGCAGGAAATTGACCAGTTCCCCTTTCCCAAAGCAAACGTGCGCATCATTGAGGCGCTTCACCAGTTCAGCGGCGATCGCAAATCAGATGCGGAAATCTTGTAAAAATCCCAGCTTAAATGGCTAAACCCGGCCCCTAATACCAATTCTCTTTAATGTCGAGCACTATCTGCCCCCTCCCAACCTCCCCTTACCAAGGGGAGGTGCCGCAGGCGGTGGGGTAAATTCTATGCAGCATCAGATCAAATCGGTATTACACAGTTTATAGACAATCAGGCTAGACAATCAGGAGAATTTTTACGTCCCAGCCTCAGAGGTTACCTTGATCTCAGGAGTGGCAACCTCGGCAGCAGCCTGCCGTTCCCGATCCAAGCGTCGTTTTTTGGCATAAAGCTGAATCGTCGCCGCCATGGCAATCACCATTGCTGCGATCGCCCAAACAGTCGCATCCGTTGGCAAGCTGTCTTTAAAGATTGCCAACATAACAATCACCACCAGAAACAGGGTTGGCAATTCATTTAACCAGCGAAATTGCTGTCCGGTCCAGGTGCATTGTTCGGCAGCCAGCCGTTTCATGATCCGGCCGCAATAAAAGTGATAAGCCAGGAGGGCTGCGACGAAGCCCAGTTTGGCATGTAACCATCCATCTTGCAACGTAGCTGGTTCTACTGTCAGCAGTCCAACCGCCATTGCGACCGTGAGTACCATGCCCGGTGTGGTAATCAGCCGGTAAAGGCGCTTTTCCATCAATTGATATTGCTCTTTCAAGATGGAACGGGCCGGTTCGGGCTTCTCATTGGCTTCTGCATGATAAACAAACAGCCGCACCAGATAAAAGAGGCCAGCAAACCAGACGACGACACCAATCAAATGAAATGCCTTGAACCAGTAATATGCCATGTCTGAATCAGAAATTAAAACGCAAATAAACAATCGGAATTAAAATCAGCCCATTAATATCAAAGCTCAGGAATTAATACTGGCTTTGGCAGGAGATTATCGTTCGGTTGGCAAGGTCTTGCCAATTGAAACGCCAAAAGTATCACGCAACCTAAAAACACTGGGTATGTCAATTTGGAACTGCGTCGGTGAAACCCAATCATCCTGGAAGAATGCCAGGTTCCATATCGCTCGGCCCAAACCGTACAATTGCCCTGGTGGCTTAACCACTAATTGCATGTGATCTTCCTTCGGTGATTGCTCAAGCTGGATCAGGATTTGATCCAGCTATCTGCGACATTCCCACAAACCAATCACTTCATTGGGTTGCCGAGCAGGGAAGTAAGATAAACCTGCGCAACCTGACGATCTGATTGCAGCCGCGCTTCGCTATCGCACCCTCCATTTTGCAACAAAAAGAGGGACAACGCAGCAGCAAAGAGGCGATCTTGGTCCCATTCCAGATGGTTTTCCAGGTACACAGCCACAGAATTGTGGAGATCTTCGGGGATTTCAGCCAAGATACTAACGGTTGTATTCATAGGAGCCTTAAGCTTTTAGGTGACAATTCGGCAATGAACATCAACCAGGGAACTGTTTTCATAGCGGCCTGGGGAAAATCAAACAGCAGACAATTTGCCTTTGGCACCCTATTAATTTTCCATAACACCGACCGCTGCTGACCCTAGATCGGGGATGTGACTGGCAGCGGCGAAGCTGGACGGTAGATTGCTTGACAAAAATAAATTGCGAAGGCTATAGGCTAGAAGCCAACCATTGCAGTGTTTTCAAACCACAACTCGATTTAGTTCGTGCCTCATTCTGCTCAGGCAGAAGCCTTCTTGTCAATCACCTGAGGCAAAAATCACACGCTGACGAGAGAAAAAAAGGACGGTAGAATGCCTGATTTTCGATGATCCCCGTTACGTTAATTCATGAAGCGCCAGATTTTGGTGTGCATCCGATGTATTCCTGAAGCATCAGCTCAAGCAACCCAGAAGCCTGATTCTTCCGTTGCTCCTGGGGAAAACCTGATGATTCCTGTGGAAAACATCGACAAAAACTGGGGAAAACCTGTGGGAATCGTGTGGAATCTATGGGGAAAAGATCGGTTCAGACTAAGAATTGCAACGTAGATGTAATGTCAGGATTTCCTGATAAATCAACCGAGACACTCCCTGGATCCACCTCTGAGTTTCCCAGGATCCACTGCTATAGCAATCCTATTTGATTTGTGAATGCCTGGATGGTGAAAGGGCTTTGTAAGAAGGATTTCCTGCGGAAACCTTTCACAATCCTGATCGGATCGCTATATGAAAATGAACCTATAAGTCTGTAACCAACCGTGCTGGCTTGGCGTTCAGATACTCAAAAAGCCATCAGTTGTGAAGCTACCCTACTGGGCCTCAATCACCACTCGCAGATCGCCGCGCTTTTTGGAAACTCTACAGGCAGTGGTTGAGCCGAAACGCTCAAATTCTAAATCCAAAAGGGTTGGACCTACCCGCAGATTCTTGAAAGACAGATAGTTAACAGTTTCTGGCAGGGCTGGATCAATAATTCTCAAAGTGTTGCCAGGTTCATCAGCCTCCAGATTCACCATCATCTGCACCAAGGGCAAAATGCCGCCACTGCTCCAGGTTGGTGCAGAATAGGGAACTGAATATTCCTCCGACTGCTGCTGATCTATCTCCTGCAGGCTGGAGTAAGGCTCAGGGGGTTGCTGGTTCGGCTGATGATTCTGCATGAGGAAGAGGGAAAGCGCTGCTGTAAACAGACGATCTTGGTCCCAATCAAGGTGATCTTCCAGATAAAGCATTAAGGCTGTATGAAGATCCTGGGGCAGCTCAGCCAGGAGACTAACAGTTGTACTCATGGTTTCTGTGACAATCTATCCACACAAAGATCAAGCAGGGAACAGGGCTGTTAGCACCCTGTTAGTGAACGACAGGAAAATATTGTCTAGTGCACCTTTGGGATTTCAGGTTGCCCGCCGCCCATATACTTTGAGCAACGAAAGATCTCCAAAAGCGGGTCATCAGAAAGCAGCAGGGAGGGCATATCCGCGCCTGCTGTGAATCGGGCTATAAGCAAATAGCAGAGGGGGTTTCAGGTGGGCTATGTATTCAACTCGTGCTTCATTCTGCCCAGCCCAAAGCCTTCTTGTCAATGCGCAGGATCGGAAATTACGGAGCAACCGCAGAAAAAATGGACCGCAAAATCCATGCATTGGCAGCGATCCCAGCAATCTTTATTTACAAAATTCATAACCAAATAGCCTTTTAGGAAACCTGAAAGGCTGCTCAACAAAACCTGAAACCCTGATTCCTCCGTTCGCCCTGTGGAAAAAAACCGATGACTCTGTGGAAAAAATCCCCGAAGCTGGGGATAAGCTGTGGAAAACCTGTGAAGTTTGTGGGGAAAATTTAAGGTCAACTCTAAGAGAGACTAAGTTTTAAAACAGGAAATAATGTCAGGCTTTCCTGACAAAACCTCGTGTTTTCACGGTTTGTAGGGGTTTGACCCCTCATGGTTGCCATACCACAGGTATTTTACCCTCTAGATTTAGATGGGATCCAGGGTGATGCCTCTCTGTAATGATTTTTTAATTTCTCTTACTGTAGTTATTTGTCCCCCCAAGGGGTGATTGGTGGGATATCCGATGGCATTAAGATTGGTGTAAGCTGTCTACTTGCTGAAAAGGACCGGCTGAAACCGATCCTTGCTACCGCTTTTCCTAACTTCAAGAGTGATTTTCCCTTGCTGATCGTTGTTAGGGTAGGAGGGGGGTAAATACCTGAGGGGTTATGAGTCTTGAGGAGAAAGGAACCTAGTCGGTGTAACCAATCACGGCTGGGATGCCGTATTGTTCTGACGCCTGGTAT
>CAZBTL010000153.1:0-10548 GCA_964494755.1 uncultured bacterium | reverse complement strand
GGACTGAAGTTTCACTTTAGTCTGTCGAGCGCTCCTCTTCTGAGGGGCGCTTTTTCATTGGTTAGGTCATTCCCCCCGAAAAGGGGTAATGACCGTACTGATGGACTGGTTCCTTTCGGGAAACGCTAAAAACGGTGGAGGAATCCCGTCTACCAGTCTTGGAGCAGCTACAGGAGAATCGACACAGTAAGAGGTCCAAAGGCGACAGGCAACTCAGGTTTGGACTTCTTACGGGTCCCTTCTTTCCTCGCAGGAATCGGTCTATGAAGTCGGCAACCAGTTCAGAGTTTGCGTACACCCAATTTATTGATCAGGTTAAGTCTGCTCAGGTGCAACGGGTGACCATCAAACCCGATCGCATTGAGTACATCCTCAAACCGGAATTTGGTAATCAGCAATGCTTTACCAAACCATCTGGCCCAGTGGACAATCTTCCCAACTTGCTACAGCTTCATGGAGTCGATTTCACCACGTTTGCCAATTCTGCTGAAACGACAGCCGGTCTGCTGGGTCTGATCCTGGCGACTGGGGTGCTGGCGGGTGCGTTTGCCTGGTTATTGAAGTTAAGTAGCGCTGGTAGTGGTGTCGGGGTTGGGATGGGCATGGGCAAGAGCAATGCCCGAGTGTATAACCAGGGCAAAACTGGAATCACTTTTGCAGATGTGGCAGGTGTCGATGAAGCCAAGCAGGAACTGCAAGAGGTAGTTGATTTCCTGGCCAATGGTGAGAAGTACCGCAAAATTGGGGCCAAAATTCCCAAGGGGGTTCTTCTGGTTGGCCCTCCTGGAACTGGCAAGACCCTTCTGGCTAAGGCGATTGCGGGTGAAGCGGGAGTCCCGTTCTTGAGTATGTCTGGTTCGGAATTTGTTGAACTCTATGTGGGGGTGGGTGCTTCACGGGTGCGCGATTTATTCAACCGGGCCAAACGCCAAGCTCCCTGCATTATCTTTATTGACGAACTGGATGCCATTGGCAAAACCCGCAGCAACAATCCCATTGGTGGCAATGACGAACGGGAGCAAACCCTGAACCAATTGCTGACCGAGATGGATGGGTTTAATGGCAATGATGGGGTGATTGTGATTGCGGCAACCAATCGCCCAGAAACCCTTGATCCAGCTCTGCGGCGTCCTGGCCGGTTTGATCGGCAAGTGCTAGTGGATCGGCCTGACAAAAGTGGTCGATTAGAAATCCTGCGGGTGCATGCTCGACCGGTAAGCCTGGGCGAGGATGTGGATCTGGAAACCATTGCAGCTCAAACGGCTGGTTTCGCTGGCGCCGACTTAGCCAATTTGGTGAACGAAGCAGCTCTGATGGCAGCCCGCAATCATCGACAGGCGGTGCTGATGGCGGACTTTAAAGAAGCCATTGAGCGAGTGATTGCTGGGCTGGAAAAGCGATCGCGGATTCTGACCCCGCTGGAGCGTCAAACAGTTGCCTATCACGAAGTGGGCCATGCCCTGGTAGGAGCGCTGATGCCCGGTGGCAACAAGGTGACCAAAATCTCCATTGTGCCTCGTGGAGTAGCAGCCCTCGGCTACACGCTGCAAATGCCAGAGGGCGATCGCTTTTTGCTGCTGGAAGATGAACTACGGGGAAAACTGGCAACCTTGCTGGGTGGTCGGTCGGCAGAGGAAATCGTGTTTGGCAAAGTTTCCACCGGAGCCAGTGACGATATCCAGAAAGCGACGGATTTAGCCGAACGGGCAATTACCCAATACGGCATGAGCAGCACCCTCGGTCCGATCTCGTTTGAGAAAAATACTGCCCAGTTCTTAGATGGCAGCAGTTCTCGACGGGCCATTAGTGCCGAAGTTGCGGTGGAAATCGATCGCCAGGTGAAGCAGAGTATCGATAAGGCCCATGATATGGCCCTGGAAATTCTGCAACTGAACCGTGGCTTGCTAGAATCTACGACTCAGCGGCTGTTGCAGCAAGAGGCGCTTGAAGGGACAGAACTACAGGCGATCTTGAATCAGGTACAGGCTCCGCCGGAGCTGAATGCCTGGTTGGTGAAAGGCTAAACCAACCTTCGCGACTGAGACCTTGTTTGGGAGGAGGAGATGATAGTCCTCTTCCCAAATCCTTGTTCAGATTAAAAGCCTGTCCGGGGTGATCTGCTTTTTCAGAGTTTTCAGCCAGGTTCGAGGCGGTTGGGTAATTCAGGCTTGGGGCTGACCGTCAACGCAATCGCCCACCCCTCCAACTGGCATGGATGAGAAGAAATATTAAGAAGATTAAAATCGGCCTCAGGATCCGTTAAACTCTGAGCATTCTTTAGATTTTCTTAACTATCCTCGTTCTGTTTACTAACGAGAGTGGTTGGGGTCGTCAGTCCATTATCCTCTCCTGACTCAAGAACTGAATCACTCGTGAGGATTGGTCGTCAATGCGGTTGCTGAGTTAGTGCAACACTGGCGATCTTGTTGTGCTGTGAAAGTGCGATGCATTTCTCTAACCTTTTGGAGATCGTTATGTCAATTGTTCCAGGTACTCCCGTCAAACTCCCCAATGGTCGTCAAGGGGTGGTTGTTCCTTCTCCCGTTTGGTCGCGGTATCGGGTTCTGGTAAAAGTGAATGGCGGCAGGAAGTCGTGGTTCAGCGTCAAAGACTGTACGCCGACCTTCTCCACACCATAGTGGTTGGATGCTGACAGCATCGGGATGGAGATGGTTTGATCTGGATATTGATCTGGATATCGATATAGTCGTGCATGGATTGAAGTAGGGTGTTGAACAATGGCTGGCAAGACTGGGTTATGGCGTGACACAACGATTGGACATTTTCCCCTGATGCCGTGTTTTCGCGATCGCTTCCAGCGGAAGCATGGCCAACCCCTAACGCTAAGACAGGAATTAGGTTTCAGAACAAAAAAGGATATCAAGCTGTCACCATTGCCGTCCTGAGTCTGTCTGACCGGGGAATGGAATGACCGTTGTTCCGGCGGTTATTTTCTGAAAATTGGCCGGTTGGGATGGAACTTCCTCAGCCGCTTTCTGTGCCTTAACATCGAGTTTCTGGAAACATTACAACGAATGCTCCGATTCTTGAAGTTCGTTTAGAATCGAGCAGGATCAGGTAGATAGTGCAGTGCAAAAAGTGGCACGTTCTGCTTGAGGGTTATCCGGTTTCATCGCTGGCTTACCTGTAGCCATTTGTTGTAGTTCCCTTGCAATCGATTGTTTCGCTATGAAACCGAATGCTTCTGTTTTGATCGCAGTGGGTGCAGTCTCCCTAGCGGCAGTGGCTGGAGTTACTTCCGCTATCATGCAAAAATCCCAATCTTCAGTGGAGTCATCTTCCACGATTAGCCCATCCGTTGTTGTCAACCCTACACCCCTGCCGGGTACTAGCCAAGCTCCAGAAACACCTGCTCCTGCTGGGACGGGGAGTTCAACTCCCAATTCGCCTGATGCTCGGCCACCGGCCAGACCGACAGAACAGCCAAAAGCATCTCGCCGGGTGGAGTCCTGCAAAATCGATATGGCGATCGTCAAAGATCCCGAGCCGCCTCTAAACGTCCGGTCAGCTCCCTCTACTCAAGCGGGTCAAGTGGTTGGCACATTGCAGAACGGCACCTTTGTCAGTGTTGAGCGAGAACAGGATGGTTGGTTCCAGATTTCTACGCCAATCAAGGGCTGGATTTCCAGTCAGCGGACAGACCACGGCTGCAGCCGCAAGGTTGAGCGGGTGGAGTTCGCGCCAGGCGCCACCACAATAGAAATTGCTGATCGGTTTATTGGTACTGGCAGCCACACTTATCACTTGCAGGCCAACCAGGGACAGACCCTAACGCTGACCCGGCAAGCGGGACCGTTCCCGATGCTTTTGGCGCCTGATGGCAAACCGTTAGCGGATATCATGCCCGACGACAATCGCAGCAGTTGGAGTGGCACGTTACCCGTAACCGGACAATACACGGTTGAGTATGACTCCAACTTCAAAGGCTATCAATATGCTTTCCAGATTGAAATCCGCTAGCCATTAAAAGTGGTCTTTCATGCCGCGAAGACGGGTAAAGGTTTGGATGGCATCTCTGGCTTTGACGCTGGATTGCAGGGCGGGTTGGTCCCAGCGAAGGAAGGGATTGGTCTGTTTCTCGACTCCCAGTTCAGAGGGGATGGTTGCTTGCGCCTGTTGTCGGGCCGCTTTTACGGCTTCCAGCCGGGCTTGTAAGGCAGCATTTCCTGGATCAACGGTTAGCGCAAATTGCAGGTTTTTCAGGGTGTACTCGTGGGCGCACCAGACGCGGGTTTGATCGGGCAAGGCGCGAAGTTTACTGAGGGACTGCACCATTTGGCTGGGAGTGCCTTCAAACAAGCGGCCACAGCCACCCGCAAACAGCGTGTCGCCACAGAATAGGTCTCCTGTTTCGTCGGTGCTTGTTGGTGGAAAATAGTAGGCGACGTGGGCTCGGGTGTGCCCTGGAACAAAGAGAACCTCGGCAGTGCGATCGCCAAAGGAAATGCGATCGCCCTCCTGCAAAAAGACTTGCTGACCTGGAATCCGTCCCCGATCTTCGGCGCCGCCATACACCACAGCATTGGGAAACCGCTGCAATAGTTGGGGGTTGCCACCCACATGATCGCCGTGGTGATGGGTATTTAGGATGGCAACCAGATCTGCTCCCAAATTTTCCAGACAGCGAAAAACTGGCGCGGCTTCAGCTGGATCGACCACGGCCGCAATCTGGTGAGTAGGGTCATACAGCACAAAAATGTAATTATCTGAAAGAGCCGAAAGTCGATAAATTTGCATCGCTGCACGCCACCCTTAACAATCAATCCATCTGAATTTTAGCGATGCTTCAAGAAATTCAATGTTACTTGCGACAGGTTTTCAGCCGGATCTAGTCCACAATAGGGAGAGTTTTATTCCTGCTGCCTGCAGGCATTTCCGATGCGAAGTAATGCTGTCAGTAAGAATCCACTGACAATTCGACAGGTGATTGAAAAGGCGGCCAGTTCCGGCCAAATCACCTATCAGGACTATCTCAAGCTGACTTCGGCCCTGTTGTCCCAGCCCAATATGCGAGATGAAGAACGAACCCTGATTAACCGAGTGTTTGATGCAGTGCGGGCTGGGCAGTTGAAACTGGTGGATGAATTTCGCTCCCTGGCTCAATAACCATTCCTGGAGCAGGTGTTGATTGCATCTGTTGCCGCTACGTTGAACCTGATCAGATTCGCTATGCTGGTCCCATGCAGACTGCTACTAACCCTCGCACCCTATATATTGTTGGTACACCGATTGGCAATCTGGAGGACATGAGTCATCGGGCAGTGCGGGTGCTGCAATCCGTTGACCTGATTGCGGCTGAAGACACCCGCCACACGGGAAAATTGCTGCACCATTTCCAGATCACAACGCCACAGGTTAGCTATCACGAGCACAATCGCATTAGCCGCCTGCCTGACTTACTGGCCCGGTTGAATCAGGGGCAAGCGATCGCCCTGGTCAGTGATGCGGGCATGCCAGGGATTTCCGATCCGGGCTACGAACTGGTGCGGGCCTGTGCCGAAGCAGCAATTCCAGTGGTGCCCATTCCTGGTCCCAGTGCGGCGATCGTGGCGCTGACGGCTTCTGGGCTACCCAGCGATCGCTTTGTTTTTGAAGGGTTTCTGCCTACCAAACCCTCTGCCCGGCGAGCTCATCTGGAAAGCCTAAAAGCTGAAACCCGTACCCTGATTTTCTATGAAGCACCCCATCGCCTGCGGGCTACCCTGCAGGACTTGTTGATTTTGGGAGAAGACCGACAAATTGTCTTAGCGCGGGAATTAACGAAACTGCATGAGCAGATCTGGCGCGGAACCTTAGCGGCGGCGATCGCGTTTTACCAAGAGCGAGAACCCCAGGGTGAATATACCCTGGTGGTGGCAGGCGCAACCGTGAGCCAACCCGTTTTGTCCGATGAGGCATTACTGGCTGAATTGCAACGGTTCATGCAGGCTGGCTTATCTCGTTCGGAAGCCAGCCGCCAGTTGGCGCAGCAGACCGCCCTGCCTCGCCGCCATATTTATCAATTGGCCCTTTCCTTGCCCGATTAATTTAACAACAATCCAATGGCTACCTTCCTGCAAGTCGTACAGGACTTCTAGCGAAAACATTTCGCTAAAGGCCCGTAGATAGGGCAGAAAAACGGCAACATCATTGGTGGAAAGACGCTCGTGCATTTCCCATCCTAGCGATCGGATGAGTTACTTATTGGGTGATGGCAATTAACTCGACTGACTGAATCACAGGTTCAAATGCGCTTTGCAGTTTGTTGGCTTGAAACGCTGAAAAGGGACCAGTAAAGCCCAGCGTGTAGACCATCTCGTTGCCGAAGACGAACAGATGCCAGCGGTGGATATCGTCTGGGGCTTTGCTGTCTGGGGAGCCAGGTTTATGATTTGCCTCTTTGCAACGGAACGCTGGCACTGTTTTATTGCCAAATTTAACCTTGACTGGCACGACTTCTGTATAGTTGCGGTCTTCCTGCTTGGACTTGAAGTTCGCGTTGTAAACCACCTGGGAAGGAACGCCCTTCAGGGGCGCAGCATTGATGTAAATCATAGCGACGCCGCCATCCACTTGAGGTCCTATCCAATCGGTGGTTGCACCTTTGTCATGAAGTGTAAATTCGACCGGAATCTTCAATTTGAAGCCGTTGTAGTTGTCTGAGTAGACCGTTGTTTGACCGGAAAATCCTTTGAAAGAGGAGTTGGCAGGGGTTGGCTGTTGGGGTTGGGTAGAGGAGCCGGAACCTCCCGATGGCAGGGATGGCAGATTGATAGGAAAACCGGCAATGCGTTGCTCGCTGGCTGATTGGGAGTGGGACGCAGCAGGCAACAGAGGATTGCTGGCTGCAAAGACCAGCGCGACAACGGCCAAACCCATTCGGTGCATAAGTTTCTCCCAATAAATCATGTCTGGAACAATGGGCGATCGCGGCTGGTCGGCTTGAACCGCTGTGGCTTCTTTCGCACTCAGCAGTCAGCGACTCTTCCCATCGAGGACAGTCAGACCAACCCTTTGGAATTCTCTCAACTTTTTTGATGAATTCCCCACCCCAACATCCAATCTTCAATATCGTTCACAGTCGGCGATTAGCGCCCATTTCCGCCAGGGTATGGCAGATTGAAACAACCCCGCAATTTAGCTACATCGGCAGGCGTATAAGCCCGTTTGATGCCATTAAATCGACCTTCTGGCGCCTTTGGAACCAGGGTTTCAAAAGTTGGGTCAGTCATGGTTTTAATCTCCTGATCTTAGGTATCTAAGTAAAAAAGTGAAAAAAAACAGTCAAGCAGTTCAACCACCTGCAAACTGCCTGTTATCACTTATTCCTGGGGAGCAGCTTAGAAATTCACAAGATACTGGTAGGCTGGCAGGGTCAGAAATGCTTCAAACTGCTCAGTTGTAACTAACTGTTGGAACAGGCTGGCTGCCCGGTCAAAGATGGCTTCCCAGCCAGGTCGGGCGGCAATATCCCGATGGGATGCGGCAATGTCTTTGGTGATAGCGATTTCTTCCGCAAAAATGGTTTGAAATAGGGTCTGATTGATGGGGCGGCCATCTTCCAACTTTGCCCCATGATGCAACCATTGCCAGATCTGCGCCCGGCAAATTTCGGCGGTTGCGGCATCCTCCATCAAATTAAATAAGGGGACACAACCCGTACCGGCCAGCCAACCAGTCAAATACAACAGACCCACTCGTATATTTTGGCGTAGTCCAGTTTCCGTAATCGTTCCCTGGGGCAAGGTCAGCAAATCGGCGGCTGTCACCTGTACATCTTCTCGTAACACAGCCAGTTGATTAAATCCTTGCAGCTTGCGGTCAAATAACTGGCGGGCAACGGGAACCAGTGCGGGGTGGGCGACCCAAGTGCCATCATGGCCATCCTGAACTTCTCGTTCTTTGTCAGCTCGAACTTTAGCTAAGGCTAATGCGTTGGCCGCCGGATCGTCTTTGATCGGAATTTGAGCTGCCATGCCGCCCATGGCCAGGGCTCCCCGGCGGTGGCAGGTTTTGATGGTGAGCAGACTGTACGATCGCAAAAAGTGACTGGTCATAGTGATCTGTTGGCGATCGGGCAACACGAAGTCAGACCGATTGCGAAACTTCTTGATAAAGCTAAAGATGTAATCCCAACGCCCACAATTTAATGCCACGATGTGATCGCGCAGGGCATAGAGGATTTCATCCATTTCAAAGGCGGCCAGGATAGTTTCAATTAAAACCGTTGCCTTGATGGTGCCAATGGGAAGCCCGAGGACTTCCTGCGCCGTTATGAATACGTCATTCCAAAGCGCTGCCTCATGCCGGTTTTCCAGCTTAGGCAAATAGAAGTAGGGGCCAGACCCCTGCAATAAAAGATGATGGGCGTTATGGAAGAAGTACAAGCCAAAATCAAACAGCGAAGCGGAGACGGGTAATCCATCAACCAGGAGGTGTTCCTCCAGTAAATGCCAGCCGCGCGGACGCACAATCAATACGGCCGGATTGCTGTTCAGTTGATAGTCTTTGCCAGTTTTTGCATCCTGCAGCCAGATGGTTCTCTGGACGGCATCCCGCAGGTTTACCTGGCCGGACATTAGATTGTCCCAGGTGGGGCTGGTGGCATCCTCAAAGTCAGCCATGAAGGCATTGGCTCCGGAGTTGAGGGCGTTGATTACCAGTTTGCGATCGGTGGGTCCGGTTAACTCAACCCGACGATCTAATAAATCTTGGGGAATTGGCGCAACCTTCCAGTCGCGATCGCGAATTTCTGCTGTTTCAGATGGAAAATCGGGTAGCCATCCGGCATCAATCTTTTGCTGAATCGTTTCTCTGAGCTGGAGCAGGCGCGATCGCTCATTTCTGAACCGACGTTGCAGTAGCGCAATAAACTCGAGGGCAGCCGGGGTCAAAATTTCACCGTAAGCTGGCGTGAAATTGCCACGCACCTCAATGGCTTGAGCGGCCGGTTTGCTTTTTTGAGTAGGCAGGGTAGCAGTCATCTTAACGGGTGGTTTTTGATGGATAGAGAATTGCCTAATTGAACAGGGGTTGAAATCTTCGCAATCTTGATGGAGAAAAAGATTGCAAGACGGTATGAATGCCCATTTATAAATCTCTCTGCACCTAGTTCCAACTAGAAGAAGCGTGACAACCTGTCACAAGATTGGATCGGTGAATACAAAACTTTTCTGCAAGATAAACCTGCAGCTTGCCAAATCCTAAGCAACCTTATCAGCCCGCATCCTACAGAACGACTAAGTCCACAAATCTGCTGGGCGAGAATTTTCTCTATAACATCGCTTTACCGAAAAGTGAAAGAAATCGTTAACTTGCCCTGCTTTGTGTGACCATAATCCAGTCAACCAGCATTCAAATTAAAAATCTCAACTCCAACTTTATCGGAAAGCTGCTCTTTGGTAGCAATATAACTTTCCCGATCCAGGAAAATGTGTCCTATGAAACAAAAATTCATCATCAAATCTCTTTGCTTAAAATCCCGAAAAACATGCAGAAAGGGATTTTATGGAACTCTTGCAGGTATTGCCAAGACTGGGATTGCACCCTCTACTGCATGGTTTTGAGCAACAGTGTCATACACTGTATTTCACTGTTTTATTATGACATAGGCATGATGAAAGGAGGAGTGTATGACACTGTTTTATATGGGGTATTGATTAGATTTGCTGGTTTAAAAGTGGCTCTCAACCAGTAATTACTCTTCGCTTTGTAAGTTTATTAAAGGTCAATTGTCTTGATTTTTCGAATTGATTGAATTCGATTTTCCGGTCTTTCTGTTGATATGATTTGGCTGAAATAGGTGCATACTGGAATAGCCAAATGCCTCTGTTTTTCAGGCATCTGGTCTCGATGGATCAAGATGGATGATTTAGAAAAAGAGCGGGCGATCGTGGCTTAAAACCAGGTCTTAGTAAACTTCCTCATATAGGAGAGATAGTCTAGCCACCAATCAATATACTTTCGAGTTGAGAAGTCTTCAGGTTCAAGCTGGGCAGCGACTTCGTTGTTGGCCGTAGCATCTATTGACCTACCGGAATCCAGTGAGTAAGTCAGATTGAGATCATCCCCCAAGGGCTCTGGACTCTCATTGAAAACCGTCTGATTTTTTATGAGAGGATCTGCGGCGTCTGTTTGTATGGCGGGAATTGAGTTGCTGCTTGCATTTTGAGCCAAGCTGTAAGGATGGGAACTGATGGAACTATCCGCTGAAACAGCTAATCCATCTAATTCTGCTTGGGCTAAGAATTGTTCAATCGCATCCAAAATAACCTGGGAACGATTCGGTTTTTTACCCATTCGCCGGGAAGGGTAAAGTCGTTCTGCCAGTTGGTCAATTCGATCCAAGGTTTCAGGCGGGATGCGGATAGAGACCAGGGGGGAATTTGCCATTGCTGACACCTCGTAACTGTCTTAATTTCTCTTTCAGAGCATTTTTCAGACTCAGTTGTGCTCTAAAGCGGAATGCTTTCTGGCAAGGAGAAGCTGATCCTTCCCAGTTTTGCAAATTTGCCCTCATCCCCCAACCCCTTCTCCCAAAATAGGAGA
>CAZBTL010000152.1:0-10558 GCA_964494755.1 uncultured bacterium | reverse complement strand
GGTATCACGTCCCTCCTGACGATTGGCAATCCTGCCTCGATTGTAGGAGGAGAGTCCTGGCCTTGGGCAGGGAATTGCCACGAACTTTACCTAACCTTTGACAATGGCCCCAAAGTCCGCCAGAAGTCTGGTCTGATTGCGCAGAACCCCCAACAAGTTCAGACGATTCTGACGAATATCCGGATCATCGTCCATGACCAGAACGCTGTCCGGACCATCAAAGAAGGCAGCGACAGTGGGAGCAATCTGTTTCAGGGCTTCTACCAACTTTTGATAATCACCCTGCAAGTGCTGGCTGATGCTGTAAAGGTGTTCAAGGGCCTGATAGAAGGCTGCTTCAGACTTTTTCTGGAAAAGCTGTGGTTGAATCACCGCCGTGGGGTCGAGTTGCTGGGTATCCAAATTACCCTGTCTGGCCAGCCGGGAAGCCCGATTGACGGTCTCGTAAATGTCCATCAGGGTGCCATTAGTCCGAATGGTTTGCAGGAAATGGGCTCGATCGCGGACATCCAGCAAGTTCTCCAGCGCCCGGCGGGCGTATTCCAGATCCTCTTCGCCCAGCACTGCATTCACCAAATCGTAATCAATGCCCTGCTCTTCCTGGAGCAAGGTGCGCAGTCGTTGCAATAAAAAGCTCTGCAGTTGGGTTTGCAGATCGGCCAGGGGCAGCTTCATCACGGTTCCATAGGATTGGGCAAATTCGGTTGTAACTTGCTGCAATAACTGTTCCAGATTAATGGACAGGTTGGCCACCCAGGTAATGTTGACAATGGCATTGGCGGCCCGTCGCAGAGCAAAGGGATCGGAAGAACCAGTGGGCAACAACCCCAGAGCAAAAATGCTGACCAGGGCATCTAGCCGATCGGCCAAGCCAACCACCTGACCGACCAGCGTTTGGGGTAGGCGATCGCCCGCGCTGCGGGGCAAATAGTGTTCAAAAATGGCAGTCGCAACGGCCTCCGATTCACCACTCAGGCGGGCATATTTTGCGCCCATGATCCCCTGTAGTTCAGGAAACTCTCCCACCATTTGGGTGACCAGATCGGCTTTGCAAAGCAGCGCCGCCCGCTGAATTTGCTGACGTGCATTGCCCTTCAGCTTCAACTGATCTGCGATCCGGTTGGCTACCTGGCCGATCCGATCCACCCTGGCTTTGACCGAACCCAGATCTTCCTGAAAGGTGACGGTTTCCAAACGAGGGAGATAGGATTCTAGGGACTGGGATCGATCGCTATCAAAGAAAAACTTGCCATCCGACAAGCGGGCCCGGATGACCCGCTCGTTGCCAGCCGCAATGATATCTGACTTAGCTGGATCCCCGTTAGAGATGGTGATGAAGTAGGGCAGCAATTCGGTGGAGTCCGCTTGTTTCAGAACCGGGAAATAGCGCTGGTGGCTCTCCATTTCGGTCGTGATGACTTCCGCTGGCAGATCTAAAAACTCCGGGTCAAATTTCCCCACCACCGCAGTCGGCCATTCCACCAGGTTGGTCACTTCTTGCAGCAAACCAGCATCGATGGCGGCCACACCCCCGACCTGTTGGGCGGCCCTGATCACCTGTTCCTGGATCCGAGCCCGTCGTTGCGCCCCATCCACTTCGATATAGGCATTGCGCAGGGTTGTGACATAATCATCGGCATGGGCAATGGCGATCGCCTGTGGGTGCAGCACCCGATGTCCAGCCGAGTAGCGATCGCTGGTGCAGGTCTCCGACCCTGTGGTGATCGACAGCGGCAGCACCCGATCATCCAGCATCACCACCAGCCAGCGAATGGGACGGGGAAAGCGCAAATCACCATCCGCCCAGCGCATCAGGCGCTTGCCTTCCAGGCTGGTAATCCACTGGGGCACCTGTTGCACCAAAATTTCAGCCGTTGGGTGGCCCTTGATAGTTTTGCGCACAAACACAAAGTCGCCTTTGTCCGTCGGCCGAACTTCCAGGGCCGATAGCTCGACACCCTGCTTCTGCGCAAAGCCCTCGGCGGCACGGGTGGGCTTACCATCCTTAAAAGCGGCTTGGGCTGGCGGACCTTTGACCTCCTCTTCCTGATCCGGCTGTTGCAGGGGCAGCCCTTTCACCACTACGGCTAACCGGCGAGGAGTGCCATAGACTTCGACGGTGGCTGGGGTCAGATACGCTTCCGCCAAAGCTTGGGGAATCCGAGACTGCCATTGGGCCACCGCTTCATCCACAAAGTCGGCTGGCAGTTCTTCAGTTCCTACTTCTAATAAAAATGTCGCCATAAGTTCTGACCCTGGTTGGCAGCATGCCTCAGATTTGCACCAATTTATCAGTGTACCGCGAGGCGGCAAAGTCAGCGGCAATCTAGCGGCACAGGTTGCACCGTTCTCGGCAAATAAAGCGGATGGCAGGGTTGTCCTGCTTGTGTCAGGCCAAGACACCATAGGGGACGCTGGCGCACAAGCAATTGAGTCACAGTTCGACCCCGGTCTTGCAAGGTTCCGGCATTGCCCCAGGCCAGAATCAGGCGATCGCAGCCCTGACCGAGATGAAGCAAATAACGGTTATTCTCTGGGCCAACCGGATCCGCCACCTGCCGCAAGTCCTTGGGCTTCGAGGTGCGATAGGCAAACAGATTAGCCACCGCCATGCCGCCATAGTTCCATTGTTTGGCCAGGCCCAAACAGCGCCGAATGGTGGGATCATCCAGCCAGGCATCAGCCCGACTGGGATTCAGCATGACAAATCCCAGCATAGGGCCCGTCTCCTGCCACTGCCGCCACAGCAGGTAACGGTATTTGCCAGTAGAGTCGAGAATGGCGCCTTTTTGCATTGCCACCAGCTACCCCAGCGGCATATAGCCCGGTTGAACGGCATGGATCGATTCACTGCCAGACTCTGGAAACCCCCGGCGATAGGCGGCTGCTTCCGGTTGTCCCCAGCCTAACTGCAGGATAATTTCCAAGGTTGGTTCTCGTCCCTGGGTATAAATCGTGGCCCATTCCGCCCGCTGCATCATCCGCAGTCCATCAGCGATCGCGATCGGCTGATGAAATTTGCCGCCCTGCATACTCAAATAAAGATCCATCCCCTCTGTAACTGCTTGCCAAAAACTGAGGACAGTCTCTTTAGCTGCTCGCAGAATATCCAAATCAGAGGCCAAGGCAATCAGTTGATCATCTACCCTGGGAAAATGCAGACTCCTGCCACCAATCATTAGAGTTTGCCAGACAATTCCAGACACCTGGTACTGCCGCTGATAGTGATGAACCGTTGCCTTGAAATTGTTATAGGCAGTGAATTTTTGAATTCCATCGGTTTTAAGAAACCGATCCAGCACCGGACTAAAGCCAGTCGGACTGGCAGTCAAACATAACCGTTCACCGTTGATACAGGCCCGCCGTTCCTCTGCCAGAATCTGGATTAGTTCGTTGGTGGTGTAAACCTTTGCCATCCAGTGCTTCCCAGTCCAAGCTAGACCCAGTTTAACGCCGACCCTTGCCTCAGAGATGCAACGGAAACAACGATTCAGGTAATGGCAAGCAATAATATCGTCCGGCTTAGAAAATGGGTGGCAACGGAAGCCGGAACACTCTTGCAGGTCAGGCATTCAAGAGCCAGTAGCCAGTAGTTGAACCAGGAACTGGATTCTGACTACTGCCTTAACAATGATCCCTTTACTATCGGTAGCCCTCACAATTGTAAAGAGATTTGGATGCCAGCCCCCTTCTTGACCCGCAAGCGAATCCATCTGGTTGAGTCAGTTAAAGCCATGTAATCGGATCAAGAGGCAGTGATAG
The DNA here is from genome assembly GCA_964494755.1 of uncultured bacterium. GTDB lineage: Bacteria > Cyanobacteriota > Cyanobacteriia > Leptolyngbyales > Leptolyngbyaceae > CAZBTL01. Next base: position 6,796 of record CAZBTL010000152.1, on the reverse strand, counting down.
AATCAGCCTGGAGAACTACTAGGCAGGATTTTATGCCGCTGACGCTGTCACCCGATGACGCACAAAAGCAAGCCAATTTGAAAGCGGGTCGGATTTTAGTCGTTGAAGATGAAGATTTAATTTGTGAGACCATTGCCCTGGCTTTGAGCGAGGAAGGGTACGAAGTCCTAACCGCAACAGATGGACGCACTGCATTGGAGCTCTTACATCGACTCCAGGATTTGGAGAGCCGCTCCGCTCCTTGCCTGTCTTTGCCCAGCGCCTCGGTGACTAACAGCGGCTTTGACCTGATCATTCTGGATCTGATGCTGCCCCATATTAATGGACTGGATCTGTGTCGCTTATTGCGCCGAGAGGGTAACAATGTGCCCATTCTGATTGTCAGCGCTAAAGGTAGCGAGACCGATCGAGTGGTCGGCTTGGAGGTCGGTGCCGATGATTATTTAACCAAACCCTTTGGCATGCGGGAATTGATTGCCCGCTGTCGAGCCTTGTTGCGTCGCCATCACCAATTTCAATTGGGCCAGGAACAACCTTCCCTGCGGTTTCAGGATATTACCCTGTATCCCCAGGAATGTCGGGTCACGGTTCGGGGCAAGGAAGTCAATTTCTCTCCAAAGGAATTTAAGATTCTGGAGTTATTCATGAGTTATCCCCGCCGGGTTTGGTCGCGGGAACAACTATTGGAGCGAATCTGGGGACCGGATTTCATTGGCGACAGCAAAACCGTTGATGTTCATATCCGCTGGTTGAGGGAAAAGTTGGAACTGGATCCCAGTAATCCTGAATATCTGGTTACGGTTCGAGGGTTTGGCTATCGCTTTGGTTGAGCACCTGGGCAGGGGGTATGTCTTCTGTCGATTCAATGCAGGAATAAACCCGTCAATACAGGTCCAGGGACAAATGCAGGGGTCTGTAGCCGGTTTAGCCCCACGCCGTTTGGGAATGAAGGCAGGTCAGTGCTGAAAGCGAAGCAAGAGGAGCTGAAAGATTGTGGCGCTGGGTTGGTTTCTAATCGGACTGTGTGTGGGTCTGCTGCTGCTAGGGTGGCATCGCCTGCATCTGTCCAGGAAGTTTCAGCAGTTAGCCCGTCACCTCAACCCCCAGGTGGTCCACGGCGCCATTGATTCTTCCTCCGGCTTGGCCCGGGCGATCGCGGAACAGAATAAAGCCTTTTACCAATTAGAGCGGGAGTTAGCTGTCTGGCAGCAAATCTGTCAAGCTGCACCCATTGGATTTCTCTACATTGATGGAGATAATCAACTGATTCACTGTAATGCCCGTGCCTGCCAGTTACTGGTTCTCCGGCAGGGCAACCTAGAATTTCCTCGCCTGTTGATGGAAAGGGTACGCTCCTACGAACTGAATCAACTGATTGAACAGACTCGTAATACCCAACAACCAGGACGATGCGAGTGGACCTTCCATCCGGTTTGTGTGGACCCGGACCGCCCATTCCAACCCCACGAGCGACTGCTGCGAGCTTACAGTTATCCCCTCCCCAATGACATGGTTGGGGTTTTTCTGGAAGATCGCCAGGAAATTTCCTTACTGACCCAACAGCGCGATCGCTGGACCTCCGATGTGGCCCACGAACTCAAGACCCCCCTAACTTCCATCCGGTTAGTTGCCGAAACTCTGCAAAGTCGGCTGGATCCACCCTTGCGAGACTGGATCAGCCGGTTATTGCAGGAGGTAGTGCGACTCAACCATTTAGTTCAGGACCTACTGGATCTGAGTTATCTGGAATCGGCCACCGATCTGCAACTGCAGTTCAAAACTATAGACCTGGCTGGGTTAGTCCAGGCCGCCTGGATCAGCCTGGAACCCCTGGCCCGACAAAAGCAACTGCGCCTCGATTACCAGGGTCCACCCCAACTATTAATCAAGGCAGACGAAGCGAGAATGCACCGGGCCCTACTCAACCTGCTGGACAACAGCATCAAGTTCAGCCCTCCTGACAGTTCCATTCTGGTGCGCCTGTCTGTCTTACCAGACCATCTGCAGCGGGGGCTTTGCCCCATCCACTTAGAAGTCATTGACTGCGGACCAGGGTTCTCAGAGTCAACCCTGCCCTATATCTTTGATCGGTTCTATCGGGGCGATCTGTCCCGCACCCGTCACACCAACCATCGCAGTCTATCCACTCTTCCACCAGAGGGTTACCAGGGTGATCATGCCGCCCAACTGCAAACCCACTCCCCTGTCCCATCCACCACAGCGGGCAGTCTGTCCGCCACCACCGATGCCGAAGCCCCCCTAACCAGCGGCAGTGGCCTGGGACTGGCCATTGTTCGCCAAATCGTTGAAGCGCATGCAGGCTATGTCCAGGCCAGTAATCATCCTGAAACCCAGGGAGCCTGGTTGGAGGTGTTTTTGCCCCAATCCCATGGTGGCATGACAGACTAGGATCATCCCCCTAAGATCATCCCCCCAAACCTGTACTTCATGTTTCGTATTGTAGGATGGCTAAAGGGTTAACTCGAAATGAAATTTTTACGTGGCTGCTTTCGGCCATGCCGTTGATTTGGATAGCTAGCTGATGGGTGTCCGAGTCCAAAAAATTCTTTCCCAGTGGGGAATTGCTTCTCGCCGTCAGGCCGAGCAGATGATTTTGGCTGGGCGGGTGCGACTGAATGGAACTGTTGCCCATTTGGGACAAAAGGCGGATCCAGAATGGGACCAACTGGAAGTTGATGGAGTAGCAGTCCACCCCAATCGGCGGCCTGACTTTCTCTATATCTTGTTGCACAAGCCAGCCAAGACGGTTTGCACCTGCGAGGACCCCTGGGGCCGACCGACGGTGTTGGATTTACTGCCGACTGAGTGGCAGCAGGGGTTGGGGTTACACCCAGTTGGAAGGTTAGATGCCGACTCCACTGGAGCCTTAATCCTGACCAATGATGGAGAGCTAACCTTTGCCCTGACCCATCCCCGACATCATATAGCCAAGACCTATCAGGTCTGGGTGGCAGGCTCTCCTACGCAACAGACCTTGCAGCAATGGCGGCAGGGAATTCTCCTGGGCGATCGCCCAACCCTTCCTGCCGAGGTTGAAGTGATGGATAGAACCTCGCCGAACAAAACCCTGCTGCAGATCCGGCTATGGGAAGGCCGCAACCGTCAAATTCGTCGCACTGCAGAAAAATTGGGACATCCCGTACTGCAGCTCCACCGGACAGCCATTGGCCCGATTCAACTTGATTGCCCCCAGCAGGCGGCACTTTCTTGTGGTCAATTTCGTCTGTTGACCCCTGAAGAAGTCAGTTCCCTCAAAAGCAAAATTGACCTAATATCTGAAAGGATGCCTGTGGAATGCAAGGAACAGCGCAGATGAAGAACCCGGTTCTCCCCGGTAAACAGGACCAGGCGAGTTGTCTGGCGGAATTGGGCGATCGCCTTTGCCAGGGTCGGAAGAAACAAAGTATTTCCCTGGAACAGGTGTCATCCCAAACCTTGATTCCAACTCGTTTGCTACGAGCGATTGAGCATGGAGATTTGGCCCACTTACCCGAACCGGTTTACATTCAGGGGTTCATCAAACGTTATGCCGACGCAATCGGCATGGATGGCACAGAACTGGCTAACGCATTCCCCACCGAAACCCTTCGCCAATCTTCCCCCCGGTCACTGCGAATGGTGGTCCAGGCACAGCTCAGGCCCATTCACCTCTATGCGCTCTACGTTTTGTTGGTGATGGGGGCGGTGAGCGGGCTCTCCTATGTCATGAACCGCTCCACTCTCCAGACAGTCAGTCGTGCCAATTTACCGCTCCAACCGGCTCCTGCTATTCCTGCTGGACCAACCCAAGCGGGCAATTCTCTCAACGGGCCAGTGCAACCCTCTGTAACTCCGTCCAGTCCGGTTGCAGTGGCGTCTCCCAATGTGCCGCAGAAGCCTGTGCGGGTGGAATTGAAATTGGTGGATCAGTCCTGGCTGCGTGTGGTCGCCGATGGCAAAACAGCCTTTGAAGGGGTGTTGCCGCAGGGCAGTCAGCGGACCTGGATTGCCGATAAAGAAGTGACCTTGAGGGCTGGCAACGCTGGAGGGGTGGTCGTTCGGTTTAATGACAGTCAACCCCAACCAATGGGGCAGCCAGGTGCTGTGGAGGAACGCACCTTTGCGCCTAACTCTCAACTGACCCAGGCCCAGGAAAATAAGCCTGAATCTTCGCTAACTGCTACTGGCAGCACATTGTTCTAATTCATACTTTGCTTGGCCCACTACAGTTCCTGGCGGCATCTGGCCCTTGGAGGCATTGGGCGTTGCCGACAGAATGATCAGTGAATGGCCTGTTGCTATCGATTCCATCTGCTATCTGTGGCGCTCTATTTTTCGAGGTGCCCTATTGTTTGTTTTCAGTGGCAGTTGTGGGAGGCCCACCCCTAGCCTGTTGGGTTGCAACCATCGGTTCCGCAAGGCAGTTGGCTGGTAGGTGGTAACCAAATAAAAACCGACAGTGTTACCTGTCGGCCAGTCGTGTGTTCCCTGTTGATGACTCGGCTAAAGTTGAGTCTTCTTAAGTATGTCCGCTTCCCCCAGAGGGGTAAGCGATCTAGATCATTTTTTTTGGTGATCTTGATCACTTCTGCAGGTCTGAACCTGGCGCTCAGAAATTTGCCGCCCACCCGCGATTTGGCCACCCGCGATCGCATTCTGGGGTTAGCTGGGCAGCATCAGGTTGATCGTTCAACCAGAACTTGAGCTGGTTGCCCTCCACCACCACTTCACCAACGGCTGTCATGATATAGAGCTTGCCTTGGTGAATCCGCATCACCTGCCTCAGATCTGGATGAAACGTTGCCGAGTGTCCACCATCAATCATGGACGGGGGCAGTTCAGCCGGAGCCACCTTCTCTTGCTCATGATTCTGGGAGTTCTGATCACCTCTGGCAGATAAAGGCGGCATTTTGCGCACAATTCCCTGCCGTTTATTCGGTGGCACCGAACGACTCAGCGCTTCCCGATCCAGCAATTGGGCAGGTGATTTTTCCGCCGGATCAGCAATCCGACGCAGCCAGATCACCGAATCTGAAACTCGATAAACCAACTCAGCCCCAAGAGTTTTGATGTACAAAGCGCCCTGTTCGCAAACAATGTCCCGAATGGGATACCACTGATTCCGAGTCAAAATCAGCAGTTCCATCTGCAGACCTTGGCGGTTGCCAAACCTGGCGCCCGACCACCATTCCTTCCAAAGCACAGAAGCTGCCGCATTGTGCAGCTTATAGCCCTCGGGAATCGCTTGTTTCTGAAATCGGGCAAAGCCAGTATGGGCACTAGAGTCAGCCTGAGGAACAAATCCCTGCTCCAGCAAAATATGTTGAATCAAATTCCAATAATCCGACCCACGTCGCACCACAACTGTCGGAATCCCATTTTCCTGCCGCAGGTTAGCAACCAGGCCACCCCGCTTAGCCATGAGCTGAGCAGAATCAAACGCTGGTTCAATTCTTAAACTCTGGTTTGCAGCAAAGGATCCGTCTCCCTTCACAAACTGCAAAATCAAGGCAACATCATCCAGTGTGTTCATAACCGATGGGCCAAAAAGATCAATCAAGGTCAGGAAATGATTCGGCGGAGGCAATTTACCATGCCAGGGCAAACTGAGCAGTCAAGGTAATAACTGCAACAGGCAAATTTTGAACCGTCTGTGGACTATGAACCAGAACAATCAACGGGCAAGGAACTGGAAATAGACCACAGGCCATTGGGGGAAGGTTGGGCAGTCCTTAGCTGACCAGGCGTGGGGGCTAACTGGCAAGCGGTCTGAGGCGAATCTAAGAGCAGATCACTCTATCTAAAATCGTAGAACCACCTTAAAGCAATGGCTTGGGCTTTATTCAGTCTTTGCAGAGTTTTACGGATTTCTGAGGTAACGATAAAGCTACGTAAATTCACTGGGCTCCGCTGGCCGGATCTGCAACCTGGCATCTGCTGCAATCCACTGATTCCGGCAATTCGGCATCGCACGCAACAGACAACTACCCCAGATAGGCTTGCCGAACCCCTTCGTTGTCTAACAGAAGGGAGGCTGGCCCCGTCAGGGTAATTTGACCAGCGTCCAGAACATAGCCCCGGTCGGCATGTTGGAGAGCCAGGCGAGCATTTTGCTCCACCAACAAAATAGTGACTCCGGTGGTCCGGAGGGTTTGAATAATACTAAAAATTTCCCGGACGATGGCCGGGGCCAAACCTAAACTGGGTTCATCCAACAGCAGCAACTTGGGACGACTCATCAAGGCCCGAGCGATCGCCAGCATCTGTTGTTCCCCGCCACTGAGGGTGCCTGCTAATTGATTGCGCCGCTCGGCCAATCGAGGAAAGGTCAGGAACTGCTGTTCAATATCCGATTTAATGCCCAGGCGATCGGAGCGGGTGTAGGCTCCCAGGATCAAATTGTCTAATACCGTTTGACGAGACAACACCCGCCGCCCTTCTGGGCTATGGGCAATTCCCAGCGGCACTACTTCATGGGCGCGGCGGCGAGTAATATCTTGACCGATATAGCGAATCTGTCCAGCCCGCACCTTGACCATGCGGGAAATGGCGCGTAGGGTGGTACTTTTTCCAGCTCCGTTGGCTCCAATCAGGGTAATCACTTCCCCCGGATCAATTCGTAGATCCAGCGATTGCAAGGCCTGGATCCCGCCGTAATTCACACTCAGACCCTTTACTTCCAGTAACGGTTCAGAAGCTTGCATTCTGGGTAATTTCCAATGTGCGAGAAAAGGTTGCTGACATCTAGTGTTCTGTCAAACCCTAATTTTAAGGTGAACCCATTGGCTCGTAGTCG
>CAZBTL010000151.1:0-10563 GCA_964494755.1 uncultured bacterium | reverse complement strand
ACTAGTGCCGGAATGGGAGAACTATATCCACAGCACTGAAGGACCGGATGACATGCCGGCCCACATTCGCACGGCCCTGACCAGCACCTCGGAGCAGATTCCCGTCGGACACGGACGTCTGTTGCTCGGTATCTGGCAGGGTATCTATGTCTGGGAACACCGACAGCATGGTTCCACCCGCGAAGTGGTCGTCCATGTGATGGGCGAGTAGATGTACCCGCTTTCCCTATCCACTCTGACTGTTATGCCGCTGTGTCCTTAAAATGTCTCTAAACCCGATCGCGCATTGACGCCACCCCCTAAGGCTGATTTCCCCTGACCTGGGGGCGATCGCTCAGTTAAACTCAGTTAAACTAAGAACCGAAATCCAACAGAATGTAACAAGGTTTGATCGATTTTCCAGATTTGGCTATCATCTAAGGCTTTAAGTGGCAAAGTAGTGTATCCTGCCCCTAAATCTAGTGTGAATCCCCGACCCCTTGATTCAATCTTCTGTTCCTGATGAGCGCAGCGGCAGTCACCGTGCAGGTGTGAAATGGCAGACTGGGAATTTTTAATTCAACAAGAGGGCGATCGCTCCTGGCTTCCCCTGGATTCACCCGACGTCGAAATTTTGGAAGGCCGATATCGGGTCGTGGCCCGTTCCAGCCGGATCAACACGCCTGTGGACATCCGCATCATCCACCGCGATACCCTGTCTACTCCCCCCAAGCAATTAAGTCAAAAGCATAGTCGGCAAACCAATGAGTTGGGGTTAATTGTCGTCATTCCCTTCACCCATCTGCAACCCGGCAGTTGGGAGTTGCAGTGCAACTCAGCCGATTTAATGGCGGACTTGCTGGGAGACCGCTGGCAGCACTCTGTCCGGCTGCAAGTGCTGGCCCACCACCCGGAAGAAGACTGGGAAGGCGATTGGCCCTCATCCCACGGCAATTCCCATATCAGTCGGGGGGATGACGCTTTCTCCGCTGAATCAGCAACCCCACTCCAGGAGTCGGACCCCCAATGGGTCAGCAACCAGGCAATGGCGGAACCGCTGAATGCAACGGTCAATCGCCTGTTGCAAATGACCGAGAATCTGCCCGATGTTCCGGATGAAGCGGACAGTTCACCACTGGTTCCCCACAAACCTGTCTGGCTGACCGCTGGCAGTTCTCTGGTGGTGCAGTTGGATCAATCAGACTGGATGGTCGATCAGGAAGATCCACTGGAGATTACCGGCTCGGTTATCCTGCTGCCGGCTGAAGCGTCCGCCACCGCCCACGTTAGCCCAGAGATCAGCGAAGCGACCCCTGTCGTCGAGGCGAATGAGTCGCGGCAAAAGCTGGACTTAGACCAACCTGAGCTCATTCCCCAGTCCTTGCACCTTTATCTGCGCGATCCCCAAACTTTGCAAGTCCTGGCCCGCGATCGCCAGCCTTTGCCAGTGCAATCGCCTCCAGTCCCTTTCACTTTCCGTGTCAGACTGCCGTTGGGGCTCAGGACTCACCTCTTACTGGGTGAAATAGCCATATACGGCAGTCAGTCACAGTCAGCCGACTCCCACTCCCTGGCCAGCCAATTCTTTACCGTAACGGTTAATCCGGATGACTTGCTGGGAGAACTGAATCAGCTTTCCGAACTGCTGGCCCAGCAACCGGAAGCAGATCCGATTCAACTGCCCCTGCTCCAGGATCAGCAGGTAGCTGCCTCTCTAACCCTCTCCTTTCTGGATCAGGAAGCCGTGGAAGCAGAGTCCCCGCCTGCCGCGGCGCCAGAGGTACGGGCCGCCAGCAATCCAGTGTTGCCCCCCCAGTTGTTTCAGGCGGAGCCAGAAAAGCTGACCCACGCCTCGTTGCAACTACCCAGTTTCAACACCATTAAACCGTTTTCAGTCGATCGGAATCGTCCTACTAGCCGCAACCAGTCCCTGCTTTCCATGCCTGTCAGCCCCAGTGCCAGGCTGGACTCCCCGCCGGTGGCCGACCCGGTCAGCGCCCCAACCGATGCCCCAGCAACCACTCCGCCAGCGGCTGAAACCACAACCTCAGACCCTCTATTTGCCGCCTTGCCGTCTGTGTCGGAGGCGGAAGCGGTGGAGACGGCCAGCCCCGTCACGGAAAGCAGCCATGCAGTGGCATCAGAATTCGTCGAGCCCGTCCTAGAGGTCTCGGACCCGACTCCCCAACCGACAACATCTTCGGCTGCTCCCCCAGCGGAATCACCGCAGGTAGCAGAAGCAGCCCCAACCCCGCCGCCCCTGGATGTGCCCAGTCCAACCCGGATGGCGTTTAAGGCGCTCAAATTGCAAGATCGGTTCCTGGCCCGGCTTACTTCCCTGGCCACTGACCCCGCCCTGGCTGATTGGTTGCTGGCCAATCCGCAGGAGCAGCCGACATCCATAGATAGCTATTCCCCGCTGACGAATCCAGAGCAGGTGTTGCTAGCTCAGGAAGTGGTGGTCGAGGATGACCAGCCAGCCCCTGGCAACCAGGCTTCACTGAATGGCCAGTCTGGGGACTCGTTCAACCAGCTTCCTGAGACTCTGTCAGCCGTCTCAATGGATGAAACCCCCAGCCTTCCTACTCCCACCATCGAAGTCATGCCAGGAGATCTGACCGCCGGTCAGACCATTGATGTACAGGTGCGGCTGCCCTATGTGATGTCTCGGATTTCCATCAAACTCTGGATCCTGGATTGCCAGACCCGATCGCTGCTGGATGGCCCCCGCTGGATCATCGATCTGGCTCCCGATGGCTTTGGTAATCTGGTTGCCTCTAGCCAAATCACCGTGCCATTTGGCAGCACGGAAATTCAATTGGAGGCGATCGCGGTGGAACTCCATTCCCGGCAAGAAAGCCGCAAGGCGATCGCAACCCGAACCGTCGTTCCCCCCTACCTACCGATCTTTTCACTAGACGATTTGAGCGATCGTCTGTAGCGGCCAGGAAGGTGTGTTAAGTTTTTTAAGAAGTGTAGAACTTGGCCTCAGTTCACAGTAAAGTCTGACTTGGAATCATCCAAATTTACATAGGAAATGTTGTTATGACTGGTTCATACGCAGCTTCTTTTCTCCCCTGGGTTCTGATCCCAGTTGTTTGCTGGCTGTTGCCTGCTGTAACCTTTGGTCTGCTATTCCTCTATATTGAGCGGGAAGACCCCAGTGGGATTTAATTCCCATTAACTGTTTGATAATCTCAAAACCGTCCATTTTATAAAGTGAAATGGACGGTTTATTTTATGGCAATCCCTCTATCGCCAGAACCCCCCAGCAAACAGCAGGCCAACATAGCGGTTCTCGCTGATATGAGGTACGTAGTGATGCCTATAATGCTTTTCCAGCAAGGCTTCTGCTATACCTCGTTCGATCAGGAACCGCTATAAAAAAGCGATCAGGAAGTAAATATTCCTGATCGTCTCACAATTAGATAAAGCTAACTAGTGTTCTGTCAAACCCTAATTTTAAGGTGGACTCATTGGCTCGTAGTCGGCGCTTTAGCGCTGAAGCACTGACTACAAACCCTAATTTCTAGAGTTGACGCTGCACTAGCCTCTACTGACCGTCAACGGTAAGCTTCGAGCCACACTCAGATTTAAACCATCTATATCTAAACCATGGGCTTGATTGAGAAGATGACTCATCAATTTGCAGAACCAATTCCAGCGTAAGAACCGTAGAAAAACAGACCTACCACTGTCAACACACCAATTCCTGCAACTGTTGCAACGATCCACAGAGGAATTCTTCCAGAACTCAGCACAGTATTCACCTCCTAAACCAAACTAACAGCAAAATCGAAAACAACCATTCATCAACGATTCGCTAATTCTTATTTTCTAATTAAAGAAATAGCTTGAGAACAAAATACCTAGAACAAAGATCAGCAGCAGTCCGAGATACAGAGAAGTCCGATTCAGCTCAACTGCCTGCTTATTGGGATTTTGATTTCTTTCCACGTTCTCTCTACCTACGGATAAACTGCATAGCGGCAATCGCGCCTAGGAAAAATACTGTGGGAACGGCCAGCGCATGAACCGATAACCAGCGAACTGTAAAAATCGGATAGGATACGGGCTGATTGGGAGTATTTGAGGTCATATTCCTAACGAATTAACTAAAACTACTTGACAAGAAACTCATCGATTTGTTGCTTCGCTTCATAGCGACTGTTGAGAATGGGCAACTCCTGCTGAGCGGTGGGATAATACTCGTTCGGACGTGGAGTGCCAAAAACATCATATGCCAGACCCGTACTGACAAAAAGCCAACCAGCAATAAACAATGCTGGAATTGTAATGCTGTGAATTATCCAATAACGCACACTTGTAATAATGTCCGAAAACGGACGCTCACCAGTTGTACCAGCCATTCAGATTCCTCCACTGACAACGAATTGAAACTTGATCTATATGATACGGAACCAACGAAACACTCACAAGAACGAATTAGCAATCCTGCAAAAATTCCATCCAGAATGGTTGTCCACTCATGCCCGATCTCAAACCTAAGCAGCCCCCGCAGCACCAACATATCGCAGGATGATCCCCTTCTGGCCCAAAATAAACCCTTGATCTGGCCCAAAGAAAACAATTTTGTACAAATTGGAAGGCACATTCTCCACCTGACGGTCTTTCTCCCAGCTCTTACCGCCATCCAAACTGCGCAGCAAATTGCCACTGCCACCGGCCAACCAGACCTCATCCGGTGTACGGTAGGCCATATCCAACAGACCCCAACTGGTCGAAAACTCCGGCGCGAAGCTATCCTCCCAGTTTTCTGGATCGCCAGCCGTCGTAAACTGCACCTGTCCACCCCGAGCCAGCATCCAAAGCCGTCCATCGGCTGTAAAGCCCATATTTTGCACCCGACGAGAACTGTTCCGATTATGCGGAGTCCAGGCCTCATCCCCCGGCTTCCAGGTGGAATAGAAACTGCCCCGGGCAGACACTGCGACGTAGCTGCCATCTGTAGAACGAGCAATGTTTCGGACAACCCCCACAGCCTCTTCCACCATTGCCTGCCAACTACGTCCCCCATCCGTCGTTCGATAAATGGCGCCGACATCCGTCGTCATTTCAGCCGACTTTGCCCCCAAAGCCACAATTGTGTTAGGTGCACCAGGTAGTTTTTCATTCAGGGGAATACGCAGCCAGGATTTGCCGCCATCCGTGGTGTGGAGCAGGATAGACGGCTGGCCCACAATCCACCCCTCATCTCCTGCAAAACTGACCGAAGTCAGGCGGTAGGGTTGCTCCAGTTCCAGGGTTCGCTTAACCCAGGTCGAGCCACCATCGGTTGTTTCCAGCAAGGTTGAATTAGCGCCTACCAGCCAACCATGGGATGAGTTGTCAACCAGCGTCACATCGAGCGGATTAGCATCGGTTGGCAAGTTAATCAGTTGCCAGGGATTATTGGGAACATCTGGCAAAAAAGCGGCACTGCCACAGCCAGCGCATAAAACAGCAATGGCTACCAGTGCTAAACACCGTCTCAAGAACTTTTCAACTAACTGCATCGCAGACAACTCTTTCCAATCGTGACAACATAACGGGGTAGACCCCAAGCGACTATTGACAATAAGGCGACAAAAGCTTCGTCGCACCAACCGCCTCAGCGACCTGTTACTGTAAACCGTACAGACTGAGGAAGAAGAGGAAGGCCACAGCCAACCCACCAAAAATAAGCAGATTTTTCTGGGCGGGAGTCAGGGTGTTGACCCCCAATCCATACTTTAAATTTTCCTTAAACCCAGACGCTTGACCGGCTTTGCCAATGTTGTAAAAGCGCGGCTTGCCGGCTCCACAAACGGGACATCGCCACTGATCCGGCAAATCTGAAAACGCGGTTCCAGGTGCAACCTGCGCCCGATCATCCCCTTTAGCAGGCTCGTAGGCGTATCCACAAGCCTGACACTCGTAACAATCTAAGACTGATGTATCGGTGGCTTGAGTATCCATCAACCCAAATGCTAACTGAATAACAAGACAATTCTGAGATCACTGTTAAATATTATGACATGAGTGGGGGCATCCACTTCTGTCGGTGGGGATCATCATTCGACTGTTCTCTATCCCTTTCCCCTTACCTTTCTATTAGTGGGATAGGGAAAAGGCTGCGGTTACCCCTCTATAATTATGAAGAACAAGTAACATGACAACTTGAGTCACATTCCCTTGGGTTACAGGGTTCTGTCGTCTGCATAGAAGAGGAAGCAGTTTATTGTGTTTGTACTCAGCGGTTATGAGTATCTCCTGGGTTTCTTTTTGGTTGCCAGCCTAGTGCCCATCCTGGCGCTAACGGCATCTAAGTTGGTTCGTCCGAGCCGACGGGGGCCTGAACGACGGACAACCTATGAATCCGGGATGGAGCCGATTGGTGGTGCCTGGATCCAGTTCAACATCCGTTACTATATGTTTGCCCTGGTCTTTGTCATCTTTGACGTGGAGACAGTTTTTCTATATCCCTGGGCAGTTGCCTTCAACAAATTGGGCTTGCTTGCCTTTATAGAAGCTCTCATTTTCATTGCCATCCTCGTCGTTGGTTTGGTCTACGCCTGGCGCAAAGGAGCCCTGGAATGGTCATGAATTCAGAAACTACGGCACGGTCAACTGGCGGTCAGTCGGAGGTCATCCTGAATCCGATTGAGCGGCCTCAAGTGACCCAGGATTTATCCGAAAATGTCATTCTTACAACCGTTGATGACCTATACAACTGGGCCCGGTTGTCCAGCCTTTGGCCCCTGCTTTACGGAACTGCCTGCTGCTTTATCGAATTTGCAGCGTTGATTGGGTCGCGGTTTGATTTCGATCGCTTTGGTCTGGTGCCCCGTTCCAGTCCCCGGCAGGCGGACCTGATCATCACCGCCGGCACCATTACGATGAAGATGGCGCCAGCCCTGGTTCGGCTGTATGAGCAAATGCCGGAACCGAAGTACGTCATTGCCATGGGTGCCTGCACCATCACGGGTGGCATGTTTAGTATGGACTCCCCCACTGCTGTTCGCGGGGTGGATAAGTTGATTCCAGTGGATGTTTACATTCCAGGTTGCCCTCCCCGACCGGAAGCCATTATTGACGCCATCATCAAGCTGCGGAAAAAGATTTCCAATGAGTCGATTCAAGAGCGGGGGGACTTACTTCAGACCCATCGCTACTACAGCACCACCCACAACATGAAGGTGGTTAAACCAATTCTGACGGGCAAATATCTACAAAGTGACCAGCGGGAAGCCCCACCGAAGGAGTTGATGGAAGCCATGGGCTTGCCAGTTGCACCGGCTCTGAAATCTGCTGCAAAGGAGGTTAGTCGTGGCTGAAAAGCAAGAAGCATCGAGCACAGAGGCGATCGTAGAAGTTGGCAAGGTGTCTTCCTGGTTGACCAGCAATGGCTTTGAGCATGAGTTTTTAGGGATTGACGCCTCCGGCGTGGAAATCCTGAAGGTGCAACCAGAGTTTCTGATTCCCTTCTGCACGGCTCTTTATGCCTACGGGTTCAACTACCTCCAGTGTCAGGGAGGTTATGACGACGGTCCTGGGAAGGATCTGGTCAGTTTCTATCACTTGATCAAGGTCAGTGATGAAGCCGATCGCCCAGCGGAGGTACGGTTGAAAGTCTTCCTGCCCCGTGAAAATCCCAGCGTGCCATCGGTGTATTGGATCTGGAAAGGGGCCGACTGGCAAGAACGGGAAGCCTACGATATGTATGGCATTGTTTACGAAGGTCATCCCAACCTGAAGCGGTTGTTGATGCCAGAAGATTGGGTGGGCTGGCCTCTGCGCAAGGACTACATTTCACCCGATTTCTTCGAGTTGCAGGACGCTTACTAGTGTTCTGTCAAACCCTAATTTTAAGGTGAACCCATTGGCTCGTAGTCGGCGCTTTAGCGCTGAAGCGCTGACTACAAACCCTAATTTCTAGAGTTGACGCTGCACTAGGCTACCAGCACTCAATCAGCCCGAGGCAAGTCTACCGCTGAGAGGTAACCGACGCAGAGAGACGCTCTTTGTGTTGTTTATCTCTCAGCAATGTTTTTTGTCGTGACAGCCATTGATTCAATACCCCAAGGACATTGCCTCAACCCCAGGCACGAAGGAACCCTGACAGATCTTATCGTTTTCCTGATGAAATATTATTAGTGGGAGTAAAAGCGCTACAATCCTCAACGGATTCTTTAGTCCTGGAGAGGCAAACATGATTAAACCTGCAGTCGTAGCAATGACCGGTTTGTTTTCGGTCTTTACATCAACCGCCGCGATCGCGATTGCACCTGGTGTAGATAAAATTGCAGCTTGCGGCAACTTTACAGCCAACAAATATGGTGTTGCTGGCAATCAAGTAACCGTCAAAATCACCAAAACCACTCCCTTTGGGGTTTATCTAGACTGGCGCGTTCAGCCCTATAGCTCATCGGGTTATTGCTTCGTCACCAACTCCAACCGGACAACCCAGTGGGTGGTGGAACGGGGTCCCCGCCCCGAAAATATTGCTGGTAGTAATGTCGGCCCTAACCAGGCTGAACAGGCTTGTCTGAACAAGGCCAGACAAATGGGGTATCAAGTCTATAGCCAGACCGCTGCTCAAAAAGGTGGCTCCTTCTACTTTATGGACCTGGAAGGCAAAACCAGCAACGGCAAGCAATATAGCTTTACCTGTCGCTATAACATCGCCAGCCGCACCGCCAGCCTGGAAAACATTAAGCCCGTCGCCAGTGGCACGGCTTACCCCAATGGCTATTCCAGCCAAATGTTCTACGGCATTCCCGGTTACGAAAGCGGCTTGCGGGTCAAGAACACCGGCTACCAGGATATCAGCCCCAAACGGCGGAACTTCCTGGTCAAGAATGATGTCAGCTCGATTGATTTTCGCTGGTATGCCGACTGCACCACCCAGGATCAGGTCTACGACGGGCAAAAGTATCTGGGCTACAACGCCAATGCACGGGCCCTAATGGCCTATGCTTGCTCCTTGCCGCCCACAAATCCGGGGCGCCCCCAGCCCAGATAGCCCCTGTCAAGTAACTGCTGGTTGTTCTGATTTATAATCCACATTGAAATTAAAATGCCGATCCAAGTTGCCAGTCAGGAATGGATTCCTGTCTACGCGGGAAGGACAGGGGAGGAGTGTTGGCAATTTCCTTAGCGGATGTCGCCATGGAGTGCTTCCTCCAAGCCCAATAGATTTAGCTGGCCCATAGCCAACAATTAGCGGACCGATAAAATCAAGACCTTCTTCCGGAAGCAGGGAAGAAGGTCTATTTTGAGGTTTCATGGCAGGTTTTATGGGTGGTAACTGAAATTTTTACCATGACTCTTTTGCTCGCAACTCCTCTTTCATGCAAAAACGCCGTTCTGAGTCGAACTCCACAAAGTGCGCAGGCTGTAAATGTCACAATGGGAGGGTTGTCTTAAGATAGCTGCTCCCTATGGCGATCGCTCAATTATTCGATGCTGCGAATTTCTTTGTCTTGCCCTTCTGGACCTTGATGATCCTGCTGCCCAAGTGGAGCATCACCAAGCGAGTGATGGAGTCTCCTTTGCCGTCTATGGCCTTGGCTGGGTTGTATCTCTATTTGCTTTCCGGCACCCTGACCGCCGAGTCGGCTCAGGCTCTGGCCAATCCCACCCTGGCTGACATTGCCCGCTTCTTTGCCGATGAGCGGGCTGCGGCCACCGGTTGGGTTCACTTTCTGGTGATGGATCTGTTTGTTGGCCGCTGGATGTATCTGGAAGGACAGCGAGCCGGCATCTGGACAGTTCATTCTCTAATTCTCTGCCTGTTTGCTGGGCCTCTGGGCCTGCTGTCGCACTTGCTGACAGTCTGGGTCAGTCAGTCGGTTTTGCAGCGATCTGGTGCAACAGCACCCGATCTGGCAACAGCCCCACCAACCCCAACAGCGGCGGTGTCAGAGGCACAGGATTAAGCGATCGCCCGCAGGCGATGGAGGCAGTAACCCGACACAAAATGGCTGAAATTTTAGCTAGTGTTCTGTCAAACCCTAATTTTAAGGTGAACCCATTGGCTCGTAGTTGGCGCTTTAGCGCTGAAGCGCTGACTATAAACCCTAATTTCTAGAGTTGACGCTGCACTAGCCTTAATCTAGAGGACTTGCCCTGTTTGGATGTCGGCATTCAGGTGCTTCGTTAAGTGTTTACGGACAGCGGCGCTAGCCCCGAAAGAAGAAGGAGTATCACTCATAACCCGTGACCAGGCAACAAAAGCCAGTCGTGCTCCCTGTCAGGTTGGATGGATCTGCCAAATCTATCCTAATTGAGTAATCTGGTTCATAGGGTTTCATAGAAATGGGCCTAAATTTCATCAAACCTTTCTCATCAATTATTTCAAGCCGTTGTCCTATATAGAGGCATGGGCTATGTCTTCCGAGAAGATTGCCAGCTATGTTCCCAGACTGTTAGTCAATTGGGCTTATGCTAACCCCACTCCTCCGCAAACACCTGTTGTAGAGCAGTTTCAGGCAGCGATTCTATTTGCAGATATTTCTGGTTTTACGAAATTGACGGAGCGCCTTGCTGAACGAGGCCCTGCTGGAACTGAAGCGCTGACGGATCACTTATCTAGCTACTTTA
>CAZBTL010000150.1:0-10638 GCA_964494755.1 uncultured bacterium | reverse complement strand
CTAGTTCGTCCCTCAAAACAGCCTTGATAGCGGACTAGAGGCTGTTGATGGGGGAATGTAGCAGTTGTTCAATTTCCTCTAACAGATCTGGCATGGGGCAGGAGGATGGCAAAATGCGATCAGCGATCGCGGGTAATGGATCGGGGAGGGAGCGGGGCAAAGCGGCCGCTGACACTATACTGTCGGAGCGGTGATCCAGCACCAGAATGGGGGGACAGTGAGGCAGTTCTTTCAGGTTTGTCAGATAGGGTGAGATGTCTGCTTGCAGGGTGGATGAGGTCCAACAAATCAGCAGCAGATCGACTTGCTGCGATCGCACATGATCGAGCGTCTCCTGCCAGGAGTGGCTGATCAATCCTCGCAATCCCGCCAGTTGTAAGTACTGGGTCAGGGCTTTCAGCCATTCCGATTCAGCAAACGGCACCTGATTGGCGGCACTGGGAAACATGGACTGACTGTCCAATTGCAGAAGATTGGCCAGATCGACGGCCAGAATGGTGGGTTGCCATCCATAGCCAGCGGCGATCTGGATGACTTGCAAAAGGGTTGAGGTCTTTTCGTCCTCCGGGAAATTGACAGGCGCCAGATAGGGAAAAACGCGCAGTCCAGAAAACTGATTGGCAGCCTGGAAGGCTTCCGCCTCCAAGACAATCAGCGGTAAGGAAGCCAGAATTGGCTGTTGGCTGAGATGGAGAAAATATCCTGGCCAGTTAGCCGTCTCACCGTCTAATAAAACAACATTGGGGGTCCACACCCAGGCCAAGAGTTCAGCCTGCTCCAGGTCATCGGCTTGCAGAATTCGGTAGCGATGGGACTGCAGAAGCATGTTGAGGCTGGATCGCGCCATCCGCCCATGGGCGATCGACCAGTCAAGTGCAGAATTAGCTGGACTGTCAACCCACAGATGGAGAACCGTCAGGTACTTGGGGGAAGCTTGACCAGATGCTGAAGGTTGCATTGGAGTTAATAACTTCCGAAGCAGGCTCTTGAGAGGTTTGGTTTGTACCGGAATTGCAAGAAACCCGTCCGCATTTCGGCTTTGCGCAATTGTTTCATCCGCCGACGTGGCGGTAACAACGACCGGAATTTGGCGCGTCTCCTGATCAGACTTCAACAGGGTCAGGACATCCCAGCCAGACAGCAAAGGCAGCAGAGGATTCAGGAAAATAATGCAGGGTTGGAGACGACGGGCTTTTTCCAGAGCTTCAGTGCCGTTTCGGGCCACCACCACCCGGTAATAGCCCAGAGCCGTCAGTTCGTCCGAGAGGGATTCAATGGCGACTGGTGCGGTTTCTACCAGTAGAACCAACTGATTGCGATTGCCAGTGAGGAGCAAATTGGCCTGATCTGGACTGCCAGTTGCAGCCGTTGGGGGAGATTGCAGGGGAATCCGATCATCTGGGCGATTGAGTAAGTCATCCGCGTCTTCGCCAAGCCCTGCCTCCCCGCGCGTTAATGGCGTTTTCTCTGGCGGGCTGGGGGGCAACAAAATCGTAAATCGACTGCCTTTTCCCTCCGTAGAAAGAAAGGTGATGTCCCCACCATGCAGTCGGGCTAGCCGCTGGGTCAAAACTAAGCCCAGGCCTGTTCCCTCAAACTGTCGGGTCAGGGGACTTTCCAACTGTTGAAACTTTTGAAAGATCAAATGCTGCTTATCAGTTGCGATGCCAATGCCCGTATCCCAAACTGTAAAGGCGATCCAGCCGCCCCACCAGCCCACCTTCAATCCTACGTCTCCACCCACGCTGGTGAATTTGAGGGCATTAGACAGCAAATTGCTCAGCATTTGCCGCAATCGCATTTCGTCGGCAACTAAGGTGATCAGACCCGGTTCAATTTCCAGCCCGATCTCGATGTCTACCACTGGCTCCAGGTCAGCTACCTGCCGTTTTTGCTCCTGCATCCATTGTTGTTTGGCCTGCTCCAAAACGCGCTGGCAAAGTGGGGCAATTTCGACTGGAGCAAAAGTGAGATCCAGTTGGCCCGTTTCAATCCGGGTCAGATCCAGAATGTCATTAACAACGGCCATTAAATGACGACCACTCTGATAAATCAGTTGAGCGTAGTGCACCTGGCGCTGATTTAAGCTGCCCAGGCTTTGATCTTTGAGCAGGCTGGATAGGCCCAGGACTGCTGTGAGAGGAGTTTTCAGTTCATGGCTGATGCAAGCCAGAAATTCATCTTTCAGCCGGTTTAGCTGCATTAAATCGGCATTTTTTGCCGTGAGTTCCCTGGCTAATTGCCGTTGCTCTGTGACATCTTGAGCCAGGATCAGCCAGAGTGTGTCGGTCTGTTGGCCGATAGGGATTCTAGAGGTTGGAGATATCGTACTTGCCTGACTGGCGATCGGGGAACTCTGCAAACTTGCCGTCGCGATATCTGCCGAACTGGGGATTGGGGTGTTGGGGGTGTTAGCATCGCTCCTGGATTGGTTGCGCTGAAGGTCTGTTTGGTTTTCTGGTCCACCAGCCGATGTTACAGAAATGGGCTTCGCCACCGACTGTGGTTGCAAGGTGGCTAATCGGAAGGACTGGGGATTTGAGGCCTCAGAATGGGGCATGTCCTGGGGACTCTGGCCAGGATTATGCATGATTCTGGGCAGGGCTCCCAATGAAACTTTGACGAATTGGAAAATGTGTTCCTGACCGTCCTGTAACAAGCAAGTGCAGAAGCAAGAATTAGGTTGATGCCCGACTTCACATCTACTCGCCTCTGGTAAATGGGGAAAGTCAGTCGGCGCTGCCTGGCGCTGAGGCCAAGCGGACACCTCTGATGAATGGGAGCCGGATCCAGTTAAGTGGCGGGTTGGCTCATCGATCGCCCCCCCACTAGCGGCGGATGGAGAAGCAGACGGGGCTGACCAGTCCAACAAGCGGGCGGCATTCTGGTGAACCTCGTCTGGATATTGTAGTCCTCCCAGTTGTTGCTGCCAAACGGCATTTTGAGCAATCACCTCACCATGATTGGTTTGGAGCATCAGTGGCAGGGGCAAACAATCCAGAAAAGCGCATAGGGGTTCGACCGAAATGGTGTCAGGAAGTGCGCCAGCCTGGGTGGCGATCAGAGGATTCGGTTGATCAGAAGGAGCCCCCTCTCTTGTTGGGGCCAGGGAAAAGATTTGGGAAAGCGCAGTGGGAAATTGGTCTGAGTTTTCCAGGGCTGCTGTTGCGGCCTTTTGTAGCAGAAGTTGCTGGGTCAGATGCCAAATCTGTTGTTGCTGTCCGGTCAATCCTTGCTGTCTGGGCATTTCCAACCAGGGGGCTGTTAGGAAGTTGGTTTGGGTAACAGCTTCTTCCTGGGCTGATTCAAGCAATAAAATTGCCATGGCCTGAAGCAGGCGGTGACAGTCGAGAATTCCCAGACATTCTCCTGCGGAGTTTGTTACCACCCATATGGCTGGATCCGATTGCCACACGGATCGTAAAACATCAGTGATTGACTGATCCACCGACAGACAATCCACAGAAGTGGCGACCGTAGCGGCCAGATCTTTCAGGTTAGAGTGGCTCAGGTCAGATAAAAGGGGGACGGAAGCGGCATCAGGTTCTTCGATATCGCTGTTGAAGGATCCGGTGAGCAAGTGGGCCAGGGCAATGAATCCTTGTGGCCGTTGCTGGGCATCGACCAGGATCAGGCCATCACTTCCCATTCGTTTACAACTGGCCACAGCCGCTCCAACTTTCTCGGCACCGGAACAGAGCGGTACTGGTAGGATAAAGTCTTGAAGATGGAGACTGTGCAGGCCCATGGTAAACCAGCCCAAACGGGAACTGTAATGCTTGCCCAACCTCTATGAGGCTATGCTAACCCTCAACGGCAAGACCTAAAGCGCCAACGAAGACCATTAAGCCTCAAACTCATCACTCCCCTTTTCCTGACACAACGGTGGGCAGGAAAAACAACTCAGACAAAATGCATCGTCAATGAATCTCACAGGTTCATTATGACCTTATCGAGAAAGCGTAAGGTGTGTACTTATAATGAATTAAGCGTCTGGTTTTAACGAAATATTAAGATTCCTCCTTGGTGTTCTGTTCGTTCTCCGCGGGTGCCCCTGTGGTTTGTTGTGCTTGTTGTCTTTAAAGGATTCGGTCAGGTTTGACGCAAACGCCCTCCAGTGATTCTTCTTCCCGGCTGTTGGTTGGGATCTATCTTTCCTCAGGTACGCTAGCTGAGGCTGTTTTGCAGCAACTTAATGGCAAGTCCTACCAGCCGGTTGTGCTGGAGTCAGTGGAGGCGTTCTGTCGGTTCGTTGAATCCGAAAAGCAGCAGTTGGATTGTTTGATTTTGGCAGCGGGATCAGAACTGCCTCAGTTGATTACTTGGCTTCATGGTCAAGCGATTGTGCTGCCGTTGATTATCATTCGCTGTGACGCTCTTGCAGAGGATGCCCATCTTGCTGAGGAGGTGTCTGGCCCAGGATCGGTCCCATTTTATTATCACCTGGCGGAAGTCCTGATCGATCAGACTCAGGTGGAGGCGGTAGAAGAATACATTGATCGTGCGATCGCGCAGTTCTTGAACCTTTCTCCCGTCTGCCGTTTAGGGAATGCGTTTTTGGCGGTAGACCTGGCTCCGGAGCTGGCAGATGAGACGGCCTTGCTGTTCCAGCAACGGCGGCTAACTGAAAAACTTAAGGAGCGACTAGGATACCTGGGTGTGTATTACAAGCGCAATCCCAATAACTTTCTGCGACACCTGCCCCCCGAACAGCGGCAGGAACTCCTGAAGAAGCTGAAAGCGGACTACCGTGAGATTGTTTTGTGCTACTTTGCCGATGATGGTCACTTAAATCAACGGATCGATGATTTTGTGAACACTGCATTTTTTACGGATATTCCAGTTTCCCAAGTGGTTGAAATTCACATGGAGTTAATGGATGAGTTTTCCAAGCAGTTAAAATTGGAGGGTCGTAGCGATGAAATGTTGTTGGACTATCGGTTGACATTGATTGATGCGATCGCCCATCTCTGTGAAATGTACCGTCGCTCCATTCCCCGTGAGTCCTAACGTTCTCTATCTGCGTATGCCAACTTTCTCTATCTTCTCACTGTTGATTTTCCAGTTCGGTCTCTTGTCCCAAGCAACACTATCTCGCCAACTATGAGTCCCCTAAAAAAGACCTACGTTCTGAAACTATATGTTGCAGGCAACACGCCGAATTCCATCCGGGCATTGAAAACGCTGAACAACATTCTTGAAAAGGAATTTCAGGGAGTTTATGCCCTGAAGGTAATCGATGTGTTGAAAAATCCTCAGCTAGCGGAAGAAGATAAGATCCTGGCCACTCCAACCTTGGCAAAAATCTTGCCACCTCCAGTTCGCAAGATTATTGGGGATTTGTCAGATCGGGAGAAAGTGTTGATCGGATTAGATTTACTTTACGAAGAGTTGCGGGATGAGGAGTCAGAAGGTTTAGTTTAAGTAATAGTCCTGTCAGTTTGGGCTGGCATCAATCAAATGAATTTTTCAGATAAATAGAAAGAGTTTTAACGGTTCTGCAAATACCATGAATCAACTTAATCAAACAGCACAGGAAAATCTATTGGCTAAAGCAGGGGTACAAAAGCTGCGTACCATGGTCGAGGGCTTTGATGATATCAGCCATGGTGGCTTGCCAATTGGTCGAACAACACTGGTGAGTGGAACTTCGGGAACCGGAAAAACTCTTCTAGCAATTCAATTTCTGTATAACGGAATTGTCTTTTTTGATGAACCAGGTGTCTTTGTCACCTTCGAAGAATCTCCAACCGACATCATTAAGAATGCTGTCAGCTTTGGCTGGGATTTGCAAACGCTGATTGAGCAGGGTAAGTTGTTTATCCTGGATGCTTCTCCTGATCCCGAAGGTCAGGATGTGGTTGGTAATTTTGACCTGTCCGCTTTGATTGAGCGGATCCAATACGCCATTCGCAAATACAAGGCCAAGCGGGTTTCCATTGATTCGGTGACGGCTGTGTTTCAGCAGTATGATGCAGCTTCTGTGGTGCGGCGGGAAATTTTTCGTCTGGTGGCCCGGTTGAAGTTGGTGGGCGCGACCACAATCATGACCACGGAGCGGATTGAGGAATATGGCCCGGTGGCTCGGTTTGGGGTGGAAGAGTTTGTTTCAGATAATGTGGCGATCGTCCGCAATGTCCTGGAGGGAGAGCGGCGGCGCCGCACGATTGAGATCCTGAAACTGCGGGGCACCACCCACATGAAAGGAGAATATCCTTTCACCATTACCAACGATGGCATCAACATTTTCCCGCTGGGTGCGATGCGCCTAACTCAGCGATCCTCCAATGTGCGAGTTTCCTCAGGGGTCAGAACTCTGGACGAAATGTGCGGCGGCGGATTTTTCAAGGATTCGATCATCCTGGCGACGGGAGCCACCGGGACGGGCAAAACCCTGCTGGTCAGCAAGTTCTTGCAGGATGCCTGTGCCCACGATCAGCGGGCGATCCTATTTGCCTATGAAGAGTCGCGGGCTCAGTTGTCCCGCAATGCGTATTCCTGGGGCATTGATTTTGAAGATCTGGAACAGAAAGGGTTGCTCAAGATTATCTGCGCCTATCCAGAGTCCGCTGGTCTGGAAGATCACCTGCAAATCATTAAATCGGAGATCGCTGAGTTCAAGCCGTCCCGCATTGCGATCGACTCCTTATCCGCCCTGGCTCGGGGAGTCAGTAACAATGCCTTCCGCCAGTTTGTGATTGGGGTGACTGGCTTTGCCAAACAGGAAGAAATTACGGGTTTCTTTACCAATACAACGGATCAATTCATGGGTTCCCATTCCATTACGGATTCCCATATTTCCACCATTACCGACACCATTCTGTTGCTGCAGTACGTTGAGATTCGTGGTGAGATGTCCCGTGCCATCAACGTATTTAAGATGCGGGGCTCCTGGCATGACAAGGGAATCCGGGAGTACATCATCAGTGAGCATGGCCCCGAAATTAAGGACTCTTTCCGCAATTTTGAGCGCATTATCAGCGGTTCTCCTTCCCGTGCGATCGTAGATGAGAAGGCGGAGTTGGCCCGCATCATGAAGGGAATGCAGCAAAAAGCAGAAGGGTAGGTCTACGGAAGAGTTGGTCTATTCTGCGTTTCGGTTAACGGGGCGACCAGCGCCCACAACTTCGCGCACTCGATAAATTGGGCGACCCTGGGATTCGTGGTACGTCCGCATCAGGAGTTCTGCAACCAGGCCCGAACTGAAAAGCTGGATGCCTGCCAGGATCATAACCACCACTAAAATCAACAGGGGGCGGTTAATACTAGCGCCGGTCAGGAGTTTGAGTCCGGTTAGATACAGCCCCATGCCAGTTCCCAGCAGGAGGGCAATCAGGCCAAACCAACCAAAGACGTGCATGGGTCGAGTTAAAAACTTGCGCATAAACCAGACTGTCAGCATGTCCATCATGACGCGGAAGGTTCTGCCTAAGCCGTACTTGCTCTGGCCATAGCGACGGGCATGGTGACGGACGGGCAGCTCGGCAATGCGGGCTCCTTCGATAAAAGCCAGGGCTGGCAGAAATCGATGCAACTCGCCGTAGAGATGCATGTCGGCGACCAGTTCTGTTCGGTAGGCTTTGAGGGAACAACCATAGTCATGTAATTTGACCCCTGTGACCTGGCCGATTAGCCAGTTGGCCACTTTTGACGGTAGAAGGCGGGTTAAGGTGGCATCCTGTCGGTTTTTCCGCCAACCGCTGACCAGATCGTATCCCTCTTCTAGCTTGGCCAGTAACATGGGAATGTCGGCTGGATCGTTTTGCAGGTCCCCATCCAGTGTGACGATGACTTCGCCCTGGGCGTGACTGAAACCAGCGGACATGGCAGCCGTTTGACCGTAGTTGCGCCGTAAAATGATGGCGCGTAAATCGGTGCGATCGCCCGCCATCTGTTTTAACAGTTCTGTGGATCCATCGGTTGAACCATCATCCACACACAGAATTTCGTAGTTGAGATCGGTGGTTTGCAGTGCTGTAGCAATTTCCTCTACCAGACTGGGTAAACTCTCGACTTCGTTGTGAATCGGGACTACAACCGACAGATCAACATTGAGCGCGAGCGCCTTCCGATCAGTGTAGTCAGTTGTAGGAGAAAGGGGCATGGTGGATGGACAAATATGAATAAATGAATTGTATCAGGGGGACGTTTCCGCGTTGTCCCTTACCGACGGCTAGGAATGTAGGAGGCCACCACCCGTCCAGATCCCCGCACTTGGGCCAGGTAGGTCTGGCTGATGCGATCGCTGCTAGGAGATAGCCGGTCGATGCCAATGCCATTGCGACCCTGATCCTTGCCGGAACTGTGGATGTAGCAGTCGTCTCCCAGATAAAGACCCACATGGGTGGCTTTGGCGGGCGGCCCAAAAAAGATCAGATCACCGGGAGTCACCTCTGACCGCGCGATCGGTTGCACAAATGCTTCCTGTTGATAGGCGTCTCGGGGCAACCAGATGCCTACGGCAGCAAAAGCGGCTTGCATCAGACCCGAACAGTCGTAATGGGGACCGACCGTTCCCCCCCAGAGATAGTGGTTGGGGTGAGCCATAGCTGTCTGGGCAAACTGGATCACGGCTGGAAGCTGGCTGCGAATGTCTGACTCCGACCAAACTGGCGGCTGATAGGGCTGGTGGCATAGCTCTAGCTGTGACAAGTCCTGTAGAGAAAGCCAACCAGGGTAGTCATCTTCGCACAGACAAACGGCGATCGCGCCTGTAGGACTGCTGGGTGTCAGGTCAGATGGCAACGACTCAACGGTTAATAACCGACCCTTGGCCGCCTGGGTCGCCAGTCGCTCCAGATTTGGAGAGTCAAATAAATCCAAATTGGCCTGACACCGATAGATCGGTGGTTTAGCCAGATTGAGGTGAGCTTGAAGACTGGCAAGGGTGGCCATGATCTCAGGCAATGGGCAGGGTGAATCTCCGTCTTGGATCATACCAGCCCTCATTCACAGGCCAACCGACTCTCTGGTACAGTCAAGGAAGCATTAACCGGCATTCCTTAACCGGATCTGCAACAATGGCTGCTAAAAAGCAAATTACTCAAGTTTATCAGCTCAAAATCAGTCTCAAAGGGGCCAAACCACCCATCTGGCGGCGAGTTCAAGTTGCCAGCGATATTACGTTGGGGAAATTGCACCGGATTATTCAGGATGCGATGGGCTGGTTTGATTGCCACCTGCATTCGTTCTTGATTCACGGGGTAGAATACGGTCAGCCAGCGCCAGAATATGACTTCCAAGTTCGCAGTGAACGCACCGTAAAGTTAGATCAGATAGTACCTAAGGAAAAGTTTAAGTTCCTTTATACCTACGACTTTGGTGATTCCTGGGACCATGAGATTTTAGTCGAGAAGATTTTACCCCCCGATCCTCAAACCCACTATCCCATTTGTTTAGGTGGCAAGAGGGCCTGTCCGCCGGAAGATTGCGGTGGTGTTTGGGGCTATGCCGAATTCCTGGAGGCGATTCAATCCCCCGATCATCCTGAACATGATGAATTGTTGGAATGGGTTGGCGGAGAGTTTGACCCAGAAGACTTTGATCTCGATGCCATCAATGACCAGTTAAAACAGATGCGCTGACTGGTGGGTGAGAACGGCCAACTGGATCCTGGGGCGCAATCCGCTGTCGGAGAGGAAGGGTGGCCAACCTTCCATCAGCAGTGCTCCAAACAAGTTAATCAAAAACGTGCCCAAGGGAAAAGGGCTGCCCAACCATTGGGCCAGGCGCAGCGTCATGTAGTAGCGACTGAAAGCTGCCGGAATGGCTCCCGGACTGATCTCCACCTTCCCAATCTTTTTCAACCCCTACCCTCCGCCTTTCATTTCCCTGATCCCCTGTTGGGCTCTAAACAGACGCCTGTTGCAACCGTTGCCGCAAAATAAATTCCGCGATCGCCAGATCCATAGGTGTGGTCACCTTCAGGTTGGTTTCCTCTCCTTCGACAATCTGGACCGGGTAGCCGCACTGCTCAAATAAAGCCGCATCATCCGTCACTTCCCATCCCTTTTGCAGCCCCACTTCATGGCACTGTTTCAATAAATCCACCTTAAATCCCTGGGGCGTCTGCGCTGCCCACAGATGTTGCCGGTTCGGGGTGTCGGTGATTTGATGGCTGGTTGGGTCTACGATTTTGATCGTGTCTTTCACGGGAATAGCGGCAATCAAGCCGGGGCAGTGCTTGAGCTCCTGACTGCAGCGATCGAAGAGAGTGGGTGTGGCCAGACAACGGGCCCCATCATGAATCAGCACCCGTTCCGCTAAAACGGGTAGTGCCTGCAAGCCTCGATAGACCGATTCCTGACGGGTGGCTCCGCCTTGAATGAAATGGACCGACTTAGTGAGCCCCAGGTGATTCACGATGTCTTTGAACTCTGGCCAGTCCTCCGGTTGGGAAACCAGCCCGATCCAGCGAATACTGCGAGAAGCCTTAGCAGCCATCAACGTCCAGGCCAGGAGTGGTTGATCCAAGAGGGGTAGGAGCAACTTGTTGCGGTTGCTCCCCATACGACGGCCAGATCCGGCGGCAGGAATCAGTAGATACACAGGCAGCTCAGAAAATTTAATGACTTAGCAGCGGGCCTGCTGTACCCGCTCAACTAAGCCATTGTTATCACAGGGGGTTTCACCCGTCTA
>CAZBTL010000149.1:0-10686 GCA_964494755.1 uncultured bacterium | reverse complement strand
GAGGGCGGCAAAAGACTCAAACCCGAAAATCATACTTCTATTCAGCAACGCCGAAGAAACCGATCTCTATCGTCTTCTCACTTTACTGACCATTTTGCGAGAAAGGCGCAAATTCAGCTTTTCTTCCTCTGCCCAGTCCTGCAGCAGCCGGAAAAAAACCTGGCGATCTTCCACTTTGAGTACGGCTGTCTGGTCAGCGGTTTCAATCGCATAGGGATAGCCGTTACCCACAATAATTTCACAACGGACCCAGTCCAGCACCGTTTCGTGACGGCCGGTTTCGTACAACCAGACGGGCAACTCCAGGCGGACGGGTGGTCCCTGGTGGGCTTTGAGGTAGGTGAAAGCAATCTCCTGCTTAACCTGGGCCGGATAATGTTGCAAAACCCCCGGACGGCGACAGCGGAACAAGGGTGTGCGATCGCCCCATTGCATGGCTTGGCCCAACAACGGAGCATCGTGCATCGACGGAGCAGGCTCCAAGTTGTACAGTCGTTGCAGCAGGATTGTCAAATCCCGGGCGTAGGTGGTGTCAATGTAAGCCACCAGGGGCACCCGAGATGCTTCACTGACCTGCAACAGGCGGGACACACAGTTGATATAAAACTGGCGGGTTTCCTCGTCAAACGCTTCGGCAAAGGTAACCACCAGCGACCCATCGAAGAATACCAGACAGGAATCACAGCCAGCCCGGTCTTGCATATAGTCCACCAAGCGATCGACCTCCATCTCAAAGCGGCGCATGTTCACCCGTCGATCAACTGGCTCACCGCTATCATTCACCTTCAGATCCAGCGGCGTCATGATATCCACCGCGATGTCTTTCTCATACAGGCCATCCGGCCGGTGAGGATTTTCAAACCAGCCAATCTGGACCAGGGCAACCGGAATCGACAAATCTTTGCCGGGATAAATCTGCGAACCATCCACCGCAAAGGTGGAAACGCCAGTTAGCCGGTTCCGCACCCAGACGTGGCTATCTTCCCGGTTTTGCCACAGCAGCGGAAAAGCCCGGACCCAGTTGGCGCAGTCCGCCAGGGATTCCAGCGGCTCCGCCCCCCGATCTTCCTGGGGAATCTGACTTACCTTTTGCCGCAACCGCGCTTCCGGCTCCTGAGAGGCTTTGCGGAGCGCTTCTTGATAGTCTTTTAAGGCTTTCAGGGCGTTTTTGTCAAAGGCCGAAAAATGGTCCCGTTTTTCATTCAACCGGGTCAAGATTTGGGCAGGCTTGAGGGTCATACAGTCCAGTCATGACGTTCCCTACTACCCTATACCCGATTCGTTTCGGCGTAACCAGATCCCGCGTAATCCCGCCGACCGAGCCGCCTGGTAATCTTCCTCAAAACTATCGCCAATATGCCAGGCCAGACTGGCTGGACAATGGTGTTTGTGCAGCGCCAGATGGAAGATCTGGCTATCTGGCTTGGCTACCCCGGATTCTGTGGAAATAGTCACCGAAGAGAAAAAATTAGCCAGACCCAAGGATTGCAACACCCCATAAAGGCGGGAGTCAAAGTTGGACAGCACCCCCAACTCAATGCCGGAATTGTGCCACTGTTCCAGTGTCGGCCGCACATCCGGATAGACAAACCACGGCTCTGCTGTCGCAAAGTAGGCAAACAGGGCGGCAAAGAAGGCGTCGAAGTCCCGGAACTGCTCCAACACCCCTGCCTGTTGGAATGTCTGAGTTGCGATCGCCCGCCACCAGGCAAACTCTTTTTCGCTTAAAGCAGCCGCTGGCGTGTCTGGAAAGGCCGCCGATCCAGCAGCCTGAAAACTCTGAAAAAAGGCTCGGTTCAGGATTGCCGCCGGAACATCTACACCAAACTGCAACGCCACCTGGCGATAGGCTTCGCCCACCCCTCCCTTGACCCCAAATAGGGTGCCCACTGCATCCAGAAAGATGACGTTGGGAGTTTCTCTTGCCGATAACTGAACCATGATGGTGCAAGGGGGGGAACGCTGATTAGCAGATCAATGACTGGCGGCAGGCAAGCCCACTCCAATTAATTCTGGCTGCCGCAGTGGCCGGGGATGTAGCCTTAGCCAGCATAGGCACGGGCAGACCAGGAAGCAGGCATCACCACTCCCCGTAAATTTGCTCCTAACAGATTAACACCCGCCAGGTTGGTTTCAGTCAAATTGGTTCCCCGTAAGTCAGTCCCGCTGAGAACCGCACCTTCGAGGATCGTATGGGCCAGTTTGGCCATCAATAGACTGGCCTCACTCAAGTTCACCCCGGTCAGATTGGCATGGCTCAGATCAGTTCCGTGTAAGTCCGCTCCTCGCAACTTGGCCCCGGTCAGGTTCACATTCCGCAAATTAGCACTGGCCAGTTGAGCCTCGGTCAAAATCGCCTCGCTCAAATTGGCTCCAGTTAAGACAGACCAACTTAAATTGACGCCGCTCAAGTTAGCGGCGGTCAGATTGCCATTTACGACCGCCTGACACATATAGGCGCCTCGCAGGTTGGCATCTTGTAAATTCACATTCAGCATTTGCACCCCACACAAATTTGCCCCCCACAAATGGGCATTGCTTAAATCCGCATCGCTCAAATTACATCCGCTGAGATTGGCTTTGTTGAGAATAGCGGCACTGAGATTGGAGTCAAGCAGATATGCACCCGTAAGATTGATTTCCGTTAAGTTAGCCCCAGATAAATTGGCACGATTCAAATCTCCACCAGACAAGTCAGCACCGGTTAAGTCCGCCTCAGTCAAATCTGCCCCCTCCAGACAGGCACTCCGGAGGTTAATGCCCATTAGATTAGCTCCTCGTAAATCCGCATTCCGCAAGTTGATGCCAGGTAGTTTTTGACGGGTCAGATTAATTCCCCAAAGACGGACTCCCGAGAAATCGCGTCTTCCATCGTTGTATGCCGCCAGCAGCTCGTTCGAATGCATTGAGATGTTCCCCTAATCCACAGATGACTGAGACCTGTCACCCACTCATTTGATGAATCTGTTTACAACCAAAGACTACGGTCTAAACAGTCAACTGAATGGTGTCTGTGCTCTGTAATCAGAATTCCCATCTGAAGCCGATACCCACTATGGAAAGCCGCCAGACCCTTGATCTATGCAATTTCTTTAATTATGAAGGCCAGACCTCATCTGTCGTTGATGTTGCGATACAAAGCCCTGGCTGGAGGAAAGCGTAGAAGCAAATCCGCCCATTCAAAGCGGGACTTTACTGAGAAGAAAAGCTAGTAGCAGCAACCACACTCCAGTAAATTCATGGTTGACTGGATCTGCAAGGTGTCATCGGTCTAGCTAGATTAACTGAGAGCCGACAGCCCTTCAATCAAGGGTTGCAACAGCCAATTCAGCCCAACCCGAAGTTGATGGTCCAGGGTTGGCAGGCGATACAGATAGGCCAGACGACGCAGCCCATAGGCCACAGGGCCGTCCAACTTCAGGCCCAGACCCGTCAGGGTGGCATTGTCCGTTCCCAGGGTCATCATTTCACCTAGATGGAAATAGCGGAACGGCAGCAGGGGCCGTCCGGTCAGGGAAGCCCAGACATTCCAGGCGGCATAGTCAGCCTGTTGAAAAGCGGCCTGGGCGGTGCTGAAGATCTGTTTTCCGTCAGCATCCTTACAATCCGCCAGATCACCGACGGCAAACAGATCAGGATGATCAATCACCTGCAGGGTCGGACTAACAACCAGTTGTCCCCGGCCATTTTGTTTCAAGGGCAACTGGCTCACCACTGCTGGCACGCGGGTACCAACCGTCCACAGGATCACTTCCACCGGAATGGTGTCCAACATATTTTTGTAATTCAGGGTGATGCTGTCGGGTGTGATAGATTCCACGGCTGTTTCCAGATCGATCCAGATCCCCCGTTCTTCCAGGGCTCGGCTGGCAGCGGTGCGGTTAAACTCGGGGGCCACTTTCAGGATCTGGTCGGACTGTTCGATCAGGCGGATCCGACCCCGATCCTGCAAGCGATCGCCCAGTTTGCAGGCTAGCTCCACGCCGGAATAGCCAGCACCGACGATCGCCACCCGGATTTTATCGGTCTGCGAGCATTCCAGAACCCGCAACCGTTCCTCCAGGCGATAGGCATCCTGCAGGGTGCGGAAGGGCAGGGCATAGTCGGCCGCCCCCGCTACCCGATCCAGGGGTGTTTCACCGCCTAAAGCCAACACCAGGCGATCGCAGGTCAGGTCTGAGCCATCCTGCAAATGAACCCGCTTTTCCGCCGGATCAATCTGGGCAATAGCCGCCTGACGGAATTGGATGCCCGTTCCAGCCAGCAATTCCTCAAACGGCGGCGCTATTTCCCAACTTTGCAGTTCCCCCGTCATCAGTTCATAGAGGAACGGGGTAAACAGGAAGCGATCGCCGCGATCGATCAGCACCACTTCCGGTGCGGTTTCAGTTTTCCAGGGCAACTGGCTCAAACGCAGGGCTGTGTAGAGCCCACCAAAGCCACCGCCTAAAATACCAATACGGACTGTTGGTTTAGTCATGCATCCAATTTCCTGGCTGTCCTGGCACGCTCAATTACTTAGCATAACAACTGTCTGGCGGAACAATCGCCTGGCCTTCCAATCCGTTCAGCCCTTGCCGGTGTAACTGGCTCCTAGCTGACCCCTTGTTTGTCGTCATTAACGGAATCACCATGCCCTATCCACCAGCCCCCTGGCAACTTGTGGGAGATGCCCTCCTCACCGTCAATCTGGTATCGCTGCAACAGGCCAGGCGACTGGTGCCGCCCGAGTTGGAGATTGTGTCGGTGCTGCCCGGTCACACCCTGGGAGGGGTGTATTTGGTCCGCTATGGCGCCGGTTCCGTCCTGCAATACAGCGAGTTGATTGTGGTGACAGCACTGGTCCACTATGGCAACTACACGGGTTCCTGGATTTCCCATATCTATGTGGATCAACCAGAGTCCATTGCCGGTGGACGGGAAATTTGGGGCTTGCCCAAACAATTGGCCCAATTTAGCTGGCAAGCTGGCTCCCGCTGGCAAGTGGAAGTCCGGCAGGCAGAGCAGCAACTCTGTCAACTGACCTGGGGAAAACCGTTTCCCCTCTGGCAACAATCTTTTTCCGGTCAAAGCTTCGGAACTTTGGCGACCGCTCTGCTGTGCTTTACGGCTAAGGCCAAAGCTCGATTGGGACTGGTCCGTAGCCAGCTAACGATCGCTCCGGACAGTCCCTTAGCTGACTTGAACTTGCAGCACCCCTGGCTAACCTTGAGCTTTCAAGGAATGCAATTACAGGTCGAGGCGCCCAGTTCGGTTGGCCGCCTGACCGCAGCAGTCTGATCCAATTTTAGGGCTGAGGGGCTGGCAGGGGTTTCACCATCAAGACCGATTGCGACTGATAGCCCAGTGTCTGGTAAAAGGACAGGGCTGGCTGATTCCACTGAAAGACCTGCAGACTAATCTGGCGATCGCCCCTGGCATGGGCCCAGGCTTCCGCCAGATGCATCAAGGCGGTGCCAATCCCCCGTCGGCGATGGTCCGGAGCCACATACAAGAGGAACACATGGGCCTGGCGATCGCCGGTCAATTGGTCAATGGCTGTTCCCAGCCAGAGACAGGCGATCGGTTGCATCCGAGGACTCACTCCCGGCAGCGATCGCGACTCTGGCGGCGCATCTATCGCGGTTTCCACCCACCAGAGCGGTGTTTCGCCAGACAAGTATTGGTCAATGGTAACCGTCAAATGGGCAAACTCCCCCCCTGACGCCAGTTCCCGATAGGTTCGTTGACTGAACTTGACCAATAAGGCCCGATCCAAACCTGATCCAGGCCGGAGGTGGTAGCCATCTGGAAACTGCACCGACTCCATCCAATGACTGTTCAGCGGTTAGAGCCGTTCCGATAGGGCCGGATTTTCTGGCAGACCTTTGATCAAGGTGGACAGGGCAGGCGGCAGATCAGCAACCGTTTCCGGATGGGGCTGTTGGGCCTTGGCAACGGGCCGCACCTCTTCCACCGGAGCGGGGGCTGCCATGTCAGCGGGCAAGAAAATACGAGAACTGACCGCCACTAGAGCTACCAAAAACACCAGAACAATCAACAGGGGGGCAACGTATTGCCGAAAAAATGCCATAGGACCCGGTTAACAAAAATCGAGGTTAGGGTGGTATAGCGCTCATCGCCCTGGTCAGGCGCTAATCCTGGAGCTAGATACCATACCTCCTTTATCCTAGCGCTCATCTACCCTCTGATAAACCATTCCAGGGAGCAACAATGGGTAATAGGAACAGACCCGGCAGCGCCGCCGCCAGACTGATTAGAAAGAAAACCGGCCATCCGGTTGCTTTGGCCAATTCACCCGCCGGTGCAGCCAGAATAATCCCCGCCGTTGCCATCAAACTGGACAAAAGGGCATACTGGGTGGCTGTGAAAGCATGGTGACACAGGCTCATCAAATAGGCCACAAAGGCAGCCGTGACCAAACCAGCGCAGAAGTTTTCGATATTAACCGCCAGCAGCAACAGGGTGTTACTTTTGGGCAATACGCTAAGACAGAAGTAGCCCAGATTACTTAACCCCTGCAACACCCCAAAAATCCACAGCGATCGATAAATGCCAAGCTTGGTGACAAAAGCGCCCCCTGCGACCACCCCCACGGTTGTCGCAAAAAAACCGAAGGTTCCCTGAATCGCCCCAATTTCAGTCTTACTGAAACCAATGTCCAGGAGAAATGGTGTGGCCATATTGCCCGCCAGGGCATCGGCCAGACGATACAACAAAATAAATAGCAGCACGATCGCCGCAAAGCCTGGCCCCAGACGGGAGAAAAATTCCTGAAAGGGCAAAATCACTGCCTCCAAGAAGGAATGGGGCGGTTGCTCCTGCTGCGTTGCTTCCGGAGCCCAAAGTGTCGTGGCTAAGCCGATCGCCATCAGGGCTGCCATCAGTAAATAGACCACACTCCAGGGTAGGTAATCGGCCAAAATCAGGGCCAGAGAACCAGAAACGAGCAGGGCAATTCGATAGCTCAGTACCCAAGTGGATGCCCCGGCTCCCAATTCATCTGGCTCCAAAACATCGGTTCGATAAGCGTCGCCAGCAATATCCTGGGTAGCACTCAGAATGGCAATGATCAACGCATTGATGGCCAGCAATTGTAGCGCCTGGGCCGGTTGCTGGATGGCCATGGCTGCGATCGCAACCATCAGTCCCAGTTGGGTCAAAAACAACCAGCCCCGCCGCCGCCCCAGGACAGGCGGAATGATCCGATCCAATAAAGGGGACCAGAGAAACTTAAGCGTGTAAGGCAGGCCAATCAAACTGAACCAGCCAATCACCCCCAGATCAATCTGGACATCCTTCATCCAGGCTTGTAAGGTACGACTGGTCAAGTACAGCGGCAGACCAGAGACAAACCCCAGGAGCAACAAAGCAGCCATTTTACGGCTACGCACAATTTGCAGCAGGGTGTGATGCGGTTTCAAATAATTTAGCCCCCTTACCCGAAATAGCAGCAGGACAACCACTCAGTCATCATGCCACAGCAGGGGGCTGGAACTAAGACTTGGTCGCCCATGAAGGCGAACACCAATTGCTGCCGAGTCTGGGTCGGCGTTCTGACTCACCTTCACCCCGTTGCACCTAGCTACGGCCATCTCTCTTGCACGGGCGAAGCATCGGGCCATTCATCTTTGCGTGAACCAAAACATCTTGTCCCAAAGGCTTTACCGCCAAAGTAGGTCAACCTTTATGGGCGATTTTTCTCCTGAAAATCTGCTTACAGCTTGCCCAATCCTCGCCAGACCCCAACCAGCATCCCTTGAATATCCAGTTGACTGGCTGACACCTCAATGGGAGGATACTTCTCCTTATCCGGATTGCCCGGTTGCAGGGTAACCTTATTGCCCTTGCGGTGATAGTACTTGAGCGTGGTTTGACCTTCCACTCTGGCGGCAACAATCGTGCCATTTTTGAGGTTTTTCGGATCGGCCACCGGCTGCATGATGACTACGTCGCCATCATCAATCAGCGCATCAATCATACTCAGGCCCCGAACCCGTAGTGCAAAATATTGGGGGTCACGCAACAGGCTAGCCAAATCCAGGTGCTCAACTTCAACATCGGCAAAAGTCTCGACCAGCCCACCAGCAGCGATCGCCCCTTTAATCGGCACTCCCGCCGGATGCAAATTCATCAGCCGAATAGTACGGGCCTTGCCATCGGTCCAATTGATATAGCCTTTGTTCCGCAGATGTTCCAATCGACTTTGTACCGGCGCAGGAGATCTGAGTCCCATCGCCTTCATCATTTGACGGATAGAGGGGGAATGCTGATTTTCAGAAATATACTCCACCAACCAGTCGTAAAGCTCCTGTTGGGCATCTGTCAGAAGTTCCATAACAGGCGTTCCATGTTTAATTGCTTAGTTCAATTAGGTTGTTCCGTCTATAAAGTTCAGAGACAAGCCATAGAACATTTGTACGACAGAAGCCCTGTTCTTGTCTATCCCTTTTTGTCTAAAAAATTTAAATTTTTGTTGCAGCATTGGTCCTGCATCCATTTGAAGACCGAGCGAAACAGGCTTAAGAGCCTTGTGGCTTGGGCTGCTGGAAGAACTGAATCACCACAAAGCGGATATCTCGCTTTTTCGCCAGCAGCGTGACACCGGGTACGTTCAAATTAAGAAAATCCAGCCCTTGCTCTCGTCCACTCATCAAAAAATCATTAATGGCAACCTTGTACAACCGTTGGAGTTGGAGGGGTTGGCCACCAATTAACCACTTGCCGGTTGCATCCTGATTGACGTTGGCCGTCTGGAGATAGCCGCCCTGTCCCCGATTCGCCAGTCCCTGAGTCAGCACCAATTGCAGCAGATAACCGGGCATTTGAACCGCTAGCACCTTGCCCCCAAACGGCAGCATGCGAATGATGTCGTATTGGCTAATCGGTCCTGCGGGGAATACCGCCATTCATCAATGTTTTGCCAGCCTTAAGCATCAGGGCATAGTCGGTATAAATCTTGGACCAGTCCCACTCGGCTCCAGTCAGGTAACCTTTAGGCGCTAACTGGGCCTGGTTAGTATGGTAGCCCGTGCAACAGATACCCCCCCTTTTCTGTCGTGTCGATCACCACTTTGGGACTGTCAACATGGCAAGTCAGGACATCCACGTCCCGGTTAACCATGCTGTTTGCAGCTTCCGCTTCTTTAACCGGCAGCGACCAATCCCCTGTAAAGACCACCTACATCGCCACCTTGGGATTGACACTGCGAGCACAGAAACACCCAACATGCCAGTTGCTAACAAGCCCTGAATCACCTTGACGGCGGTGTAATTTCAGGAATAGCCTGCGACTCAACAACAACTCCTTGGACCAAATAGCAAGGACTTAACCAGTAGGGCACTAAACTTGAGAACGATGACCAGCCGGATCACCGTGAATTATGGTATTACATCCCCATCTAGGCCGCAGCCAGCCAGCTCCGCTTACTAGCGATGGGGAGTGGGGTCGGATCGCTGTACCTGGAATCCACATTGTTGAACAGCAACGAGACCACAATGAATACATTTGATTGGATAGTGATTGGCGCTGGCATTACGGGTGCCGCACTGGCCTATGAGTTAGTCCAACAAGGATTTTCCACTCTACTGGTGGAACAGCATTCAACCTTGCAGGGAGCAACTCGCTTTGGTTATGGCGGGATTGCCTATTGGGCCGGCACTACTGAACTGACTCGACAGCTCTGTGCAGAAGGCATTGCCCTGCACCGATCGCTCCCCGATGAACTAGCGGCTGACACCCAATTTCGTGAACTAGACCTGTTGCTGACGATTCCCCCGGATGTGGATCCTCAGGCAATAGAGCAATTTTACAGTCAATTTGCCATTCCACCTCGTTTACTCAGTATTCAGGCAGCATGTGAACTGGAACCATTGCTCAATCCTGCCGCGATCGCAGGTGCTTTAACCGTCAAACACGGACACATTTCACAGCAAGCAACGGTTCAGGCCTATACAGACGCCTTCATCCGACGGGGCGGCAGGTTGCAGATCGGCATCGTCAGCCACCTGCAACACCAGCAAGGACGGTTTGTCGGCATTAACTGCGGCCAGGAGATATTCCATAGTAATCAGGTGGTGGTCTGTGCCGGTGGGCTCAGTCGTA
The DNA here is from genome assembly GCA_964494755.1 of uncultured bacterium. GTDB lineage: Bacteria > Cyanobacteriota > Cyanobacteriia > Leptolyngbyales > Leptolyngbyaceae > CAZBTL01. The sequence goes on along the minus strand of CAZBTL010000149.1, from coordinate 581 downwards.
AGTTGCTGCATCACTCCGGCATCCCCGTGCGACTTTACTTCACCCATGCCGAGCTGGTGGACATACCGCCCGCCGACCTGCAATTGCGGACCATCGTCATGCCCGCCGATAGCCGCCGCTTCCAACTGGAAGCACAAGCCAGTAGTCTGGAGCAAGATGTTCTGTGGGATGAACCAGGACACCAACCCGCCGCCCCCATTGTGGATGCTGGCGCCGTCCAGTTTTTGGATGGCAGTATCCGGATCGGCCAGATTAGCCGCGCCCTAACCGATCCCGAAGCCGCAATTGATGCCGCAGCAAGTGAACGGGACATTCGAACACAAGTTGGACAACTCCTGCCCAGCCTGCAAGACCTCCCCGGCGCCTGGCGCCATTGCCTGGTCGCCTTCAGTTGCGATCATCTGCCACTGGTGGGAGCAATTCCCACAATAGAGGGCATCTACCTGTTTTCGGGGTTCAGTAATCCGCTGGCGATCACGCCACCCCTGGCCCGCCGATTTGCAGCCGCTTTGGCGGGCTCACCCGATGCCCTGCTGGCCCAACTGACACCAGCACGATTCACCAAACAGGTTTGAAATAGT
>CAZBTL010000148.1:0-10700 GCA_964494755.1 uncultured bacterium | reverse complement strand
GACTTTATTGGTGACCTGTCCATTGTCGTCAATGTCATACACAATTGGAATTGCCGTTCCCAATTCAACTTTGACTATCTCATCCTCAGATAAATTTTCCAGATACTTAATGATGGAACGGAGGGAGTTGCCATGGGCGGCAATCAGCACATTATCCCCAGCTATCAGGTGCTTAAGGATGCGATCGCGAAAGAATGGCACTGTTCGCTTAACGGTATCTGCCAGACTTTCGCCTCCGGGGGGAGCTACATCATAGGACCGTCGCCAGAGTTGCACCTGCTCCTTGCCAAATTTGGCAGCGGTATCCGCTTTGTTGAGCCCCTGCAACTCACCGTAGTAGCGCTCATCAAGCGCTGCTGTCGTGTAAACTGGCAGTTCTTTTTCCGGATCACCATTGTATCCGTCCCAGCCGTGCCAATCCTCATCATCCACATCATGTTTGATGATGGGAATTCTGCCATCGCAAATGTCATCCACTTCCGTCAAGATAATGATGGCGGTTTCAATGGCTCGAAACAGCATACTGGTAAAACAAACCCGGACTCGGTAATCCCTCAGTTTGCAGGAGGCGATCGTTGCCTCCGCTCGCCCCTGTTCGCTTAGGGGAACATCAACCCAGCCGGTAAATTTGTTTTCGGCGTTCCACAGACTCTGCCCGTGCCGAGTCAAAATCAGTTGAGCCATTATGCCTTCCCCCTGGATGCGATCGTATGGATTTTCAGGAAGTTGGTGCCACCGGCCTGCCGCATGGGCAGGCCACCCATTACCAGGATCTTGTCGCCTGCGGAGGCGAAATGACGTTGCAGTAAGTCAGTTTCAATCTGGGGCAACAATGCCTCTAGAGTGCTCTCAGGAGCGGGCAGCAGCACTGGTCGGACGCCCCATACTAAGTTGAGGCGGCGATACGTTTGCGGATTGGGAGTATAGGCCACAATCGGAGCTTTGGGCCGTTCACTGGCGGCCAGTTTTGCTGTATAGCCGGTTTCTGTAAACGTGACAATGCATTGAAGATTCAAAATATCGTCCATTGCATTCAGGGCTTCACTGATAGCATGGGTGTCATCCAGGCCATCAGGAGGATAGTTGATAAACTCAGCTTCGGATTCCACTTCGATGGCAATGCGGGCCAGCATTTTGACTGCTTCTAGCGGGTAGTCTCCCACGGCAGATTCTCCCGACAGCATAACGGCATCGGTTCCATCCAGGATGGCGTTTGCTACATCACTGGCCTCCGCTCGGGTGGGCCGGGGATTGTGGATCATACTATCTAGCATCTGGGTAGCGGTGATGACTGGAATGCCCTTCTGGTTGCACATGAGGATAATCCGCTTTTGAATCAGCGGCACCTTCTCGGGGCTCATCTCCACCCCCAGATCCCCTCGGGCCACCATGATGGCGTCGCACTCGTCCACGATCGCTTCCAGGTTAGCGATCGCCTGGGGTTTTTCCAGTTTGGCCAGCACGGGAATGTGGGCACCTTTTTCATGCAGCAAGGCCTTCAGAGTTTGAATATCCTCCGGTTTGCGAACGAAACTAAGGGAGATCAAATCCACTCCTTGTTCAATGCCAAAGTCGAGATCGCGCTTATCTTTTTCCGTCATGGAGGGCAGGCGCAGATTCAGGGTTGGGAAGTTGACCCCCTTGTGGCTTTTGAGTCGTCCGCCTTCAATCACTTGACAGTGGACGGCATTACCATCAACTTTTTCAACCCGCAGTTCCAGCAAGCCATCGTCCAGCAGCACCTGAGTTCCCGGTTCCGCTTCTTCTGCCACATAGGGATAGTCAATCCCTACAGTGTTGGGTTGTCCCGTATAGTCGGCGATCGGCACCAGCGTGAGGCAGTCTCCGTCATTCAGCATCATCCCTTCAGGCGGCAAATCACCGACCCGAATCTTAGGTCCCTGCAAGTCCTGCAGCAGCAACAGCGGTAAGTCCAACTCCTCGGCCGCAGCCCGCAATCGTTGGATGCGCTCGGCGTGATCCGCATAGTTGCCGTGGGAAAAGTTGAGCCGGGCCACATTCATACCCGCCAGCAGCATTTTCCGAATCATCTCGGGAGAATCACTGGCCGGGCCAATGGTGGCTACAATCTTGGTGCGGTGGATCAACGGTTTCATAGCAGTCCTTCCTTTTTGGCCATGTACAGCATCAGATCAACCACTCGATAGGAGTAGCCCCACTCGTTGTCATACCAGGACACCACTTTGAAAAAGTTAGAGTTAAGCTCAATACCCGCCAGGGCATCAAAAATACTGGATCGGGAATCAGTACGAAAATCCATTGAAACCACTTCATCCTCCGTATAACCCAGGATGCCGTTGAGTTCTCCCTCTGCCGCTGCTTTCATGGCGGTACAGATCTCTTTGTAGGTGGTGGGTTTGGCGGTCTTAAAGGTCAGGTCAACCACCGAGACGTCCGGGGTGCCAACTCGGAAGGCCATACCCGTCAGCTTGCCTTTTAGATCGGGGAGCACCAGGGCAACGGCTTTGGCAGCTCCTGTAGAAGACGGGATGATGTTTTGGGATGCACCCCGACCCCCTCGCCAGTCTTTCTTACTGGGACCATCTACGGTTGGTTGGGTTGCCGTCATAGAATGAACAGTTGTCATTAATCCTTCGGTAATTCCAAAGGCATGGTGTAAGACCTTCGCCACAGGAGCTAGACAATTTGTGGTGCAACTGGCATTAGAGACAACCTCATCCCTGGCTGGATCGAATTCCTGGTGATTGACGCCGACTACAAAAGTTCGTACCTGATCGGGATCCTTCGTTGGAGCCGAGATTATGACCCGCTTAGCTCCCGCTTTCAGGTGATTTTGAGCTCCCTCATAGGTGGTGAAGAGGCCAGTAGACTCAACTACATAATCGACGCCGAGCTTGCTCCAGGGTAGTTCGGCTGGATTTCTGATGGCCAGACAAGGAACAAAATGTCCATTAATTTCAATACCCTCAGCTTCGGCCTTGACAGTGCCTCGGTAGGCGCCGTGGGTGGAGTCATACTTGAACAAGTAAGCGAGGTTATCAGCCGGAACCAGGTCATTCACACCGACCAGTTCAACTTCTGGGTGATCCATCGCAATCCGAGCAACTAAACGACCGATGCGACCAAAACCATTGATGCCAATTTTTAAAGTCATGGAGTGGCCCCCAAAAGAGATTGAGAAACGATGTTGTATCTGGTTCGATTTGAATGATGGTTAAGCATTCTAACAGCCTTAGTTTTTAACCTTATTTGAAACTATCTAGAGTGATAGTTGATCAAACATATCCCGCAGTACCTGGGCAGAATGGATGAGCTGTTGTTGTTCCACGTCGTTAAGGGTCAGATTAACCGTCTTAATTACTCCTTTCTCATTGACGACAGAGGGTAGGCTAAGACAGACATCTTGAATCCCGTAGAAACCATTCACTAGACTACTAACGGTTAGGATGCGCTCCTGGCTGCGCAGAATAGCCTTAACAATTTCAGCGGTTGCCAGTCCAATGGCGTAGGAGGTATAACCCTTGAGTTGAATAATTTCGTAGGCCGCGTTCCTGACCCGTTCAAAAATCGCTTGCAGGTCGGCATTGTCCAGGGTGGGGCTGCCTTTGCCATTGTAAAGCGGTACTCCAGCCACATTGACCTTACTCCAGACGGGAACTTCACTGTCGCCATGTTCGCCAATGATGAAGGCTTGAATACTGCGGGGATCGATTCCCATCTTCTCGGCCAGCAGGGCCCGAAAACGAGCAGAGTCCAGCACCGTTCCAGAGCCAATCACCCTGGAAGCAGGAAAACCGGAGAGCTTCAGGGTCACATAGGTCATGATGTCCACTGGGTTGCTGACAATCAACAGAGTGGCATTGGGACAATACTGGACCACATCCGGAATCAAGTGTTTGAAGATCGCCACATTCCGACCGACCAGATCTAAGCGGCTCTCTCCTGGCTTCTGGCTGGCTCCGGCTGTGATAATGACCAGATCCGCATTCTGCCCAACATCTGCAACGGTTCCAGCTTTAATCTCAACCGGCTCGACAAACGGGATGCCATGCATCAAATCCATGACCTCCCCCTGGACTCGCTCGGTTTGAATGTCTTGAAGCACCAACTCATCAAAACAGTGCTGGATAATCATGGCGTAGGCACAGGCCATGCCCACCTGCCCGGCGCCAATGATCACCCCTTTGCGGGGACGAATGGTGGCCTTCGTTTCAACATCGGGATTGGGCGTAAAGAGGGTTTCAAACATGGCTATCTCTCACCTAAGGAGGGTTGAGTTATTGAAATTAGTGGGTCGAGACTAACAAACTGGCGGGCTTGGAGCGATCGCCCTGGAGGCTGATTCCCCGATTATTGGATTCCAAATGCCGCACGATCTTGTAGACTGACTCAACCTGATCAGGCGACCCAGCCTTTTCTGCCAGGATGGCAAGACTGAGTGGTTGAGAGATCGCCTGCAGCACTTGCAAAACTCGCCTTTGCAAATCCAGTAAGGAGGCCGCCGCTTTCTTGCCAGCCTCCACCCCTGGTTGATGATAGGCATTGATATTGACCAGGGAGGCATACAGTCCCACCGCCCGTTCATAAAGGGCAATCAGTGCCCCAACCACACGAGGATTTACTTGGGGAATGGTAATGGTGATGGAGTCCCGATGGTTTTCATAAAGGGCTTCACGAGTACCCTGCAATAAACCGTTCAAGTAGTCACCGCTAGTAACCCCCGGTTCCACATCAATGGAAGATCCTTGCCGATCCTGTAGCACTTCGATGAAAGTGGCAAAGAAGTTGGGCACCCCTTCCCGCAACTGTTGCACATAGGCATGCTGGTCAGTGGAACCTTTGTTACCGTAGACGGCAATGCCCTGATGGACAATGTTGCCATCCAGGTCCTTTTCCTTACCCAAGGACTCCATCACCAACTGCTGTAAATACCGGCTAAACAAGAGTAGGCTGTCTTTGTAGGGCAGCATGACCATGTCTTTCTCGCCCCTGCCATTGCCCGCCGCGTACCAGGACAGGGCTAAGAGGGCGGCAGGGTTGCGCTTGATATCCGGCACCCGGGTAGCTGCATCCATTTCCTTAGCGCCAGCCAGCAGAGATCGAATGTCAATCCCCTGCAAAGCTGCAGCCAGCAGACCCACAGCCGACATTTCAGAGGTGCGTCCTCCCACCCAATCGAACATGGGAAACTCAGCTAGCCAGCCTTCCATCCGCTCCAACTCATCCATTTTGCTGCCGGGTACAGTAATGGCAACTGCATGGAGAGGGAAACTTAATCCCTGCTGTTCGAACGCATGTTTAACTTCCAACATGCCGTTGCGGGTTTCGGGGGTGCCGCCGGATTTGCTGGTAATAATAACCAGCGTGCCTTTGAGTCGGTCTTTCAACCGATTCAGGACTCGATCCATACCGGCCGGATCGGTGTTATCTATGAAGTGAATCGACATTGGGGGAAAGTCAGGAGCTAAAGCCTCTGCGACAAACTGTGGCCCCAGGGCAGAGCCGCCGATGCCAATGGAGAGAATGTCAGTAAACTTGGAAGCTTCCGGTGGGTGAATCGTGCCGCTATGCACCTTTTCAGCAAACGCTTCAATCTGTTCCAGGGTTTCAACGATTTCAGTTCTTAACTGAACCGGAGCGAGTTCCGGGTCGCGCAACCAGTAGTGACCGACCATGCGGTTTTCATCTGGATTAGCGATCGCCCCCGCCTCCAGAGCCGCCATATCCTGAAAAGCCTGCTCAAACTTAGGCTTCAGCCTATCAACCAGCGCATCATCAAAGCTCATCCGGCTGATATCTAAATACAGTTCTAGGCCGGGATGGTAATAGAGCCAGTCTTCGTAGCGTTGCCAGAGTTCCTTGGGATTCATACAAAACCTCATCAATCTAAGAGATGGGCAGCGAAACGGAAAGGTTGGTACTTACAGAATGAAATCAGTCGATAGAAAGTTGGACTTTCGTTCCTGGACAATTTGAGTGATTAGCGCCTTGTTCAGGCTATTTTCTTTGGCTGCCACCAGAGTGCGAATGGAAAAGGCCCGCAGGGCATCGCTAACGGAAAGGGTTCCCTCTGCCGAATCCTTGCGGCCGGTAAAGGGGAAGGTGTCAGGACCGCGCTGGCACTGGCTGTTCAGGTTGACTCGGCAAACCTGATTGACCAGGGGATCGATGAGGTTGGCGATCGCATCTACATCCTGGCCAAAAATACTAACTTGCTGCCCGTAGTTAGAATTGACAATGTAGTTGATTGGCGTTTCCAGATCGTCATAGGGCACCACTGGAATTAGCGGGCCGAATTGCTCCTCAGTGTATAGACGCATCCTGTTTGTCACTGGATAAATCACAGCTGGATAGAAGAAGGTTGCATGCACCGTTCCACCCGCTTCATTAACCACCTCTGCACCTAGTTGCTGGGCATCTAGCACCAGTTCGGTCAGGTACTCAGGTTTACCCGGTTCTGCCAGGGGTGTCAGCCTCACCCCATCATCCCAGGGCATCCCGAATTTCAAGCGATTCACCGCAGCCGTAAACCGTTCCAGGAAAGGTTCTGCGATTTGACGATGCACAAACAAAATCTTTAAGGCCGTACACCGCTGACCATTGTAGGACAGCGTGCCCAGAATGCATTCCTGCACCGTCAGGTCAAGGTCGGCATCAGGCAGGATAATGGCCGGGTTTTTTGCTTCCAGTCCCAGAATGGATCGCAACCGATGGGGTTTGGGATGTTGTTTTTCTAGACTATCCGCAGCCCGACTAGAACCAATGAAGGCAAAGGCATCAACCAAACCGGATGCCATCAGAGGCGGAGTCACGACACGACCAGAGCCATAAACCGTATTGACCACCCCTGGTGGAAAGGCATCCCGAAAAGCTTCCAGCAAAGGATTCAAGGGCAGTGTGCCCGGCCGAGGTGTTTTGACCACTACTGTATTGCCCATTACCAAAGCTGGAATCAGGGTAGTAAAGGTTTCATTCAGGGGATAGTTGGAGGGGCCCATACATAGCACCACCCCCAGAGGAGCCCGCCGGATTTGACCCATCACACCTTCGACTATTTCAAACCGAGAAGAGACCCGATCCAGGTTTTTGAGGGCATCGATCGTGTCGGTTATATAGTCCAGGGTGCGATCAAATTCCTTCTGAGCATCGATGTGGGATTTGCAAATTTCCCACATCAAAATCTGCACCACTTGGTCCCGTTTTGCTTTCATGCGGTAGGCGAAGTCATGCACATGCTCAATCCGTTGGGCTACGGATAGGGTTGCCCACTTGCCTCGGCCCCGGTCATAGGCCTGCACAGCCGCAGCCAGAGCTGCCAGAGATTCTGCTTCACTCAGCAGGGGGAATTGCCCCATCACCCTGGGCTGCAATCCGTTTGTGGTTTGCAGACGAATGGGGGAAACCACTGCTTCGCAGGGGCCATCCCAATGGCGGATCTCCCCATTGATTAGGTAATCCCGTTGCTCAACCGGGCTTAAACGGCAGCGATCAGGAATGCTGTCGGCTGTGGGAAAAAGGTTGGCAATTTCCTGTTCTAAACCCATGGCATCGGTTCTCCAGCGATCGCAGACAATTTGGGGTGGGGCAAGCAGAAGCTTCAACCTGCCCCTTGGCTAATGGCTAGCAAACGGATTGCATTGGCTTAAAGACAGCCAAGCCAGCATAACGGGCGGTGCTACCCAATTCCTCTTCGATTCGCAGTAACTGGTTGTATTTGGCCAATCGTTCACCCCTACAGGGGGCGCCAGACTTGATTTGACCCACACCAGCGGCAACTACCAGGTCAGCAATAAAGTCATCCGGAGTTTCGCCGGAACGGTGGCTCACCATGCAGGTATAGTTGCCTGCTTTGGAAACATGGATGGCATTGAGGGTTTCAGTTACAGAGCCAATCTGATTGACCTTTATCAGGGAAGAGTTACCGACCCCATCCTTGATTGCCTGTTGAATGATCGTAGGATTGGTCACAAAAACATCATCCCCCACCAACTGAATCAGATTACCCAGTCGCCGAGTCAGGATTTTCCAACCGTCCCAATCTTTTTCACCCAGGCCATCTTCGATTGAGATAATCGGGAACTGGTTAACCCAGCTTTCCCATAGTTGAATCATTTCTTCAGTTGTCTTGCGGCTGTTATCGGACTTGAAAAACAAATAGGTGCCGTCTTCCTGATAAAGTTCGCTGGTGGCCGGATCGAGGGCGATGGCAACTTCTTCTTTCGGCTTCAGACCAGCCTTTTCAATCCCTTGTAGGATCAGGTCGATCGCCTCCACATTGGCCTTCAAGTCCGGGGCAAATCCCCCTTCATCGCCAACACCAGTGCTATAGCCTTGTTTTTTTAGAATTGATTTAAGGGCGTGATAGACTTCAGCCCCCATTTGCAGCGCTTCGGTAAAGGTTGAAGCACCCACTGGGGCAATCATGAACTCCTGAAAGTCCACACTGTTATCGGCATGAACGCCACCGTTGAGAATGTTGAAACAGGGAACAGGCAAGAGGTTAGGTTCCGTCTCCGCCAAGTGACGGTAAAGCGATTGACCTTGCGCATGGGCTGCGGCTCGAGCAACAGCCATGGAAACGCCTAAGATGGCATTGGCCCCTAGGTTAGACTTGTAGTCTGTACCATCTAACTCCAGCATTTTGCTATCAATGGCAGTCTGATTGGTCGCATCCATACCGGTCAAGGCCGCTGCGATCGCCCCATTAACGTTGGCCACCGCTTTGAGAACTCCCTTGCCGCTATAGCGGTTGGGGTCTTCATCCCGCAATTCCAGGGCTTCGCGGCTGCCGGTGGAGGCACCGGACGGCACTGCCGCTCGCCCCTTGCTGCCATCCTGCAAACTGACATCCACTTCAATCGTAGGGTTTCCGCGAGAATCCAGAATCTCTCTGGCATGAATAGTTTGAATGCTAGTGTCCATGATTATTTCACTCAATTTCACTACGGTTGGTTTCATCGAAGGACTGGCTGAAGACGCTCCTGACTCAGCGCCTCCAGCCATCAGGTAATAACCGTTGGTTCTGCCATGCCAGTCAATTGATGGATCTGCGCCACCTCATCCGCAAGCATAATCAGATCTTTCAGGGCAATCTGAGAATCCAGATTTTGGCGGGTAGAATCAGGTTCGTAACTTTCCAGATAAAGGCGCAAAGTTGCTCCGTGAGTTCCGGTGCCCGATAGGCGAAAGACAATCCGGGAACCATCCATAAAGCCAATGCGAATGCCCTGATGTTGACTGACGCTGGCATCAATCGGATCGGTATAACTGAAATCGTCACTGTATTTCACCTGGTAACGGCCCAGTTGTTTGCCCTCGAGACTGGGAAGTAGGGACCGCAGGTTATCCATTAGGGTATGGGCCCGATCGCTGTCTACCGCTTCGTAGTCGTGGCGAGAATAATAATTACGGCCATAGGTTTGCCAGTGTTCTCGGACAATCTGCTGCACCGATTGTTGCCGGACCGCCAGAATATTTAGCCAGAACAGCACCGCCCAGAGACCATCCTTCTCCCGGATATGATTCGAGCCGGTACCAAAGCTTTCTTCGCCACACAGGGTGACTCGTCCGGCATCCATCAGATTGCCGAAAAACTTCCAGCCGGTTGGGGTTTCGTAACAGTCAATACCCAGTTTGGCGGCCACCCGATCGGCGGCCTGGCTAGTGGGCATGGATCGGGCAATTCCCGCCAGTCCGTCTCGATAGGCCGGAACCAGTTTGGCATTAGCCGCTAACACCGCCAGACTATCGCTAGGAGTAACAAAAAACTGACGCCCCAAAACCATGTTGCGATCGCCATCGCCATCGGAAGCGGCGCCAAAGTCAGGGGCATGGTCACCAAACAGGATTTTTACCAAATCATGGGCATAGACCAGATTTGGGTCTGGATGACCCCCGCCAAAATCTTCTAGAGGTGTCCCATTTTGAACAGTTCCCGCTGGAGCCCCTAATCGATGTTCAAAAATCCGATGGGCGTAGGGACCAGTTACCGCATGCAGGGCATCAAAGCACATTCGGAAGGAACCCCTTGTCAGCAGGTGGTGAATCCGATCAAAATCAAATAAAGCTTCCATCAACTCGGCGTAGTCAGCCACCGAGTCAATCACCTCTACCGTCATATCCCCCAGGATGGACTCTCCTAAGGTGTCAATATCCACATCAGGTGCATCCAAAATTTGATAGCGATCAATCACCTGACTCTGGGCGTAGATAGCTTCCGTCACCTTTTCAGGCGCGGGCCCGCCATTGCTGATGTTGTACTTCACGCCAAAGTCCGCCTGGGGGCCGCCTGGGTTGTGACTGGCAGATAGGATAATGCCACCAAAAGTGTGATATTTCCGGATCACACAGGAGGTAGCGGGTGTGGATAAAATGCCGTATTGGCCAACTTTTACTCGTCCTACACCATTGGCAGCAGCCAGTTTCAGAATGATCTGGATAGCTTCCCGGTTGTAATAGCGCCCATCTCCACCCAGGACTAAGGTCTGGCCCTGGAAATCTTCTAAACTGTTGAAAATCGATTGAATAAAATTCTCCAGATAATGGGGCTGCTGGAAGGTCGGCACAGACTTGCGCAGGCCCGACGTACCTGGCTTTTGATCAGAAAAGGGATGGGTTGAAACTGTACGGTAGCTCACAGCGTTTCCCCTCCGGGTTTACTAGGGTTGTATAGCGATCCGATCAGGATTGTGAAAGGTTTCCGCAGGAAATCCTTCTCA
>CAZBTL010000147.1:0-10735 GCA_964494755.1 uncultured bacterium | reverse complement strand
GATATCGTCAGAAATGCTGGAAATACGTCTTCTTGAGAATGATGCAAGATCTGAGATCACCTCACCATCCGTTTGAGCAAGTGATGCGATCGCCATAAACCGGCTACTAGCCCCCCGACCAGCTAGGTCAGGAGTTGCCAGAGTTGGCTAGTTGTTTTCATCAAATAGATACCAACGCCTGTCAGTAAACTCAGCAAGGATAGGAAGGCCGTCGCCCGAACCTGATGGGAGTCGCTGGAAGGGGCCAGATGTTCTCGGACAAGAATGGAGGCGATCGCGCCCACAATGTAACTCAAACTCAGTGCCAGATAGGGCCATGTATCCACAACCAACCAGAGGATCAACAAGGGCAGGGCCAACAACAGCAACAGCGCTTCCACCACTTGAGGCGGACTCTGCTGACTGAGTACCAAAACGCTGTGCCACCAATTCCTGAACCGCCCCATCTGCTTCTCCCGAAGTTTATCTGTAAGGATAGTGCAAACAAATAACCTTTTTCCAGACTGCCAGTTGTATCGGCCTAAGAAAGACAGCGTTCGTCTATAGTTGTGCGCCCAGTTAAGGCAACCAGCGGGGTCGTAGACCAGCCAGCGGCAAGAGTTCTGGTTGAGCAGCCACAGATGGATTACCAGGGTCCAGGGGAAGCAACCAAAGACGGCTATTGGCAATGTTCTTGCCACCGCCCGGACTGCTGGTCGTGGAGTCGGTTGCCTCTGGAGCTACAGTCTGATCAAATAGAACACCCAACCCGTCGGGAGCCAGACTGACCTGAATTTCTCGCTGTTCTGGCAGCTTCAGCAGGGCCGTCTTTTGTCCAGTTTTCAGGTCAATGATAGCCAGATAGGGTTGTTCCCGATAGAGATCTCCAACGGTGGTCAGTTCTGTCAGGAGAACATAGAGAACTTGCTTGGTGGGTCCGAATTGGCCACTGAGAATCGAACCCGTGGTTCGCAGCAATTCTTTCTGGGTGCCCTGATTACTAACCAGATACAGCGATCGCGTGCGGTCGGTGTTGAATTTGACCATGGCCGCCAGGGAACCATCCTGGGAAAAGTTGAGCACCATGCCAAACTTCGGCAAAAAGTCCAGCGGTTTAGCATCCGGTTGCAAGGGCAGAATGGCTAAGCCCTGACCTTGAGCGATCGCTAATGAGTTGCTGTCAGGGGTGATCAGGAAGTCGCCCCCCGGCTCTCCCTTGAGCGGCTGCGGTTGCTCTCCTTGCCGCAGAATCCAGGGACCAAAATCAGCCGGGTCATTGCGATTCACCCGCTGCACCACAATAATGCGACCATCATTAGACAGGTCAAACTTCAAGTTTTGGTAGGGGTCGCTATCCAACAGCAACGTCATTTGGCCAGGGGTATCTGACTGCGAGCGGCTGACCGCAGACTGATTGGGTTGATCTAGTTGGGCTGGAGGGTCAACCTGAATGCCAGTGGTGACGGTGTAAAGTTTCTGCGCCAGCATTCCCTGATTTTGATTGGCTCGCTCCGATGCCGAGAACAGGATGCGATCGCCCAGCGGATAGGGTTTAAAGTCCATCACCACCAATTCGGGCGGAGTCAGGATTTGTTTTTGCTGACGGGTCAGATTGTATAAAACCAATCGACCAGCTTCCTCTCCCTGCACCCCAATATAGGCAAAGGCGCGATCACGGGTGCGGAACTGCCCTGTAAACGGCCTCATCGTCGCATGACTGTTGCCAGGCTTGCCAAACTGATCCTTGCCACCCTGGAGTTGCACCTCAAAGGCGGTTCCGTAGGGAAGCGGCAATGTTGGCGTAAAGGCCATGCGACGCCCCGCCCAGCTAATTTTTCCTGGCATCGGTGGGGTGATCCGGAGGTTTTCCTCCACACTGGCATGGTCCATGGGGCGGCTGAAGGTGAGGACAAACGCAGTGTCATCGGCCCCAACATGCTTGCCCTGCCAGTTAAATTCACGCACCCGGGGAGCAGTCCGCTCACCACTCCACAGCACAATGCCGGTCAGAATGGCTAACACCAGCATCAGAGCAATGGCAACCCGATCCAGTGGTTGGGGGAACGGGGCGCGGGAGGAGAATCGGGAGGGAGAATCTTGCATGGTTACCTATTCTAATAGACCCGTGAACTCCGCATTAAAATAGGGCTACGCCATTATCGGACGCCGATGCAGAGTGGTTGGCAGCCTGGCTACGACAGAAGGGACTGAGGCCCACTAGATAAACGGGATGTCGTCGATGGGTGGCGGCAGGCGGCCACAATAGGAGAAACAAGCGCGTAAGGAAAGCATGGTGGGTCACACATTCACGGACCTGGGGTCAGACATTCTGCTGGTCGAGGATCTACTGGAGCGATCGCTCTGTAACCACATCATTCAAATTACAGACTGCTGCCAATTTCAACCGGCTGGTATTCTGGTCAATGTGGTTGATACGGATGTGCGGAGCGGCGGCATCCTGCAGTTGGGCGGCAGTAACCCGTTGCTGGAATCCACCAATCAGCTTTTATTGCAAAAGATCAAAATTGTCCAGGAACTTCTGTTCAAGCGCTACCGGGTCAAATTTTCCCAGCCGGAAGCTTGCTCAATCCTGCGCTATCAACCGGGGCAAAGTTACAAACGCCATGTCGATAACCTGCTGCTTTCGGGTCGGTTTCAGGAAATGGAACAGGGCATTCCGACTCGGGATGTCAGCATTGTTGGCTACTTGAATGACGACTTTGCAGGCGGAGAAACTTTTTTCGATCGCCAGAATGTCAAGGTCAAACCGAAAACCGGCAGCGTTCTAGTTTTTCCGGCCTACTACACCCATCCCCACCAGGCATTGCCCGTACTCCAGGGCCGCAAGTACGCCTTCACCACTTGGCTCTACTACTGATCGACGGCAGTTTCCCGTAGTTCATCCAGTTTTCGCTTCACATCTTGAATATCCTGCCACATTAACCATTTGGGACTGCCCTTCTCCTTAGAGGGATTGCGCAACAGATAGGCCGGATGAAAGATGGGCATATAGAGACGGTTATCCCGCTCGATCCACTGGCCCCGCACTTTGGTGATGCCCTGTTTGATTCCCAACAATCCCTTCAGGGCAGTAGCGCCAGTCAGCAAGATAATTTTGGGATTAACCAGACGAATCTGCTCCATTAAATACCCCCTGCAGGCATCGGCTTCATCCGTCGTGGGCGTGCGATTATCCGGCGGACGACACTTGACGATGTTGCAGATAAACACATCCCGCTCCAAATCCAGATTGACCGATTGCAGAATCTTATCCAACAACTGACCCGACTTGCCGACAAACGGTTTACCCTGTTCGTCCTCTTGTTGGCCTGGGCCTTCTCCCACCAGCATGATCGGCGCTGTCAGACAGCCTCGCCAGATCACCGCATGGGTGCGATTTTTCCCAAGATCACAACGATAACAGCGGTTACAGTGGGCCTCCATCTGGTCCATTGTTTGATAGGTACCCACAGGAATTGGTACGGTAGCGCTGGTGGGAATTTGCTCCGGGTCAAACGTCGAAGCAGGAGTGGAGGGCGCGGCTTCACCCAGATCAAACAAACTGATTTGGTTCTCGCTATCCATGCGTCAGGGTTGGCTCAGAGCAGGTAAAGGAATGTTTTAGATTTTAAGGGAAACGGGGAATGCAGCGGGGAGAATCTCCAGTTAACCCGCCAGACGGATTGCCATAGCAGCTTAAGAAAGGTTCCAAAATGGGTGAATCGCTAAAAAATTCAGCCATGATAAGGAAGTGAATCTCCGGTCATTGGCTGTCTACCAGGCAAGGTTGTATGGCGGCGTCTTCTCACCTACCGGATCCGAACCTGGTTTGTTTTGCAGACCGGACAGAGGCGGGTGAAAAGCTGGCCCAGGCTGTTGTGCAGGAAATCGAACACGACCCACCGCCTACGGGAAGCCGTTATGTGGTTTATGCGCTGCCCAGGGGGGGACTGCCGGTCGCAGAACCCCTGGCCCGCCAGTTGGTCTGTCCTTTGAGCGTCGTTGTAGCCAAAAAAATCACGTCACCGGATAACTCTGAACTGGCGATTGGAGCGGTTGCTGCCGACGGCAAAGTGGTCTGGATGAATTACCGACAAACTCCCCAGGCGATCGCCCTGCGAGAAACAGCCCTGGAACAAGCCCAAACCAAAGCTCAGGCTCAGTTTGCCCAGTTTGCCCCCTTTTGTTCCCCGTCCAGTCCAAGCGGGGCGATCGCGCTGGTGGTGGACGATGGCATTGCCACCGGGATGACCATCGCCGCCGCCGTACAATCCCTCCGAGCCCAACAGGCAGCCCAAGTCTGGATCTGCGCCCCCGTTGCTCCGCTGGAATTACTCCCCTTTCTCAAGTCCCTGGGTGATCGGGTAATCCTGCTGGCCACCCCCAGCCCCTTCTACAGCGTCAGCCGCTTCTACGAGCGCTTCCCCCAGGTCAGCATGGAAGAAGCCCTGGAATCCTTGCAGCGATCTCGGGTGTAAGGCCTATTTAACCGGCTAATTCCATTGGGAAAGAATTGTTGCAGCAGGGTACACTTTGTAGAATAAATTATGGATGCTGCAATTTTTACGACAGCGTGACATGGCTCGAAAGCAAACGTATTGAATTATCCTGCTTTCTGACCAAGCCTATATATTTTACACCAGTGAAAATGCTGTAGTCCTAAATCCATCTCCTTGCGGCTTATTAGCAATGTCTCAGGCACTCCTGAACCAAATACTCAATCACCTACCAGCTCTGGATCTGTCAGAGTTACAACACCTGAATCAAGTGATAAAGGATTATATTTGCCACCAAGAGAACAATGCCAAGCCCGCCGACTTCCATCAAGCCTTAGTTGATTCTGGTATGGTACGGCAAATTAAGCGACCCTCCCAAGAGCGAAAAACTAAGCGCCAACTTGTCCAAGTGAAAGGGGAGCCAATTTCACAGACGATCGTCGATGAACGCCGCTAAATGACCCTCTACTTTTTAGATAGCAGTGCTTTAGTGAAGCGATACATCCGGGAAGCAGGTTCAGAATGGGTGCTAGGACTATTGGATGTTGAACTAGGGCATGAACTATTTGTCGCATCCGTTACAGCAGTTGAAATTACAGCTGCAATTACACGTCGGACTCGTTGTGGCGATATCAGCCCCATTGATGCATCAGAAGTGCGCAACCAGCTCAGAAGTGATTTGCAGACAGACTACCAGATTGTTGAGATTACCAGAAATATCATCATTTCTGGGATGGACTTAGCCGAGAGATATGGACTACGGGGCTATGATGCAATCCAACTATCGACTGGCTGCACAGTTAATGCGCTTTGTACGGCCTATAGTGAACCACCGGTTGTTTTTGTGTCTGCAGACAATGAGTTAAATGGAGCAGCCTTACGTGAGGGGCTGGTGATTGAGAATCCTAACAGCCATCAGTAATGAAAGCCATCTACAATAAAGCCCGGCAGGCAGAGGTTACAGAACGCTTGACCGGCGACTGGATAGGTGACTCTGGCTTCACCCATCCACCCTCCAGGTTCACTCTGTAAAGCTTTAATGAATTTCCGTGAAAGTGCCGGATTTGTCGAGAAAAGGTTGTAAAAATTTTTCGGATGACTACTGAGCGGTCAGTAATTCTAACCTTGCCTAACTTTACCCAGCAGAATTGACTTAGACGGTCCATGAGAATCGTTCCATGATCCAGTAATCAGGCTTGGGAAGCTTGCTATAACTCACCTTCCTAAAGGGAAATGGACATTGCGACCATAGAGAACTTCTACCACTCACCCTTATCTTTAGGAGTAACAAGTCCTATGGCAACACTATCCGCATTAAAGGGAGGAGTAATCGCAGCGAGTGCAGTGAGTCTGTTCATTTTTTCTCCAGGGACAGCACAACCCGTGGTGGCAGCCGTTTTTACGGCGTCTGGTAGATTTGCTTCTGATTTTACCTTTGATACCAGTAAGCCACCGGTAGGCGATCTCCTGGTAAAGGCCCTTGCAGAAGGCTCCGGAGGTTCCTTTGATGGAGTCTACTCGGTGACTGGCTTGCCGGTTGAGAGCAATTCCATCCCTATTTCAAGCTGGTTATTCCACCTGCGCAATAGCAGCGGCACGATTCTTAGAACCCTCTCCAGTTCCCAGCCAGATTCTAGTGCAAATGTTTTTCAAGTCAATGGGAGTTATGGACCGGGAGATGTGCTGCTTTTTGCCGATAGCGATTACCAATTGCAGCTTGAATTCGCGCCCGGTTTTACTGGTACAGGACCAATTAGACCTGTTAAAGTCGGTTCTTTTTCAGCTCTCCTCAAACGCACTTCCGATCAATCTTTGATAGGAATAGGTATTGCCTCTGGTAGCAGTCAACCTATTCCTACCCCTGCATTACTGCCAGGGCTGATTGGCATGGGACTGGGGGTATGGCGCAGGCGCAAAGCCCAGACTTCGTCAGATGAGGGCACCTTAGAGTCGTGAATGAGTGCGTCATTCAAGAGAATACCTGAATTTTCGCGTTTCGACTTCGCTCAACGCTCGGAATTTGGGGGCTGAGCGAAGTCGAAGCCCGGATCAAAGGCTAGATTCATTCCTAAAAATCTCCTTATTTATAGCGGTTCCTGATCGGACAAGGTGCAACAGAAGCTTTGCTAGACAAGCTTTATAGGCATCGTCATGTACCTCACGCCAGCGAAAACCGCTATATTTGCAAGTCTCTTAGTGTCCTTTGCGCCTCTCAGCTTTAGGGCTGTTCCGTCGCCAACCAGGCTCGCAGCACTTCAGCCACGGTCCAGGCCTGGGCAATGCAGCCGTGGGGGGACATGGGGGCATCGCCATCAAATATTTCACTCAAACTGCCAATGCCGTGGGCCGACAGATGGTTCACCATGGGCTCCAGGAAGGTGCGGGCTTTAGCTGGGTTGTTGTAAACCCGCAGGTGGGCCATGACAAAGGGCCCCAACAGCCAGCCCCACACGGTTCCCTGGTGATAGGCGGCATCCCGTTGACGGGGATTGCCCTCATAGCGGCCCTGGTATTGGGGATCATCCATTGCCAGCGATCGCAACCCGTGGGAGGTCACCAGGGCTTGCGCACAGACATCCACTACCGCTCGCTGCTGGGCGCTTGACAGGGGACTTTCCGCCAAGGAAACAGCAAATATCTGGTTGGGTCGCAGGGAGATATCGTCGCCATTGGGACCGTCCAAAACATCGTAACAGTAGCCCAGAGTTGGATTCCAGAAACGGCTGAAGCGCGACAGAGCCCGGTCTGCGATCGCGTCATACTCCTGGTGGGGTTTACCAATCTTACGGGTCAGTCTGGCCATAGTACGGGCCGCACTGTACCAGAGGGCATTCACCTCAATCGGTTTGCCCACTCGCGGCGTCACCACCCACTCGCCAATTTTGGCGTCCATCCAGGTCAGTTGGACGCCGGTTTCTCCGGCATAGAGTAGACCATCGGCTGGATCCAGGTGGATGTTGTACCGGGTGCCCCGACAATGCCAGTCGATGATCTCGGCCAGCACCGGATACAGGTCCTCCACCAGGTCATCATCTTCAGTTGCCTGATAGTAGGCTCGAACCGCTTCGAAATACCAAAGCGTGGCATCAACGGTATTGTATTCCGGTGTTTCTGCCGCATCGGGAAAGCGGTTTGGCAGCATTCCCTGATCCACATAGCGGGCAAAGGTGCGCAGGATGGAGCGGGCAATTTCCGGTCGTCCTGTCGCCAATGTCAGCCCCGGTAAGCTGATCATGGTATCCCGTCCCCAATCACCAAACCAGTGATAACCGGCAATGATGGTTTTGCCATTAGGCTCATGGTCGAGATGGCGATTGACAATAAACTGGTCAGCAGCCAGGATCAACTGCTTGACAAAGAGAGACGGCTCTTTCGCCGAAACGGGGCGGCTGGTCTTCCAAATGTCCAATATCTTCTGTTCATAGGCCCGTCGCATTTTCAAGGCTGTATCTCCAGCCGCGCTGGCCGGTCGTTCGGTGCTAGCGGCTAGCGTCAGGGTCTCCCCTTCCTGCAAAATGGCCTTAAACGAGGCAACATGCAGGTTGTCATCCCGGTCTTCCAGTCCTCGCTGCCGTTCAACCGCCAGGTCATAGCCAAAGTACCAGTCATGACTGGCAGTGATTTCCGCCCGATCGCTGGTCAGGTAGAGTTGCACCGCATCTGGAAAGGCAGACACACTGACGCCATTGTTGATGGGAACAATGGTCATACGCCAGCCTTCCCCTCGGGTACAACTGTGAAAGTCCCGGTAATTCACCATCGTTTTGAGGGTTAAGGTCAACGGTTGAATGGCCCGCACAACCTGGTAGTAGATGTAGGTAATGTTGGCCCCCGGTTGCATCCAAATCCGCTTTTCGATCAGGGCGTCGCCACAGGCATATCGCCAGGTCGGGATGGTGCCCTCCAACCAAAACTGCTCCAGGTGGCGATACCCGTGGGGACCCACCGTACCATCCCCCCAACGGTTGGTATGCAGCGGATAGAGGCGATCGCCATACAGCACCGTATCATCCACCTTAGTCACTATCACCGTCCGCCCCAGTGGTGGCTTCAGTGCCGCAACCAGTAACCCGTGATAGCGCCGGGTCAACAGTCCGGCAACCGTGCCGGAAGCATAGCTGCCCAATCCATTAGTAACCAGCCATTCTCGCTGTTCTGCCTGACTCAGGTTCCCGCAGATTTCTCGGCCAAAATGAATCCCCATCGGCATGCTGTCTTTCCTTCCTGCAGTGACGGATTGCCCTGACTCAATCGCTTTTCTACTCTTACCGATGCTACGCCAGAACCGCAGAGAATAAGTTTAAGTCTTGGTGAGAAAAGATAAGCAGGATGTCAGGGTCAGAAGCCGGGATTTCCTCACCCCGCCAATCCTTCTGCCGGGTCCCCTTCGTGGCACAATGGGAAACAGTCGATGAATAATCCCTCAGTTTCTTAAATAAGCCTGTGAGTCCTACTGCTAGCGTCAACACTGCTGAAAATGGTCGTTCGTCCCAATTAGCAATGGCTGTCCGGCGACGTCCGGTGTTTCCCTTTACGGCGATCGTCGGCCAGGAAGAAATGAAATTGGCCTTAATGCTGAACGTCATTGATCCCAAGATTGGTGGGGTGATGATCATGGGCGATCGCGGCACGGGTAAATCCACCACCATCCGAGCCCTGGCAAACCTACTACCAGAAATTGACGTGGTGGCAGACGATCCCTATAACAGTCATCCCAGTGATCCAGAGTTGATGGGGGACGAAGTCCGAGAAAAATTAGAGGCTGGCCAACCCCTGACCGTGGTGCAGAAACAAGTCTCGATGATTGACCTGCCCCTGGGCGCCACTGAAGATCGGGTCTGCGGCACAATTGACATCGAAAAAGCCCTTTCGGAGGGGGTCAAAGCATTTGAACCGGGTCTGCTGGCCAAAGCCAACCGGGGCATTCTTTATGTGGATGAAGTGAACCTGCTAGACGATCACCTGGTGGACGTCTTGTTAGACTCTGCCGCCTCTGGTTGGAACACAGTGGAACGGGAAGGGATTTCCGTTCGTCACCCAGCCCGGTTTGTGCTGGTTGGTTCCGGCAATCCAGAAGAAGGAGAACTGCGGCCTCAGTTACTCGATCGCTTTGGCATGCATGCCGAAATCCGCACCGTCAAAGAGCCGCCCCTGCGCGTCCAGATTGTCGAACAACGGACTGACTTTGATCGCGACCCGCAAGCCTTTTTAGAAAAATATCAAGCTCAGCAGGATGAATTGCAACAGCGCCTGATCAGCGCCCAGGAGCGATTGAAACAGGTCACAATCGACTATGATCTGCGAGTCAAGATTTCCCAGGTCTGCTCTGAACTGAATGTGGATGGCCTGCGGGGAGATATTGTCACCAACCGGGCCGCCAAAGCCCTAGCAGCGTTGGAAGGGCGAACAGAAGTAACGGTTCAGGATATCCGCCGGGTGGTTACCCTCTGTTTGCGACACCGACTGCGGAAAGACCCCCTGGAATCAATTGACTCTGGCTACAAGGTGCAGAAGGTGTTTAATCAGGTGTTTGGCCTGGATGAGGCGGCTGAGTAGTCCACTTCACAAACAAGACAGGTGGCCGGTCCAATCGATTGTTGTTAAGCTCAATCGATTGTCATTTTTCTCAGGGCGGACCTCTTTCGGTTCAACATGGAACAGCGGATTTTGGGACTCGATCCCGGTTTAGCCATTCTGGGATTTGGGGCCATCACCTGTCGGCAATCAACCGCAGGACTACCAGAGGGTAAAGCTTCAGCCCTGGATTTTGGCATTGTCCAGACACCCGCCAATCTGGACATGGGTCAGCGGCTTACTATGCTGTACGAAGATCTGCACCAACTGATGAAAGTGTGGCAGCCAGATCTGGTGGCGCTGGAAAAACTCTTTTTCTATCGCATGGGCAACACGATCGCCGTGGCCCAGGCACGGGGCGTGGTGATGTTAGTGCTGGCCCAATATAAAGTTCCGCTGGTGGAATTTACGCCAGCCCAGATCAAACAAGCCCTCACAGGTTACGGCAATGCCAAGAAACATGAGGTCCAACTGGCTGTAGCCCGCGAACTAAACCTGGAAACTATTCCAAAACCCGATGATGCTGCGGATGCCCTGGCGGTTGCCTTAACAGCCTGGTTTCAAAACTAAAATCCAATCTCCGAACAACACGTTTCCCAAGCACTCCTTTCCACTCGCTGAAAGCCAGAACCCAGCCAAGGCAGATGCTCCTTGACTGGGAGAATATAAAGGCTATGTTCGACTAG
>CAZBTL010000146.1:0-10954 GCA_964494755.1 uncultured bacterium | reverse complement strand
CTAGGAACAAGTCCAGCATGGAGGCTTCGTCCACAATCAGGGCATCGGCAGGGAGGGGATTGTCGGCATCCCGCTGGAACTTCAGGCTGCGGGGGGCAAATTCCAGTAATCGGGGTAGGGTTTGGATGGTGGCGACGGTTCGGTCACACTCAACTTACCTTGGATGCAAGCGTCGGTTGCAGCCATTCTAAACGATGGGGAACAACGCCAAGGCCCCCTTCCAGAGAGCGATCGCGGTGACCATTACAACTGTCCTTTCTTGCGAACCTGCTCGTATAGACTTTCCATCGCTTCAATGAAAGAATTATCGCGCGTCCAGAAGGCTGGAAAATCTCCCTGTTTCTTAATCAGAATTCCGGGCACCAGGGCTTCCGGTAAGGGCTCAATGTCTTGCGGTAAGCGTTTGGCTCCATGCCAAAAATCACGCAAGCTTTGAAGGGGGCTGGCCGGTTGGGTGGTGGGGCGGGTGTGGTAGGAGGTAACGGCTTCGGGGGGTCGCTGTTGCAGTTGCAACTCGGCGGATAGGGCTTGCCCCAGCGGCGATTTGGCCAGTTCTCGATGCAACTCTGCGCGAGATAAGCCCCGTAACTCAAACAGCAAAAACGGATCGCGATCCAGTTCGGCGGCAACCAAGTAATGCACGCCAGCGATGTGTTTACAGGGATTACTGGAGTCCGGGCAGGAGCAACTGGATCGGAAATCTTTGCGGCTTTGAGGCAGTAAATGTAAGCCTAATTGGGCAAAGGAATCTTCGATATTGTCGGGCATTTCATTCAGCAACAGGCGAGAAATCAAGCTGGCTTTAGAAGCAATCAGGGCAATGACCGCGGCCCATTTTGCCGCACTGATGGCTTGAAATTCGATGGTGGTAGTGTACAGCGGTTCCTTATACACCCCAAAGTAGGGATTCACCGACCCTCTCACCTTGGCTGTGACAACACCATCCTTGATGGCAAAGCTTTTGACTTTCCCGCCGCTGGCATAGGAGCGACCCCGACTTAACCGACCCGAGTCGGTGAATTGCTCCAGGGCGGCGATAAATTTCTGTCCCCACCAACTGCGACTAAATTTGCCCATCTCCCTACTCCATAATTGCGCTCTGATTGAGCGCAATCAGTTTCCTAAAGGCCTCGTTATCCAATTCCGTCAACCAGGATTCATCGGTTCCCACGATCGCACCAGTCAGTTTTTTCTTGTCTTCGATCATTTCGTCAATCCGTTCTTCCAGCGTCCCCATGGCCACAAACTTATGGACAAAGACATTCTTCTTTTGGCCAATCCGAAAGGCGCGATCGGTGGCCTGATCTTCCACTGCTGGGTTCCACCAGCGATCAAAATGAAACACATGGTTAGCTTTGGTCAGCGTAATTCCAACCCCACCCGCTTTGAGGGAGAGGACGAAGACCGAAGGTTCCGTTTCCGGGTCTTGAAATTCGCTAATCATCTGCTCGCGCTTTTTGCGGGAAGTGCCCCCATGCAGATAATAGGTATTATGGTGGCGGCCCTGACGAAAATACTTTTCCAGGGCTTCGCCAATCTCGGTAAATTGGGTGAAGATGAGCAGGCTTTCTCCTTCCTCGATCGCTTCCTGCACCATTTCATCTAACCGGGACAGTTTGTGCGATCGCTCGGGTGTAAAGTCGCTGCCATCCTGGAGGAATTGCATAGGATGGTTACAAATTTGCTTCAACTTAGTCAGGGTGGCTAAAATCAACCCCTTGCGTTTGATCCCGTCCGTCAGTTGAATCTTCTCTTCTACATCTTTGATCACGGCTTCATACAGGGAAGCCTGCTCCTTAGTCAGATTGCAGTAGAGCTTTTGCTCAACCTTGTCGGGCAAGTCTTTGATAATTGACTGATCGGTTTTGATACGTCGCAGGATAAACGGCTCAACTAATTTCTTGAGTGTTTCGGAGCGACGCAGGTCGTTGTTTTTCTGAATCGGTAACTCAAAGCTGCGACGAAACTGAGTCTGGTTACCTAAATAGCCAGGATTGAGGAAGTTAAAGATGGACCATAAATCCAGTAGGCGGTTTTCGATCGGCGTGCCAGTTAAGGCCAGCCGATGGGGGGCGGAGAGCTTCAGAACCGATTTGGTCACATCCGCCTTAGGGTTTTTAATATTTTGGGCTTCATCTAAAACAATGCGATGCCACCGAATGTCACTGAACAGACCAATATCTTTCCGTAACAAGGTGAACGAGGTAATGACCAGATCATTCTCCCGGCAGACTTGCTTAAATTCCTTACTTTCCTTAGAGCGCTGACTGCCATGATGCACAGTGGCTTTCAACCGTGGGGCAAACTTTTGAATTTCGCGATACCAGTTTCCCACCACTGAGGTCGGTGCAACCAGGAGCGTGGGTGGCAAAGGTTGGCCGCGCTGTTCCTGGGCCAGTTCCCGTTCCTGTAACAGTCGGGCAATCACCTGCACCGTTTTGCCCAAACCCATATCGTCGGCCAGACAACCGTTCAGGCCGATTTCCTCCAGATATTGCAACCAGGATACGCCCCGTTTCTGATACTCTCGCAACGTTCCTTGCAAATGCTCCGGATCGGCGACGGCTTGCAACTGACTTTTATCGTTCAATTTCGTCAGCATTTCCGCCAGCATGTCCTGGCGATCCACTTGGATTTCTAACCCATCCTGATTACCGTCTGCCGTCAGTTTGAGAAAATCGAGCAGACTTAATTCTGGGTTCTCTTGCTGTTGCTTCTTCCAGAACTCCAGCATTTGCCGCATTTTGTCCTGATCCAGTTCCATCCATTGACCCCGGAACTGGACCAGCGAGGTTTTGGCATGGACCAGTTGGTTCCACTCCTGTTCACTGACTGGTTGATCGCCGATCGCCAACTCGTACTGATATTCCACCAGCGTTTCAAACGAGAAATATTTCCTGGCTTTGTCCTCTCCACTGGAGTGGGACTTGCCCTTTGCCTTCAACCGCACCCTGGCTCGTCGTCGTCCCTGCGGCGTCCACCAGGAGGGCACAATCACCTTGTAGCCAGCGGTTTCCAGCACCCAAGCCGATTCCTTCAAAAAGGCAAACGCTGCTTCCAGATCCAGTGAGATCCCCACCGGTTGATCGGTTTCCAGTCCTGGCCAGAGAGCCGGATAAATCCGCGCCGCATAGCCTAGATTGGTCAATAAGTGGTGTTCAAAGTCCTGTCCCAGTTGTTGTTGAGCCTGTTGCCGTTGTTTGGGACGCATCCGCCAGTAGTCAGCCAGAGCCAACCGCAAGGATGGATCACTTTTGGGGGCCACCTGCAATTGCAAGGTCCAGGGATCTTCCGGTTTGGTCGGATCTTGCAGTTGGAAGCACAGGTAAAAGGGCTGCTCGGTCTGGGTGCGCACAATGCGATCGCGCCAGGCCTGCCATTGTTTGTAGCGTTCTAAATCTTTGGCCGTGGTTCCAGGTTTCCCAGCGGTATGTAAACAGGCATACAGCAAGGAATCGGCGATCGTTTTTTCGTAGGCCTGTGTCGTTGGCGTATGGGTCACCAGATCGACTAACAGACATTCGGAAAAGTGGCGCAGGAGAGTTTCGCGATCGTACAGGGTTGGCGTTTCCTGGGGCTCGGCAAACCCAGCCACACAGATCGGAGGCATGTAATCCACATATTTCTGGATGGTTGTCTCGTAGTCTTCGCCAATCAATTCCCAGGTTGGATAAATTTCAAACTTCGTTGGCTCTATGACCGAAGCATCAATGGTTTGAGTGGCGACTGCGGTTCTTTTAGCCAGAGGGGCCGATTTCCGAGTCGTTGAGCTTGTTGTTCGAGTGGTTGTCGCACGGCGAGTTTGTTGTTTAGCCGTTGTTGCCGGTTTAGTGGCTGTTTCCGTTGCTTTGGGGGCGCGCTGCTTCGTTTTAGCAGGTGCTTCTGATGGCAATTCCCGGTATTTCAAGGCTGGAATATACTGGTCTTTGAAAATGATTCGCTTGAGCGCCTGGGTGTAGTGAAACCAGAACAGTAAGTCGGATCCAAACTGGATCTCGGTGAGATTGTGCAATGCCAAAAAGTGCAAATCGTTCAGTAGGGTCACGACTGAGTTCACCCAACCACCGGACTTGGCAGCGGTGATCGTTGGGTAGCAGTCCACCTGCCAGTATTGCCACTCAAAAGTTTCTGGAACCTCCTCTTCTAGATAGCGGTACAGTTCCAAAGAGGGTAGTGGCTGATGGTCAACTGTTGGCAACAGAAAGTATTGGGGAGAAATTTGCTCGGTTAAGTTCCGCCGCATACCAGGTGGTTGGATACCTAATTCCTGTTGCAGCAGGCGGTCTAGCTCTTCCGCCTCCAGTTGCCGGGGATGTCGCTGACCGGGCTTGCGAAACTGCTTTTTCTCTGCTGTTTCTACCCACAGGTAGAAGTTGCCCTGCTGGATGAAGGATGGTCCCCCTGGTTGAGCCTTATCCGATTGAGGAATCCAGGTTCCGTGAAGGATTTGCATGGCAAAATGCCCTGGCGTACTAGCCTATATTTTTTAGGGTACCAAGAATTGACTGGTGTGATAGCAAACGGAAGTAACCCACCGGCATGATGCCCGAACCCAGACTCCCTTCGTCTCAGAGCCGGTGGCGGAACAGATTGACTGCCCCGATTACGGTAGGAACCCCGGCTCTGGCATATTCCACACTCCTTCTGCCCTATTTAATCCCAACCCTGCGCTGAAATGGTTTTTGCGTTCGCGCAAGCGTGACCGACAGGTCAATCGCCGAAATGTTTTTTGGGTTCACCGAAATGGTTTTTGGATTCGCTGAAATGATTTCCGAGTTCGCCGAAATGATTTTCGCGATCATCGAAATAGATTTGGCGATCGCCGAAATGGTTTTTGCGATCGAAGCACTGGTCTGGGAACCCGTTAAAACCTGGAAACACCTGACAACTAAAGCTTGTAGCTAGTTTAGCCCAAAAACAGCGAAAGTCCTGTTAATGCTGGCCCTGCCAGGATTATCACCGGAAAGGAAACCAGAGTACCTTTATCAGTGTTATTTAAAATGCGAGAACCCGCTAATTTAGCGGGTTTCTTACAATCGGAGCGGCGGGATTTGAACCCACGACCCCCACTACCCCAAAGTGGTGCGCTACCAAGCTGCGCTACGCCCCGATATCGGCTCAACAAATATAGCACATCAGCGTGCTGCACAGAGGCGGAATCGTAAGAAAAAACAGCCAGACAGAAACATCCCTAAAAGACAGAGAGAGATCGGGCCGCCTGGAGAAGTTCGGGAACGGCTTCTGCTAACCAACGGCCTTCTCCCCGTCGCCCACTCAATAAGATCAAATGCAGGCTGTAGGCAGTGGGATAGCCCTCGGCTTCCAACCACACCAGGTCACTTTCCACCTCACAGGCGATCGCCTCCTGATCCATCAACTGTTCCTGCATTTGCTCCATTGTGTCCGCCAGTTGACCGACCAGGCGACAAAAATCTGACAGTTCGGCCTCCGTCAATTCCAAAGCCCAGTCATCTGTTCCAACTAAACCACGAAACACTTCGGCCGCCGGATCCCAACCGAGCCGCCAGCCAGTTCCACTCTTGAGGATTCGGGACATCACCAAAAAAGAAAGTCAGAAAGTTAACCCTTTGGGTTGAGCAGCGGGGGCATTCTGACCCGACCCAGGCGCAGCAGGACTGGGCACTGGACGAGACTGGGAAGGTCGTAACTGGGCAGCAAAGGCATCCACCAGGGCCTGAATCAGGGCTTCCCGTTGCACGCGATTCAGACTTCGAATCACTGCCACATCCCGTTCAGCCGGATTCGGTCGCAGCCGATTGGCACTGGGATAGGTTTCCTCATCGATCGCCCCTGTAACGCCCAGATAGTCTGCAAACGTCAGCTTCCAATCAAAGCGATATAAGGGTGGACGGCCCTGAGTATAAATGTGAAATCGGATTAGCCTCCCCACCAGGGTATTGTTCGGATCAACCTCTCCTGTTTCAGTATTGACGTAGTTATTTTCCTTCGGCAAATCCGGCA
This sequence comes from uncultured bacterium, assembly GCA_964494755.1. Lineage (GTDB taxonomy): Bacteria > Cyanobacteriota > Cyanobacteriia > Leptolyngbyales > Leptolyngbyaceae > CAZBTL01. The sequence continues at coordinate 4,972 of CAZBTL010000146.1, read as the reverse complement.
ACTGTTCATAAACCTGACGCCAGACATTCTCCGTGCGGAACCGCTGCAACATAGTAGGTTCCTGGGCTAAAAGTCCCTGATTTGGGAATGCCCCAGAAGCCAAAGTCCACCCAACACCAAGGGCAATGGCCAGGAAAATGCGAATTTTTTGGGGGGACTTAATGACCTTCTTCACAGCCAGAGTATCTCCAACAAACGGTTACCTCTAACAAACGGTTACCTCCAACAACAAAAGGCGGGCCATCCATGCACCCACCCCTCCTCATTTCCACTATTCCCAGTCTGACCACAGAGGCCCGGATTATTCTCCAATGATTTCAGGCTGAGTCAATTCATCAGACATTTCAATAATGGCCCGCATGATTGGCTTCATGGATAAATCCTCTGGCCCGTCAAAATCTTCAAACCGGCGACGCTTGGCCCGGTTAGCCACCTGAACAGTAATTCGGTAACGGTTCGAAGCCGCTGAAATCAACTCATCGGCCCGACGCATTAACTGAGTGGGATCCAGGTTAGAACGCTTATGCATAAGATTGCAGGTTGACCACGGTTAACCCTACTAGTTTAACAATGTGGCTGGCATTTCTACGCCTCAGTTGATCTCATACCAATTCTCTTGAATTCCTGAGATACAAGTGTATTCCGGCTGACGTTGACACCCAGTAGCCGAACAGTATTATTGTCTCAGTCTGACATCAAGGATGGAGGCTTCGGGTCACTTTGCCGTGTCGCTGATTGTATTGAACCACTGATGAACCGCAGAGATGCCCCCATCCTCGCTTCCATGCCATCTCGACTGATCCTGAACAGGCATTCAACTTCTTCAATTCATCTTCACAAACCCCTGACAGCGAGCAAGATCCTATGCGATCAGCTCATCAGGAACACATTAAGATTTGCAAAGTGCTATTTTGGATGGTAGATTCACCTCAAATGGTAGTGAACTAAGCGGACTGCTCATGCAAACCCTCGCTGTTTCCCTCAGTCTCAGTCAACTTCTCGACTCTCAGCCGCTGAAAGTGGTGGCTCTGGGAGATAGTTTGGTTTATGGCTTTGGTGATCCGGTCGGCGGCGGATGGGTCGAACGACTCCGTCGCGGTTGGATGTGTCCGGATACCCCTGGCCATGCCCTGTACAATCTGGGAGTTCGAGGAGATGGAGTCAAGCAGGTTGCCCGCAGGCTAGAAGATGAGTTTCGGCATCGGGGCGAGTTGCGCAACCGGGTTCCCGATCTAATTATTTTGTCCGTTGGCGTGAATGATTCTGCTCGTCTGGCCCGTCCGGATGGAAAAAACTTCACCGAATTCAGCGATTTTCAAACGGAAATGTTCAGTCTGTTGAGTCGGGCTCAGAGGCTCTGTCCAGTCCTGTTTGTTGGCATGGTGCCGGTGGATGAGGCAAAGATGCCTTTTCTCAATTGCTTCTATTACAACCACGCCGATCAGTACCGATACAAGGAAGCAACCCAACTCGCCTGTCAGGAACTGCAGATTCCCTATTTAGATATCTTTTCTACCTGGCTGGCCCGGGGTGAAAGCTGGTGGCAAGCTCGTCTCAGTCAGGATGGACTGCATCCGAATGTTGCTGGCTATCAGTCTTTGGTGGAAGATGTGGTTAATTGGCCTGCCTTTCAGGCGTTGGTGGCCAGTCCGGTGTAGAGATAATCGATGACGATACTGGTGGTTGCAACCGGAAATCCGGGAAAAGTCAGAGAAATGCAGTCCTACCTGGATGGCGCTCACTGGCAGTTAAAGCTAAAACCGGCAGAACTGGAGATTGAAGAGACTGGCCAAACCTTTGCTGAAAATGCCTGTCTCAAAGCGTCTCAGGTAGCAAAAGCAACCAGACAATGGGCGATCGCGGATGATTCGGGACTGGAAGTGTCTGCCCTGGGGGGAGCGCCAGGCCTGTTCTCAGCCCGCTATGGCAAAACCGATACTGAGCGAATTGAACGCATCCTTCGAGAATTACAGGGTCAGACGAACCGGGCAGCCCAGTTTGTTTGTGTGATTGCCCTGGCCCGCCCAGATGGTGCGATCGCCCTGCAGGCTGAAGGCATCTGTCCAGGAGAAATTCTGACGGCTCCTCGAGGTCAGGGGGGATTTGGCTACGACCCCATTTTCTACGTCCCACAGGAAGGCCAGACCTTTGCCGAAATGTCGGCGACCCTGAAACATCAGATCAGCCATCGGGGAAAAGCCTTTCAGCAACTTTTACCCCGCCTTTCTTGCCTCAATCTTTAGCCAGTCAAGATTCATCACCGGGCGTTGACAAGCAGGAGCGGAGCGCCAGCACTTAGCCGTCAACCATCCGCTGGGCCGTAACAGCATCAACGCCAGCCCTGGGCGATCGCCTGATAGCCGATGATCTTGTAAATCAACTTGGCGGCGGTAAACTCAGACACAACGGAGTCCTTCAGGGGAGCCAATTCCATCACGTCACAACCAACGACTTGATGCCGCTCGGTTAACTGCCGCAGGAACGCAGTCAGACTGTACCAGTTCAGCCCGCCGGGTTCGGGTGTGCCCACGCCAGGAATTAAGGTCGGGTCCAACCCATCCAGGTCAACTGTCAGAAACACTTTGTTGGTTGGAATACTGGCGATCGCCCGTTCAATCCAGTCCGGTTGCGTAGCCACTTCTCTGGCCCGAAACACCGTTAATCGTTTCTCCCGGATCAGGGTTGCTTCTTCCTGGCAGATACTACGGATGCCAATCTGAACCGTTGGCAACCCCATCTCCACGATCCGATGCATGACACAGGCATGGTTGTAGATTGATCCTTCGTACTCATACCGCAAATCGCCATGGGCATCGATTTGGACCACAGTAAAGGGTTCCCCAGTATAGACCTGACGGTAGGCATCCACTAGGCCAGCCGTAATGCTATGCTCTCCCCCCAAAGCAATCACAAATTTGCCGTCCTGCACCAGTTGAATCACCCTGTCCCGCGTTAACTGCAACATGTCCTCGGCCGCAATGGATTGCTGGCGTGTATCGGCGATCGCATCACAGGTATAGATCCCAACCTGCTGGGCAACCTCCCAGTCCAACTCTTCGTCATAGCATTCCAATTGTTGGGACGCATCCAGAATTGCATCCGGCCCATTTTGGCAGCCCTGACGATAGGTGGTGGTGGCCTCATAGGGAATGGGCAGAATGGCAACCTTTGCAGTTTCGTAGGGCCATTGCACCTCGGACCAGAGAAAGGGTGCCACGGTTACAATTCCGGTCATACCTGAACCACTCCCTTGCCAAAAAATTTCGGCGGTTCCGCCAGGGAAAAAATTTGCTCCTCAGCCGCGATCGCCTGGCGGATATAGAGCGGTGTTTGCAGAAGACCCAACAGCCCCGTGCCGTCGATCAGCCGAAAACCGCCAGTGGTTGCTTCCCGCAATTGGCGATCGACATCTGCCGGAATCGGTTGACGGTTAATCGGCCGGTTAGCAGCCAACAAAAAGCCCCAGGGCCGACCATAGGTAGAAATGTAGCTGTTGTAGGAGAGCACATCCTGGAAAACCGTGCTCAGGGTCTTGGCCAGTCGAGCATGCAACCCCAACTCCGTCGGACAGACTGGTCCAGCCTGCAACACGAAAAAGCCATCGGGGGAAAGAACACGCCGAGCTTTCTCGAAATATTCCTGAGTAAATAACTTGAACGACGGTCCAGACTCGATCGGATCAGACAAATCAGAAATAATTACATCCCACTGGTCGGTTGTGGTGTCCAGGAAATCCAGCGCATCGCCAATCACCAATCGACAGCGAGGATTCTCAAAGACCTGTTGATGCATCTCAGGCAAATACTGACGACAGGCGTCCACCACCTCACCATCAATGTCCACCATGGCGGCCTGCTCCACAGAGTTCCAGCGCAGCACTTCCCGCACGGTTGCTCCCTCGCCTCCACCCAGCACCAGCACCTTGCGGGTGGCACCATGCAGAATCATGGCTGGATGCACCAACGGCTCATGGTACAGAAACTCATCGATCGTGGAGGACTGCCACTTGCCATCCAAAACTAGCGCCTTACCGTAGGCACCGCTTTCAACAATGAACATTTCCTGGAAAGCGGTTTTGCGATACGCCAGTACTTGTGTAACCCCATGTTGATAAATATCCCAGGGGGTCATGTACTCATTAATCCAAAAATCTGTGCCAACCTGACTACCGGGCATGCCTTAAAAACTCCCCCCTAATAACATCAACAGCAAAAGCAGCAGGCGCTCCTGCTGCCAAGCGAACCGCTGAAACCGTGCCTCAATCACTGGCAGCGCTCACTCTGCCTCCTCACCCAGCCATTAATGAACCGCAAGGGTCTTACTCTGGACTTGCCGAATCGTGGATGCATATTTACCGCGGGGCAGTTGGAAAAAAGCATGATCCTGGGCTCGAAAAGCTTCCAATAAATACTGGCAGGCTTTTTCTGGCTGTGTATGTTCTCCGCAGGTAAAGACATCCGCAGCCAGATAGCCACGCTCTGGCCAGGTATGAATCGAAATATGGGATTCGGCCAACAGGGCTAGTGCAGTTACGCCTTGGGGATTGAATTGGAAAGAAACCTCATCCAGCAACGTGGATTGAGCACTGTTGGCTGCTTCTCTGAGCGTCCGTTGAATAAACGAAACGTCATTTAGCAGTTGCCAGGGGCAGTTGTAAAGTTCAAGGATACAGTGGGTTCCAATCGGAACACTAGAGAGGTTTACTGGCATTGAAGGAAGCGTAACTGACATTTCACCCCCCTTGACGAAGAAAGAACGTCCATGAATAAAAAAATTGCCAGAAGTTAAAACTTCCCCCGAAAAGCCACGCTTTTTCCCGGAAGAAGTTTTGCTAAGGCGCTTGAGCAAAATTTTGCGCGATTCTCATTATTCCATATCTAATCCAGAACGCTATAAGTCAAATTGCGGAAAGTTATCTGAGATCTTTCACCTCTCACAACAACCTGCCCTGCAATGAATTGCGGGCTAACAG
>CAZBTL010000145.1:0-11047 GCA_964494755.1 uncultured bacterium | reverse complement strand
TAGAGGGTATAGTTCTGGAACACCATGCCGCGATCGGACCCAGGCCCCGTCACAATTGCTCCGTCCACGGTGACTTCTCCGGCAGTCGGCTGATCCAGTCCGGCAATTAAACGGAGTAGGGTTGATTTACCGGAACCGGAGGCCCCAACCGCACAGACAAATTCACCCTCTTCAATGTGAAGGTTAATGTCTTTCAGTGCAGTGACCGGACCATTACGGGTGATGAATTGCTTATAAAGGCGACGAACTTCCAGATGCATAGGTTGTAGGAGATGGGTGATCGGCAAGATAGGCAGTCAAATAGTGATGCACGTCTGTCAGAATGCGCTTGGTGCTGTCGTAGGTCAGCAGGGAAATAGCAGCCCCAAACTCGACCCAGGTGTAATCCAAGATCTCATCTGTTTGATATTTAACGCTGGGGTTATGGACCAATGCTGGGTAGTAGAGCACCGTTTTGTGAATTGTTTGTTTTTTGTGGTGAAAGATATAGGTTTCAGAAAAACTGCTCTTGTACAACAAGGTATAGTCCTGAATGCCAGTCTCTTCCACAAATTCCCGACAGGCAGTTTGCATAGCTGTTTCACCAGGCTCGGCATGCCCTTTGGGAAAGCCCCAATGTCCCTGGTGCTGCTGTACCAACAGATATTGGCAGAGAGCGGCTTCCGACCAGATCGGAACAATGCCAAACGCCTCATCAGGTCTGACCTTAGCCATTTCAATCGACCGCCCAGCGACAGGAGAACCGCAGCAATAAACGAAATAGCAGGTCAATGGCTAAGCCAATCAGGCCAATAACAAGCAGGCCGACAAAAATCTCATCGGTGCGGAGAAACCGACCAGCTACGCTGATGCGACGGCCCAGTCCTTCGGTTGCGGCAATTAATTCTGAAACGATGACCAGTTGCCAAGCAGCGGCAATATTGACCCGACTGGCATCAATCACGCTGGGCATGATGTAAGGAAAAATAACGCGCAGCAGCACCTGGAGACGATTCCCACCCAGGGTGTAGGAAGTTTCAATCAATTCCTTAGGTACAAATTTCACCGCATCCATCACCATCAAGGTATTGAAAAACAACGTACCGATAAAAATCAGGACGATTTTCGGCTGTTCATCAATGCCCAGATAGAGGATCAACAACGGAATAAAGGCCGGCGCTGGCATATACCGTAGCAGGCCAATCATGGGTTCAAATAAAGCTCGCAGACTGGCAAAGCTGCCCATCAAAGTCCCCAGGGGCACGGAAATGACAATCGCCAACAAAAAGCCCACTAGAACCCGATAGAGACTGGCGGTTGTGTCTTTCCACAATTCGCCACTGCTCCAGAGCCGCTGACCAGCCTCCCAAACCTGCCCTGGTGATGGCAAGAATTTGGCATCCACTTTGAACACCATTGTGGCGATCGACCAGAGCAACACAGGCAGAGCGATCGAGATTCCCATTAACGTCCAGTTCAGAGGTTTGGGGATCTCCTCTGCTAATCGCCAGAAGGTACTAGCCCGTAACGTTTTGTGAGCTTGCGAAGCAGGGGGAAAGTCTGGTAGGTCAGCGGTTTGGGTCATAGGGGATTCTACTCAATGGTTGGCTGCTAGGGATCAGTAGACTCAATCAATTCAGGCGGGGCAGTAACACAGACAGGAGAAGCAAAACCTTAAACCTTCATTTCCGCCACAACTGGCGTTCCTCAGGACTTTTTAGTTTTCTCGGCGTAGGCTTTGACAAAGCGATCGTCGAACAGCTTGGACAGATCCGGTTCTTTTTTGGCCAGTCCGACTTCCACCAGGAATTTGCTGATCGCTTTGGCCGAATGGGGCAGATGGGTCATATCATCCCCCGGCTGAAAGGCTTTCAAGTTATCTTCCACCGAAAAAATGCGGGTTCCGGCACTGTAAGCCTCATATTCTTTCACGGAAACCCCAGCCCGTTTGGCCATGATTTCGTAAGCTTGTTCTTTGTTCTTCTGGATGAAGTCGAGGGTGGCAAACCAGGTATCCACCATGGCTTGAACCTTCTCGGGATTTTCCTCGACAAACTTGCGGTTCAACACCAGGTGATCCGAAATGGCGCCTGGAAAGTCTTTAGAGCTAAACAGGGTCTTACTGCCAGGGCGCTTGAGAGCCTGGGTGGTAAAGGGCGCAAAAACACCAACAGCATCCACCTGACCGGCCACAAAGGCCGCTGCGGCCTTGCCCGTTTCCAGGGGCACAAACTCAATATCCTTTTGGGTCATGCCCGCCTTTTCCAGCCCCAGGAGCAGCAGGAAATGATCGACGACGCCTTCCTCAGCCGCCACTTTCTTGCCTTTCAGGTCAGCAATGGAATTAATCCCCTCTCGGACAATAATCTGGTCATTGCCAGCGGAGTTGTCGTTGGTCAGCACCACCACCAGTTGCGCACCAGCCGCCAGGGGGGCGATCGTGTCGTTGAGGGTTTGGGAGTTGGCCTCCAGTTGACCGGCTGTCAGAGCGTTGATCGAATCCAGATAGCCATCAAACCATTTCAGATCAACCGGAACCTTGTTCGCTTCAAATAGCTTCTGTTCCTGCGAGACCTGCCAGGGAAACCAGCCGGGCCAGGCACTGAACCCTAACCGGACTGGCGTGGCGGTGGCCGTGGGGGAGGTTGTAACGGTAGAAGTCTGATTGGGGGCACAACTGGCTGTGACCACCAAAGCTACTAGAAAAATCGCAAACCATTTGAAAAACGCAGGGAATTTCACAGTAGTCTCTCACTTCAGTTGAGGGGTTAACTTGGCAGCGCCAACAGTCTGACGAATCCAGGTAAACCAGGCATCCAGACCTTCTCCTGTTTTGGCGGAGACCGGCAGCAGGGTGACATGGGGGTTAATCTGCCGGACATTAGTCACTAGCTGATCCAGATCCAGATCCAGGTGTGGAGCCAGGTCCATCTTAGTGATCAGCAGACAATCGGCTTCCCGAAACATGATGGGATATTTGAGCGGTTTGTCCTCCCCTTCTGTGACACTGAGCAGGGCCACTTTCGCGTGCTCTCCGACCTCGAATTCGGCGGGACAGACCAAATTGCCCACATTCTCTACCAGCACCAGATCAAAGTCAGTCGGCTGATGGTCCTGTTTCAGTCGATGGATGCCTCCAGCGACCATCTTGGAGTCCAGATGACAGGATCGACCAGTGTTGATGGCAATCACAGGAACGCCATAGGCTCGCAGGCGATCGGCATCCAGTTCGGTGGTCATATCACCTTCGATTACGGCGATAGTGAGTTCAGGGCTGAGGGCGGCTAGGGTGCGTTCCAAGACGGCGGTTTTGCCTGCTCCTGGACTGCTCATTAGGTTCAGGCAGGTAATTCCCCAGGCATCAAAGTGGGCTCGGTTATGATCAGCTCCTTCCTGATTGGCATGGAGCAGGTTGATGCCAAGGGCGGCGTCGAAAGTTTGATGCATAGCAACCGGACAAGGGATAAGGGAAGAAGCGGCAAGGAGAAACGGTTCAGGGGCAAAGAGGGGGGCTCGTTACGGGGGCGATCGCGTCGGTGGACCTAACTCACTGACAGCGGCTGGGCATATTCCACCCGGTCGATCTTCAGCTCCCGACCGGAGCGAATATCTTCCATCGGTGAGTGGCACTGGGGGCAGCTATAGCGCAGACCAATATCCGGCTGATATTCCTGCTGACAGGGGTGACAGTAGGCAATCAAGGGGGTTTCCCGAATGATCAGGTCGGCTCCAGCCAGGAAGGTATCGCGGGTCTGCACCTGGAAGGCAAACCGCAGACTATCTGGCTCCACACAGGTAAACTGGCCCACAGTCAAATGCACCTGGGTCACGGCTGGCCGTTCCGGTTGGGCTTCCCACCAGTCACGAATGGTCAGGATCAGGGCTTTGGTCATGTCTGTTTCGTGCATAGTAACTCCCTCAGGTCCAGGCCTGATCGACAGCCATGTTGGCTTCGGCGTGGATGTAGGCCGGTTTGTCTCGGCGGGGCAACTGACCGGACAGGACCAGGTGGGCCATGGTGTCGCAGATCACTCGAGTGGCCAGCAGGGCTGTGATGTCGCTGATGTCATAGGGCGGGGAAACTTCCACCACCTCTAGGCCGCAAACTGGAGCCCTTTGGACAATTTTACCCAAGAGTGCTAGAGCTTCCCGGGGCAGCAGCCCGCCTGGCTCCGGCCAGCCTGTACCCGGAACAAATCCGGCATCGATACAATCAATATCAAAACTGATATAAACGCAGTCCGTTCCATCCAAGGCTCGCTCCAGGGCATAGTCGGCGGCTGCATCAATTCCCATGTCCACGATGTCTGTGACGGTGAGGATATTGGTGGCCCGCTCCCGACAGACCTTCACCCCTTGACGGGGCACCTGCCAGCCGCCGATGCCGAGCTGCACCAAGTTGTGGGCCGGTGCATTGGCCATATTGGTGGCATGGAACCAGGGGCAGGTGTGCATCCGTTCATCCAGGTCGGTTTCTTGGGTATCCACATGGCGATCGAAGTGGATGATGCCGACTTTTTTGTCCCCCAGATGGCGGCAGACGCCTCGAACCGTGGGGAAGCCAATCGAATGATCGCCACCCAAAATAATGGGAAAGGCACCCGAACTGAAGATATGGGCAACCCCTTTGGAGATCTGGTCAAAGGATTTTTCGTTATTGGCCGGGATAGTAAAGATATCCCCCACATCGCAGAGGGTGATTTGTTCCCGCAGATCCACACCGTACTCAAAGTTGTAGGGGGTGTAGAGAGCTGAAATGCGGCGGATGCCTTGCGGCCCGAAGCGGGTTCCCGGCCGATAGGTGGTGCCGGAATCATGGGGCACCCCCACTACGGCTATATCAAATTCCCCCACCCGGCGCACATCTTCCAGATAAGGAGCCTTCAGGAAAGTGTTAATGCCAGCGTAATGGGGCAGTTCTCCTCGAGAGAAGGTTGGAATTGAACGATCGCGAATGCTGGCCGCAGCTTCCAAACCATACTCCAGGCCGTGGTCAACCTCCTGTTGCCAGCCGGTTAAGGGAAGTTGAGCTTCCCGCTCTAGCGCCCGATTCGCCTGGGTCGAGGAGGGGGGAATTGCATCTGGACTCTGAAAGGCGGGAATATCAGTCATAGAGGTACTCACAAACAAAACTGGACAGATGACCGTCAATTATTCTCTATGTCGAGATAATTGCAGAGCAAGGTCGCTCCACCATTGAACCCGAATGGCTTCTTTTGATCATCGGTCCATTGACCCACTGTCTTCTGATGAAGCACCACAAGACAAAGCCCAAGAGACCGATAACCCACTCCAGGTTATGGATTCCTCCCGGGCTTTTATCCCGCCGTGTAGCCGTACCAGCAATTCCAATAATCGAATCCTCAGTACCAGCCTGCTTCTCTTGGTCCAGACATCTGACCACACTCACAGCCAGACCGGAACCCTAGAAACAATTTTGATAGTCAACCTTGAGCCATTTCTAGCAATGCCATCCAGGAAAAAAAGTATTGAAGACTACCGTTTTTCGTTGAACAACGCCAGTTTTACCAGGACTGCCCTGGCAGAGACGCCTGGGACCAGGAAAAGCCTTAAAATAGGCTAAAAGGAACATTCATATTTCTTGACCATTTTGCCCAAATCGCTGCTTACATCCTCCATGACTTCAGTTCCCCGGTCCGGTCGAACCATCCATTATCCGGTCCGCACAATGATCCGGGCCGAGCGGGCCATGCGCTGTTCTCCGTTCAAATTGCCCTTGTTTGTGGAGATGGTTCAACAGAGTGTTCCCGTTAAGGCGATCGCCACTACTTCTGGGCTTCAGAATGGCTATACGCACCGGCCGCTGTCTGAGTTGACGGCAGAGAATGAACTACTGTGGTTGATTCAGGTCGGCTTGTTGCGTCGGGAAGTGGATGGACAGGGGTTGACGGATAGCTTTCGCGTCACGCCTCTAGGGCGGCAACTCACCCAGAAATGGCAGGAACGCGGGCCAGGGGTTAGCTTCACCCCCACTCTCCGCGATCGCATCTATAATGCATTGAGTCGTTGGCTACGGTTACTGCTTTAACGTTTTAGGTGTTCTTCCCAGCAGTCAAACGAGGGTTTGGATGAAAGCCATTATGGTTGTGGGAACGACCTCCCACGCAGGTAAGTCCCTACTGGTCACTGCCATTTGCCGGATTTTGAGCCGTCGGGGATGGCGGGTTGCCCCTTTCAAAGGTCAAAACATGGCGCTCAATGCCTACGTGACCACGAGTGGCGGCGAAATTGGTCATGCCCAGGCAGTCCAGGCATGGGCCGCGGGTGTGGCCCCCACTGTAGAAATGAACCCTATTTTGCTGAAACCCCAAGGAGATATGACCTCCCAGGTGGTGTTGAAGGGGAAAGCCGTTGGCCGAGTCAATGCCGCTGAGTATTATGAACAGTTCTTTGAGCCAGGCTGGCAAGCGATCGAAGAATCACTCAGACGGTTAGGCGAAGAATTTGATCTGCTGGTTTGTGAAGGGGCTGGCAGTCCAGCCGAGATCAATCTCAAACACCGTGACCTGACCAACATGCGGGTGGCTAAGCACCTGAATGCGCCAACCCTGTTAGTGGTGGATATTGATCGGGGCGGAGCGTTTGCCCATGTGATTGGCACCCTGGAATTACTAGAACCAGACGAGCGGGCGCTGATTCGCGGTATCGTCATCAATAAGTTCCGCGGACAGAAAGCCCTGTTGCAACCTGGCATTGATTGGCTCCAGGAACGGACTGGCATTCCAGTCATTGGGGTCATTCCTTGGCTGGATCAGGCTTTTCCGGCAGAGGATTCCCTCAGTTTATTTGATCGCCCCTCCGAAACCTCCACCACAGCCGAACTGAATATTTCTGTCATTCGGTTGCCACGCATTTCTAACTTTACTGACTTTGACCCACTGGAAGCAGAACCCACCGTCTCTCTGAAATACATCAGTCCCAAGTCGCCCTTAGGCCATCCCGATGCGGTGATTATTCCCGGCTCCAAAACCACCATTGCCGATCTAATCGTGCTGCATAAGACGGGCATGGCTCAAGCATTACAAGCGTATGCCGCAGCGGGAGGTACAGTCCTGGGCATCTGCGGCGGCTATCAGATGATGGGCAAGATGCTGGCCGACCCAGAAGGGGTAGAGGGTCAGGAAGGGCGTTTTAAAGGGCTAGGATTGCTGCCACTCAAAACCGTGATTGCGGGGCAAAAAATAGCACGACAACGGCATGTCACCTCCAACTTTCCCCAGAGTGGGTTGCCCGTGGCTGGCTACGAGATCCACCAGGGCCGAACCCGATTAATGGAAGAGGCGGAAGGCATGCAAAATTTGTTTGATGACGCCGGTCTGGGACTAGTGGACGATTCCCAATCCCTTTGGGGCACCTACCTGCATGGGCTGTTTGATAATGGTCCCTGGCGGCGGGCCTGGCTGAATCGTTTGCGTCAACAGCGGGGTTTGAAGGCGCTGCCGACTGGCGTGGCTAACTATCGAGAACAACGGGAGCAGGCTCTGGATGCGCTGGCCAGCGCGGTTGAACCCTATCTCGATCTTACGCCCCTGTTGCCCAGTCGCTAGCAAACTCGCACGAACAGCCCTTTCCCGGAAATCCCATCCAAAATAAAATAAGCGCACCTTAAGTGGATCAACTGATCCGGCGCGCTTAATATCCCTAACCCTTTCGGTGCAACGTACCCGTTTGTCCTTGCTTTTTACAGTAAGGTTAAAGTTTAAAAAATCCCAGGACGTTTAGATATTTTTTAGAATCCTGCTATGAGTATACGTATTCGCTTTCTTCCCGAAGATGTTCAACTGGACGCTCAGCCAGGAGAACCGTTGTTAGAAGTAGCTAGGCGGGCAGGTATTGCCATTCCAACCGGATGCTTGATGGGTTCCTGCCATGCTTGTGAAGTTGAACTGGATGATGGAGAGACGATCTGTAGTTGCATTTCATCTGTGCCAACTGGGCGATCGCACCTGACCATTCACCTCTACACCGATCCTAGTTGGTAAAGGCGCTACTCTGCTCCCTGCGGCGCTTCAAACTTGTAACCCACTCCGCGTACCGTCTGAATCAAAGCAGGTTGGCTGGTGTCAATCTCAATTTTCTTGCGGATCTGGCCAATGTGGACATCCACCACCCGTTGATCCCCGACATATTCGTAATCCCAGACTTCCTGGATCAACTCGGAGCGTCGCCACACCCGCCCTGGATGGCTGGCTAGAAAGTGCAGCAGGTCAAATTCGAGTGCCGTCAGCGGAATGAATTCATCATTTACCTTCACTTCCCGGCGCACCGGATCAATCATCAGGTTGTTGAACACCAAGCATTGCTGCTCCGTGGCGGTGACAACCCGCTGCCGTTTCAGGATGGCCCCGACCCTCATACCTAACTCGCCCAAACTGAAAGGCTTGGTAATGTAATCATCAGCCCCTTGAGTAAAGCCGCGAATCTTATCGGCTTCATCAGTGCGGCTGGTCAGCATCAGAACAAACACTCCTGTGCGGCTCTGCATTTCCTGACAAAGGTTGTAGCCGTTGGCATCAGGAAGGTTGACATCCAGAATCACCAAATCAGGATTGAACTGCTCAAACATTGCCATGGCAGTTTTGCCATCCTCGGCTGATTCCATTTGATAGTCCTGCTTGGCAAGGAATCGGTGAATCAGATTCCGGACAGCGGGATCATCGTCAACTACAAGAATTTTATTGGCAGGAGCCGTAGCCATAACCTTCAGCCTTGTTACGAGAAGCAAACAGTTAGAGGAGTAAGTCAGGTTCAGCAGTCAGAATTAAGGATACAGTATGAAGCTAATCAAAAATCCTGGTTGACAGGAATACCTAGTTTCCATCTGCTCCTATGATCAAAATCAGAATGGCAGCGACCGTGTCTGGATTTGGCATCATGACTCCACGGGTTAACTCAGCCGCAATCTCTCGGGGGTGGGGGGATATTGTATCCACAGTTCCATAATGCTTAGAAGCGGGCTGCCTGTGTCCGAATTTACTAATTGCTAGTATGCCCCAGTTTATTGAGAACCGATCTCTATATCCTAAATCTAGACTTTTGATTGGATGCTTATGCAGCAAGAACAGACTAATGTTAGGTTTGAAGGGAGGTGAAGTAACGGGCAATGAGTAACCTAAATCCATACGAACAGTTGGGAGTGACGGAGTCTTCCAGCTTTGATGAAATTCAGGCTGCTCGTACTCGACTGTGTGCGGAGCACCAAGGCGATCGCAAACAATTAGAGACCATTGAAGCAGCCTACGATGCCGTATTGATGGATCGCTTGCGGCTGCGACAGGAAGGTAAGATCAAGGTTCCAGACCGTATCCGCTTCCCTGAAAAGCTGGTCGCTCCTCCCCCAGAACCGGTTTCCAGTCCAGCCAGAGAGACGCCAGACTGGTTGAAGCGGTTACTGGACAGTCCATCCCCGCAGGACATTTGGCTGCCAGCCTTGATCATGGCCATCTTATCGGGGCTGGTTCTGTATCAGCCAACCTCTGATATTCTGCAACTTGCTTTAATTCTGGGTGTCGGGTCTTCCCTTTACTTCCTGTTTCGCAAGGAACGTAAATTGGGCAGAACTGTTCTGCTAGGGTTTTCCGGTCTGGTTTTGGGCTTTGTCCTGGGTGGGCTGCTCAGTGCGCTGCTTAAAACCCAATTGACCCAGGTGGGGCTTGAGCCAACCGTTTTCACAACGATTGGCACCTTTATTGTGCTTTGGCTGATCAGCAGTTTCCTGCGCTAACGTTTCGTTTGGTTGCCTCCTATTACCTGCCATGGATGGTTGGCAGGCAATTTCAGCCTGAATTCGGAATTATTTCAGCTCTTGCCCTGCCCGATCGCCTTGGAGCAGGCTGCCTCGTTTCATTTGCTCCCGCTCAATGGCTTCAAATAAAGCTCGGAAATTTCGTTCCCCAAAGCCTTGGGCCCGACAGAGGACCCCATCAGCCAGAGCAACCTGCCGTTCAATGAGTTCAAAGAAAAATGTTGGCTGAGGAAAAATGGGTTGCGTGAAGGTCTGGAGCAGGACAGCAGTGGCCGGGCTATCCTGCCAGTCGATTAAAAGCTGATTAGCTTCCAACTGCTGCAAAAAGTCCTCTGGCAGAACCAGGGCGGCTTGTTGCCGTAATTGGGCGTAATAGGCAGAAGGAACTGGCAGGGTAGATAATCCCTGGCTATGAAAATAGCCAATTGTATGGGGTAAGTCCCTGACTTCGAGAGCCAGATGCTGAATACCGGGACCACCATTCCATTCTAGAAATTCTTGAATTTGGGACGTGGCAGAAGTTGGCTCATTGATGGGCAGTTGTAAATTGCCTGATGGATGACGCATGACCCGACTGCGCAGGGCGGAGTGGGCCGTTTCGATCTGAAATTCCTGATCCGGTTGCAAGCCCAGGACGGCTTCATACCAGGCAACCGTCTGATCCAGGCTACCTGCCGCCACATTCAGCACAATGTGGTCGATGCCAAGCAGGGCTTCCTGGGGATGAATCGGCGATCGCCGAGGGGAATGGAAGCCGACAACGGTTCCCGAGTCTACCGCCTGTTCCAAGGGTACGACAGCCGATGGTTCGGTTCTGGCAAGATTCGATGGTAGCAGGAAGGTTGGGCCAGTCCGCTCAATCAGGGTATGGGTCAGGTCGCCACAGGCTGCAATGGTGACCCAACTTATCCTGCCATTTGGCAGAGCGACTGTCTGGACTGGCTGAAGCAGTCTGGCGGCATTAGCCTCAGCCCGACGGATTGCCGCCGCCAAATCCGGCACCCAGAAAGCCAGGTCTGCAACACCAGGCGGATGATGTTGCAGAAAAGTGGCAATGTCTCCCTGGTTCGTTTTCGGTGAACCAAGAACCAGACAGGCTGTACCAGCCTGGACAACCTCTAGATAACTGTCGTTAGTTTGTTCACGGGCGATCGCGCGAAAGCCCAATTTCTCGACCAGCCAATTGCGACAGGCGGCCGCATCCTCAACGAAAAAGCGGATATGGTCAACCTTCATCCTTATCTCCGGATCGCCGTGGTTCGCCCCAACAGTTGAGTTCTGAACAATGTCATTGTTGTTCTA
>CAZBTL010000144.1:0-11154 GCA_964494755.1 uncultured bacterium | reverse complement strand
TAGCTCTCGATGGTTCAGGGCACCATCCTCCCTGGAAACAAAACTTCCACCCTAAAAAGAGTCCCCCAAGGTGAATGCCAAGGGGGGACTCTTTGAACTATTTCCTGAGTGTTGTCAACTGCTCATCAGTCAGGGGAGCATCAATCGATTACTGGTTGACCTCTACCGCCTCTTCCACGGCTTCTTGCTCGATTTCCAGCACCTCAACAGGCGACGCCTGGATTTCGGCCGGAGGGGGTTGGTGGACGACTGTATTGTTGGGGGGAATCCGCTCGGAAAATCCCCAGAGGAAAATGGCGGCAATGATGCTGACCATGAGCCATTCGGGTGGCACTAAGGCGTCGTTGAATACGCGCAGTAAGAGGCGCAGACCCACCAGGGCAACGGTGATATAACCGGCGTCTTCCAGGTGGGTAAACTCGTTTAGCCAGCGAATAAATAGGCCCGCCATAAACCGCAAGGTGATAATGCCAATCGTGGCTCCCATAAGGATCACCCAAAGGTTTTGGGACACCGCGATCGCTGTAGTGACGCTATCCAGAGAAAACGCCAGATCGGTCACAGCAATCATAGGAATGGCTTGCCAGACAGACTGATAGCGGGGTCCGTGGTGGTGATGTTTGCTGTTTTCGGGTTCCGACGTAAAGTACTGGAAGACTAGCCAGAGCAGATATAAGGCGCCTGCCAGTTCAAACTGCCAATATCCGATGACCCAGGTTGCGGTCAGAATCAAGGTCATTCGCAGCACATAGGCCAGGATCAGGCCGATATTCAGGGCCCGCCGCTGCAAGGTTAGATTGTGTAGGCCTTGGGTCAGGGCGGCCAGGGCGATCGCATTGTCGGCGGAAAGAACCGACTCCAGAGCGATCAATACTGGCAGCACCAGCAAGGTGTCTGTGCCAAAATTTGGCGAGAGATCCAGCAATTGGTCTAGCATTCGTTACTCTTACTTGCTTGCATCCTGACGTATATCCCAACAGGTGGGATCGTATCACCCATAGGTATTTATGCTTGTGAACCGGATTTCGTTCTCTGATTTCTAGCCTACCAAGACTCCAGCCTAAAGAGGTAATGCCACAGTGCGGGGAGTGGGGTGGCGAAATTGCTGGGAGGCAACAATTGTTAAGGCTGAACCGATCTGGAGATGCACTGTTTCGGTGAGCTTCTGTTGCGTCTTGTAACGAAGATATTCCCAAGACGAGCATTTTAACGGACATTTGGGAACGATGCGTATGTAAAAGGAGTTTTGAATCAATGACCGATACTCAAGTCTTTGTCGCATTGTTCATTGCCCTGATTCCTGGCATTTTGGCATTCCGACTTGCAACAGAGCTTTACAAATAGGCTTTATTTTGTTTTTCCTGCGCCTGTTTCGCCCGCCCAAGTGTTGGTTTGTCCGCTGTTCTCTGCTGGAGAAGGGGGATGGGTCCTAATCAGTTGGGGGGTGAGACAGGTTTTATCGCTTTAAATCCAGGAGTCAGTTAGAAGGAAGACCTGGAAAAAGAGAGCCAATCTCCTGAAAATCTTGCGATCAGCCGTTGCATTGAAATTAAATGGGTGTAGAATCCATTAGCCAAAGGTTGGTTCAACTTTGGCCGGTCTACTAGCCCATCTCTTATTTCACGTAAGCGATGCTTGCGGGCTGAGCCATCCAAATTTCAGGTGATGTGTCCCGATAAAGCGAACTGAATCCATGTATGCACTAAAACCGCCGACTCCCCGTTCCAAAGCTGTGAGACGTTCCCGGGCAGTTACCCGACCGAAGTCTCGCAAACATCGTCATCCCTATCGGGCGATCGCCTTTGAAACTGGTATCAAGCTGGCTGTGAACGTGGCTTTTTCGCTGGCGGCTTTGTCAGCATTGGTCCAGCTTTTCCCCTATCAGATTTCTCAGTCAGCCAAGCTAGAAGAACTTCAGGTTGCAGTGCAGTCTGCGGATGAACGAGTGCAAAAAATTCAGTCCAAGTTTAGTTACTACTTTGATCCCAGTCAGGCTCGCCGGGTGATGCAGGAACAGACCAATCGCATTGATCCCCGGCAACGGCAGATTGTCTGGCAGGAGTCTGATCCGGCTAACCCTGGGGCAAGATAACCGCTACTACAGGGCACTCTTCGTATCAGAGATGGGTGTTGTGATGGCATGCAGATCGGATTTGTGACCCAGAGCAAATCTTAGGGAACTGTCCAGGTCTTTGTTGGATTGACTGATAAAGATCAGAAAGGCCAGGAAACAAAGTCCACTAACCAGCCCAAACAGACCCCGATAACCAATCCAATCGGCAAATAACCCCAGAGTTGGACCGGCGATCGCGATGCCTAGGTCAAAGCCTGCCATACAGAGGCCAAACACCCGACCTCTTTCAGGCGGGTGAGAGCGGTCTGCAATTAAGGCAATCATAACCGGAATCAGGATGCCCGCTCCAGCGCCTTCCAGGATCCCTCCCAGGAGAAATTCAACGGCACTGTTAGACTGCCAGAGTAGCAGCATGGCGGATGTGTAGAGCAATAGGCTGAGGCTGATGAAACTGCCCCGGCCATGGCGGTCTGAGGCCCGACCAGAGAGTAGCCGGACTGAAAAGCTAGAGATGGCGGCGGCGGTGTAGAACAAACCGGCGTTGAAGTTGACGCCGGTCGATTGAATAAACAGGGGGACGAAGGTGCTGAGGGTGCCAAAGGCCAACCCAGTTAGCAGCATGACCACGGTTGGTGTTTTCAGGCGAGGTTGCCATACCAGCCGCCAGAAAAGTTGATCAGCCTCCTCTGACTGGGATTCGAGGTTCTCCGGGGCGACAGGAGGAGCAATCATCAGGGCTAGGAGCCAGCCTGCGGCTCCCAACCCGGCTGCCATCAGAAATAAAGGGATGTAACCGGCCCAGGCCTGACAGAAACCGCCCAAGGCTGGACCAATGGCAACGCCTAAGGGGTTTACCAAACTCATATAGCCAATGAGTTCCCCCCGTTGTTGTGCTGGAGACAGGTCAACAATCAGGGCGCTGTAGGCTGTTGTGAAGGCGGCAATGCTGAGACCATGAAATACCCGAACCAAGGCCAGCAAGAAAATGGACTGGGTCAGGAGATAACCCAACGGGGCGATCGCAACTGCGGTCAGACCGATGAGCAAAACCCGCTTGCGATGGACAAACCGACTGCCCTGCTGATCCTGGCGATCGGAGAGGCGTCCCACCCAGGGACGGAAGAGTAATAAGCCAATGGCAAAGGATCCCATCACCAGACCAATCTGGTGGTTGGTGCCGCCAACATGCTTGATATATAAGGAAAGGGTTGGCAACAGGGAAGCCATGCTGGCCCAGAACAGCAGCCCCACTGCAAATAGAACTCGCAAATCTCGGTGTTGACCAGGATTCAGGTTACGGAAAACGTTCAAGACCGATTCCTCTGAAGGTAGAGAGTAAAGATCCCGATGGGATCTGGGTGGGCATCGGGCAATTTTGTTGGCGGATTGATCGACCAGCCTCCCGAAGCGCAATGGTGTGAACTGACAAGAGAGAGAAGTGTCGTGTCTGGTTCTCGAACCGAGGTGGTGCTGAATAGCAGGATGACTTGAAACTTCGTTCCAGTGCATCCAAGGCCTGATTCATGCCCAGAGTCAGCGACGCCCAAACCCATGCCTTACTGCAGCCCTTGCCCGAGCCCATCTCTATGATAAGTTTTGTTAAGAAAAGTGTCCTGCTCCGCTGGCTGCTAGTGACAAAAAATCAGAGCCTGTTGAGGGCTCTGACCAATCAGACTATGGATAGAGGACAGGCAGAGGGTTTTAGAGACCTTGCCGAGAAATCAATTTTTCAAAATTTGCCTGGGTCTGTTGCAGTAACTCCTGCCGGCTATCAGTAGTTTGGGTCAAGGTTGGAACCAAATTGCGGGCTTGCAGGGCCATGTGGAGCTGGAGATGGGCCACATATTCGCTTAAATCTTCCCGAGACCAAGAAACCGAGGATGAATAAGACCGTGAATTCAAAGTGTTCTCCTTCCTTAGTTCTGTATCGTGAACTAACGTTAATGAACCTACCATGGGATCTTAGCCTCTTGGCTCTTCGCAATGAAGCTTAACTATTGAAAGCAGGCTTGTTTCGAAGTGTGAATCTTTCACCGCCTCCGGTGTAGGGATCGGTGGAGATCGGGGCGTTTTCTGGCTAGGGCCCGACTGATATGGGTGATGGCGATGGCCAGTTCAGTCTGATTAGGGTCTGCCAGGGCTGCCAGGGTGGCGTCTCGGGCGATCGCCCGAATTTCTCCGCCGGTTAGGGGCAATTTGGCCAGGTGCTTCCAGTTGATGCTTGGATCCAGACTGACGGCGGCTGGGAAGGCTCGCTGCCAGAGGGCCAGGCGGGCGGACAGATCGGGCAGGGGGAACTCCAGTATTAGATCCAGTTGTCGCTGCCAACTGGGTCTGATTGTTTGTTTTTGCTCTACGCAGAAGAAGGTGAGGCTGGAGTATTGTTTGCGGTGCAGCAGAAAGCGCTGTACTTCCTCCTTCGTAAGGGAGGCCGCTCGTCCTAGCCAGCCCTGGGCGGCTTGCAGTAGTAGAAGAGGGGGTTGGGCCTCGGTTAGCTCTTGCAGGAGCTGTTGGCTCCTTTCTGGTGGCAATCCTGTGACGCAGGCATAAAACAGGGGTAACTGTAGGGTTTGGGCGATCGCCCGCGCCGCGGTTTGCTTGCCCGTTCCGGTCTGGCCAAACAACAGGGCTATGGTGCCTGCGCAGGGGGGAGGCTGGTGGCCCCGCAAGTTGGTTTCACTCCAATATTGATCAACTACTGGGGTATACTGCAGCCGCTGGCATAGATGCTGCAGATCAGTCATCAGGTCGGGGGGAAGGATCAGGTCGCTCCAGGGATCGATGGTTGACTCACGGGTGGAGATGGGCTGCCAGCAGGCCAAGAGCGACTCGGTGGTTCGCTGCGGGATGACAGAGGCAGTGGTGGGTAGCTGGGCTATGGTGGGCCGTGGCGTCAGCGGCTGCAACAGGTCGGCCAGCATCTCTGGTTGCGGCTGCTCGGCCAGCAAATACTCAACCACTGGATCTGCAATCTGAATCGATCGACTCAATAAGGGCACTGCCTGGGGGGCCGAGACGGTAATGATCTGATGCTGCAATAGGGGCGATCGCTGACTTAAGCAAAGCCTGCCGGTGCGCCATTCCCGATCGTTCCGGCACAACAGCCGCAGCACTAAATCGACAGTTGGCAGCCCGTTGGTCTCTGCGCCTTCGCCGTTATGTAGGTAGGTGTAAATATGTCCATAACGGCGATTGATTTCGGGGGCTAACCCCATTAACAGCAGATTTTTCTCAAACCAGGAAAGGTTGAGTTGGGCACACAGGGTCGGTAAGCCCAGGGCAATGCCCCGTGTGAGAGTTGCTTCAATCCGGGCTTCCAATTGCTGTTGATAGCTGGTTTTAGGACCGGCATGACGACGTGGCATGTTGGCCGGGGAGTCGTAGGAAATCTTCTCTTCCAGGTTGATTAGCCCTTTCCACCAGTGGCTGGTAACCCGGTCCGCCCGTGATTTGGCCAGCCGATCCACCTGCTGGGTTTCTTGTCGCTGCTTGGCCACAGCCAGACTTAATAGGCGATCCAACCAATTCAACTCCGCCCGCAGATAGGACCAATTATCTGAAAAGGGTTCAACAGCGATGCTTTGCATGGGCAACTAGAGGAGCGGTGAAGGGAAAGACAAGTTGCGTAAGTGGGGTCTGCTCCGGTTGCGGCATCATCTGTTATTTCCCTGATGCTTGGCAACAAGCCTGGCTATCAAGTTCATCTGGTAATGCTATTTTTTCGGAGGACCGTTCCTTAATCCTATATCCGCCCCCCTGAAATTCGACGATTGACTTGTCTGGGCTGGCTGGGAAGAACGGTCCAGGTTCCAACCCAGGCGCGTCGGTTGTTCATAGATCCGCTTTAAGGTGTTGATGTCCCGTGGAGAGATGGGACCTGGATGACGGACCTGGGAAAAGTACATCACATCTGTTTCTAGCTGGCTGTGGCCCCAGATGCCCAGTGCATGTCCCAGTTCGTGGCGGGCAGCCGCTTGCAAATAGAGCGGAGCCTGGTCCGGGCGCAGTCGGATGGTAAAGCGGTGGGCTAGAAGGGCAGACTGGCCAGGGTCGGCAGTTGGTTTGAGATAAAGGTCAAACTGGGTTTCGGCGGAACGAACTCGACTCAGCCGCAAGGTTGGCCGACTGCTTGGATTGCTGCTGGTGGCAGAGGGTTCGGCGGTGTCATCTGGTTCGAGCTTCAGCGGTGGGGGCGATCGCCAAATGGCAATGTCGGCGGTTTTAGCTTGGTCAACCAACTTTAGGGGTAAATAGGGATTCCATTCCTGGATAGCCAGTCGCACCGCAGTGATCCATGTTTCTGCCTGTCGTAGCCGGGGGGGATAGTTCTGCTCTGCTGGACTGACGGGTTCAACGTAAACTGTAACCGGAAAATGGGACCAGACCAGATAGCCGACCCGAAGCGGTTTCACCTGGTCAAAGTAGTCGCCTGTTGGTTGGGGATCGCGCCACTGGGCCAGGGTGGGCGGTAAAGGGTGGGGTTTCAGTTCGGGCAGTGCGGTTGTGGCTGCGGCTGGCAGGACGGAGACGGCAGACGTCACTGACAAATCTGGCGCCAGGAAGCGATCGGGTGCAAGCAGCAAACTGATTCCCAGGCTGGTGAGGAGGGCAACTAGCCACCATCGGAGCGATCGGGGAACTCTCAAGCGCATAGGACAGGAACTCAGGAAAAAACAAGAGGGCATGGGTGGATGCCCCCTTTAAGACTGATTGGATGATGTTGGCTCGGATGACGGTGGAACTGTCGGCGATCGCCCAACGTCAAGCCAACTCTTACTGGATGAGCGCTATTTGGGCAGCCAGTTGGCACTTAAGATGATAGTCAAACCAAGGAAGATGGCAGTCAAGGCCCAGGTAATCCGATTCAGAGTTGTTTCAGCACTCTTGGTGCTAGTAAACAGTTGAGCCTGACCCCCAATTCCGCCCAGACCTTCCCCTTTGGGACTGTGCAATAAGACTAGAACAATCAGAAACAGGGCGGACAATGCCCAAATGATTTCAATAATGAATGTCAAATTCATGGCTTGATCCTGAATAGGGTACGGGCGGAAAGCTGGCAACAGAGGCACCTGATCCAGAGTCCTGATTTTAGTCTAAGGGGCAGCGTTAACTGCAGACAACTGCTCAGGTGCCAACCTTGATCGGGGTGCGACCCTTGCGAAACTCGACCTCAGAGGACAGGATCATGGACCGACCCGTCATTTCTGGTGGCTGTGGGATTTTGAGAATGTCCAGGATGGTCGGGGCAATGTCTGAGAGACGACCATCGGCCCGTAGTTGAACATCGGTGCCATGCCCAGGAATTTTGGCCCCTTCCCCTTCCACCAGGATGAAGGGGACTGGGTTGGTGGTGTGGGCGGTCCAGGGATTACCCTGCTCATCCCACATCATTTCGGCGTTGCCGTGATCAGCAATGATAATGGCTGTCCCACCGACCCGACTGATACTTTCTAGCAGGCGACCCAGACAGTTATCGACCACTTCTAGCGCCTGGACGGTTGCGTCCATATTGCCGGTGTGGCCCACCATGTCTGGATTGGCGTAGTTGATCACCATCAGCGAATAGACGCGTTTATTGATGGCTGCGATCGCGGTTTCGGTGACTTTATCGGCTGACATGGCCGGTGCGCGATCATAGGTCGGCACCATGGGGCTGGCAATCAGTTCCCGATCTTCTCCTTCAAACGGTTGTTCAATGCCACCATTGAAGAAGTAGGTGACATGGGCATACTTTTCGGTTTCGGCGGTGCGGAACTGACGTAACCCCTGACGGGCAATTACCTCTCCCAGAATGTTATTCAGATTTTGCGGTTCAAAGGCAACGGCTACTGGCAGGCTGCCATCGTATTGGGTAAAGGTGACAAAGGCCAGCGGCTGGATCAACTGCCGCTCAAATCCCTGGAAGTTGGGATCGACAAATGCCTGGGTCAGTTGGCGAGCCCGGTCGGGACGGAAATTGAAGAAAACAACCCCATCTCCCGGTTCAATTGATCCTGGCGCAACCCGTGTCGGCAGAATAAATTCGTCTGTCACGCCTTCGGCATAGGAGTCTTGCAGTACTTGCAGAGCGGAACGGCCATCTCCTGTCCCATCGGTGGTCATGGCGTCATAGGCCAGTTTGGCCCGATCCCAGCGGCGATCGCGATCCATACTGTAGTAGCGACCGCTGATGGTGGTAATCTGACCAATGCCAGTCTGGTCGATGTAACCCTGTACCTGTTGGACAAATTCCTGGCCGGAGGTAGGGGCCGTATCCCGGCCATCGGTAATCACATGTATGCAGACAGCCTCCAGATGCTGGTCTTTCGCCATTTCCAACAGGCCCAACAGGTGGCTGAGATGGGAATGGACTCCACCATCCGAACAAAGACCGACGAGGTGGAGCTTGCCGCCTCGTTGTTTAACAGTTTGATACAGCCGCACTAGGGCTGAATTGCTCAACAGGGTGCCATCTTCAACGGCATCGGAAATTCTGACCAATTCCTGGGGGACAACCCTTCCCGCCCCGATATTGAGGTGGCCGACTTCCGAGTTGCCCATTTGTCCCTGGGGCAGGCCTACTTCTTTGCCAGAGGTGTAGATCAGAGTGTGGGGATAGACTTGCCACAAGCTATCCATGACGGGGGTACGGGCTGCCGCAATTGCATTGCCATCGGTTTCTTCACGATAGCCCCAACCGTCCAAAATAATCAGTACCACAGGTGAGACAGGCGCTTGCGCCATATTCAAATCTGTCCTTTGATTCATGCGGTTACCGCAAATCATACCACTGCCTTTTGTATCCATAAAGTTGGCATTGAAAAGAGAATTCTCAGTCACCCTTTTAATGAGTTGAAATCATTCCTGCCGATCCCCTTATATCCATCTGAGAGTTGAACTGAGATCAGTTGTCTCTCAGGAAAGCACCTGAGATGGGGATCGAAAATATGGGAGAAAAAGCCAACCTTGCAATCGAAAACTGTTACCTAGAAATGACAAGTATAAGAAGTATTAATAATTTCTTTAACTTTTTGTCATCCCCCTGTGGGGGCTAAAACCTAGCAATTGGATAGTTGGGGATGGAAGCAAGGCTGACTCAAATGATAGATTTTTGTTATTGAAGCGCTGGTTTATCCACCGGAAAATCTCAGTGTAGCGTTCAATTTGCCTTTGCCTTTGCCTTTCTTTCTTTTTCTTTCTCTTTTTGTCTGGCTCGTTTAGCAGCGGCTTTGGCCGCTTTCTCGGCTTCGATCGCGGCCAGGTGGGCCTTCTGCTGCGCCTCCGCCACCTTTTCTAGATAGTATTGGTAGTCTCCCCGGTAAAGGCGCAGTTCCCCTTCCCGAATTTCCACAATTTTGGTGGCCACCTGGGAGATGAAATAGCGATCGTGGGAAACGATAATCACCGAACCGTCATAGTGGCGCAGGGCTTCCTCAAGCATTTCCTTAGCCGGGATGTCCAGATGATTGGTGGGTTCATCCAGAATCAACAGGTTGGCTGGTTGCAGCAACATTTTGGCCAGAGCCAGACGGGCTTTCTCGCCACCACTAAGGGCTTTAACGGCCTTAAACACCATTTCGCCGTTGAACAAAAACCGACCCAGTAGGGTGCGAACTTCTTCGTTCGTCCAGTCCGGCACTTCATCATGGATGGTTGCCATCACGGTTTTGTCCAGGTCTAAGGCTTCCGCCTGGTTCTGCTCGAAATAGCTGGGGATCACGTTATGATCCCCCAATCTAATGCTGCCGTCGGTGGGCTGTTCCATTCCCATGATCAGGTGTAGCAGGGTGGACTTGCCACAGCCGTTGGGTCCCAGGAAGGCAACGCGATCGCCCCGTTCCAACAGCAGATTAGTTCCCAGAAACAGGATCTTGTCCTCGTAGGCATGGGTTAGGTCCTGAATGATCACCACTTCCCGACCACTGCGGGGGGCTGGTGGAAAGCGAAACTTCAGGCTTTTGAGGCCAGCATCAGGGGCTTCAATCCGTTCGATTTTTTCCAGTTGCTTTTCCCGGCTTTTGGCCTGAGTGCTGCGGGTGGCGCTGGCCCGAAAGCGATCGACAAAGGCCTGCTGTTTTTCCAGTTCCTTTTGCTGGTGTTCGTAAGCACTCATTTGGGCCTGTCGTTGCTCTTCCTTTTGTTGCAAATAGGCCGAGTAGTTGCCTAGATAGGTGGTGGAAATTCCCCGTTCGGTTTCGACGATCTGGGTGCAGAGCCGATCCAGGAAGGCCCGGTCGTGGGAAACAATCACCATCGGTGTGCTCAGCCCTTTCAGGTAAGTTTCCAGCCATTCAATAGTTTCCAAATCCAGGTGGTTGGTTGGTTCGTCCAGCAGCAGCAGGTCCGGTTCCTGCAGCAGAATCTTGCCTAAACTCATGCGCATTTGCCAGCCGCCACTAAAGGAGCTAACCAGGCGATCGCCATCTTCTAGTTCAAACCCCAGATCGGGCAGGATCTTTTCAATCCGAGAGTCGAGGCTATAGCCATCCAGGGCTTCAAATTGCCGTTGCAGCCGATCCATTTGTTTCAGCAACGTCTCCAGTTGCTGCGGATCAGCCGTTTCCATCTGATGGTGCACATGGGATAACTGCTCATGCACCTGATTGGCTTCCGTAAAAGCCCGCCAGAATTCTTCTCGCACCGTCCGACTGGGATCGACTTCAAATTCCTGAGTCAGATAGGCCATTTTGAGGCTGGCTGGCCGGATCACCTCTCCACTAGTGGGTTCGATCTCGCCTGCAATAATTTTCAGTTGGGTCGACTTCCCTGCCCCGTTGACTCCTACCAGGCCAACGCGATCGCCCGGTTTGACTTCCCAGTTGATATCTTTCAGCACTTCCCCGGTGGGATAGATCTTGCTGACATGTTCCAGGCGTAGCATAGCGGAGCTCCGAAATCGGTAGGTGAGGATAGAAAGCAAGCGCATTTCAGATCCCTGCGTCTGCCCATGTGATGAATTTAACAAAAAATTAACAATTTGTGTCGGTGGCCCGTCGGATTTTGTCTCGGCTAGATTGCGGAAATCTGCGATCGGCAAATAACTTGGGTCAGAACACTGAGAACAAGGTTGATCGGTTCAATGCTGAGTCCGGTCCGGGTCT
>CAZBTL010000143.1:0-11330 GCA_964494755.1 uncultured bacterium | reverse complement strand
GTGATCATTTTGCCGGAGGGGCTCAACTTCTGTGCTCTCTACCCTGATTGCTGACTTTCAGATCATCTTTGAACGCGACCCAGCTGCTCGCAACTGGTTAGAAGTTTTATTTTGTTACCCCGGTTTACAGGCGCTGCTCTTTCATCGTTTTGCCCATTGGCTCTACAGTTTGGGGCTGCCCTTTATTCCCCGTCTGATTTCTCATCTGGCTCGCTTTTTGACTGGAATTGAGATCCATCCCGGTGCTCAAATTGGTCGAGGGGTCTTTATTGACCACGGCATGGGGGTGGTGATTGGTGAAACCGCGATCGTGGGCGATTATGCCCTGATCTATCAGGGCGTCACTCTGGGTGGAACCGGCAAGGAAAGCGGCAAGCGGCATCCCACCCTGGGAGAGAATGTGGTTGTGGGCGCTGGGGCTAAGGTCTTAGGCAACATTATGATTGGTAACGGCGTCCGGATTGGTGCTGGCTCTGTTGTTCTACGGGATGTTCCTTCGGACTGTACTGTGGTCGGAATTCCGGGTCGGGTTGTCTTCCGGTCTGGTGAGCGGATTGATCCACTAGAGCATGGCAGGTTGCCGGATTCCGAAGCCCAGGTGATCAGGGCTCTGGTCGATCGCATTGACCTGTTAGAGCAGCAATTGCAACAGTTACAGGAAACCCAACCGCCGGTACGAGCCAGGGTGACTGTTCCGGTTGACTTATCGGAATCTAACAATTGGCTGCCTGTTGCTCAAGTCGCAATGGTTGACCGGCCTGTTGCTTCTGAGCCGTCTACAACCGGGACGCCCGCTCCCGGACGGGCTTGTCTGCTACGGGATAGGGTGATTGAAGAGTTCCTGGATGGTTCTGGTATCTAGTGCTTCATGACCTGCGCGATCGCAGTCAAATCTGCTGTCTCAGCATAGGGTTGGCTGGTTGCTTTCAATCTCTGAGTTTCCACTCTCTAAATTGCAAGAATGACTGACCCAGATTCGTCGCCTTCTGCAATAACCTGGTGACAATCTGTGTTCCCGTAGATCCCCAGCTTCTTATCCTGGTTGGCTAAGCCCACTCAAGGTCACAATCACGAAGCTGGGGATTTTTCATGGTCTTTGGCGATCGCCTGCAATGAATTGACCCGCAAATTCTCCAAAGAGGATCCTCTACCGCTGACAACTTCATGGGAAGACATCGGAGCAGGATGGTATGTTCAGGCCCAGAACCTTGAAGGATCCTCTACCGCTGGCAACTTCATGGGGAGACATCTCCTAGTTTCCGCCTGGATTGTTGCAATACCTTCTCCAGCCTATTCAAACCTGAACTGCTTAGGACCAATCGCCCCTTAGAAGCAGCGATTTGGTTTTCAACCGGCCAAGGTGCTGAAAATGCATGGGATTGATGCGAAAAGGTAATAAAAGGAAATATTTTGTAACTATGAATACGAATCCTTCGGTCTCATCCAGTTACCTTATCCCTTACAACGCACCAAATAAGCAAAGTAAGCTAATATCTTAGCTTTTCTTAGCTTTTCCTATTGGTGTGCGCACCTGCAGCTGCGTTCGATGCAGTGGGTAAAGAGGGTAAGTGCTATGACAAGTGCAGTCCCAGTGGCAGCAAGTTTGAATAAGTTTGAAAAGTTCAAAGCAGAGAAGGACGGTCTGGCCGTTAAGGCTGAACTGGAGACCTTTGCCCGGATTGGCTGGGAGGCAATGGATGAGGACGATCGCAACTATCGTCTGAAATGGCTGGGGGTCTTTTTCCGACCCGTTACGCCTGGCAAGTTTATGCTACGCCTGCGAATGCCGAATGGGATTTTGACCAGTGGGCAGATGCGAGTGCTGGCCGAGGTTATGCAGCGCTATGGCGAAGATGGCAGTGCGGACATCACCACGCGCCAAAATCTCCAGTTGCGGGGAGTGCGGTTGGAAGATATTCCCGATATCTTTCAGCGGTTTGAGCAGTCGGGTCTGACCAGCATTCAGTCGGGCATGGACAACGTGCGCAATATCACCGGATCGCCAGTCGCAGGGATTGATGCGGATGAACTGATCGACACGCGGGGCCTGGTCCGCAAGGTTCAGGACATGATTACCAATAACGGTAGGGGAAATCCAACCTTTACCAATCTGCCGCGCAAGTTCAATATTGCGATCGCCGGTTGTCGAGACAATTCAGTCCATGCTGAAATTAACGACCTGGCCTTTGTGCCGGCCTACAAGGATGGGGTGCTGGGGTTCAACATTCTGGTTGGTGGGTTTTTCTCCGCCAAGCGGTGTGATGCGGCCATTCCCCTGAATGCCTGGGTGGATCCCAGGGATGTGGTGACGGTCTGCGAAGCGGTGTTGCTTGTTTATCGCAACCACGGTTTACGGGCCAACCGACAGAAAGCCCGCCTGATGTGGCTGATTGATGAGTGGGGCATCGATAGGTTCCGGGCCGAGGTGGAAAAGCAACTGGGTTTTTCCCTGCCTTTTGCTGCGCCCAAGGATGAAATCCTCTGGGAGAAACGGGACCACATCGGCATCCATGCCCAGAAACAGCCCGGTTTGAACTATGTGGGGTTGCACGTGCCGGTCGGACGGTTGTACGCCACCGATATGTTTGACCTGGCCCGTCTGGCCGAGGTCTACGGCAGTGGAGAAATCCGGCTAACAGTTGAGCAGAATGTGATTCTAGCCAATATACCTGACTCACGCCTGGGAGCCTTGTTGCGAGAACCTCTGCTGCAACGGTTTTCCGTTAACCCCTCCACCCTGGAGCGATCGCTGGTGTCCTGCACAGGTGCCCAGTTTTGCAACTTCGCATTGGTCGAAACGAAAAACCGGGCCACAGCCCTGATTCGGGAACTGGATGCCGAGTTACAGGTGCCCCAACCCGTCCGCATTCATTGGACCGGTTGTCCTAACTCCTGCGGCCAGCCCCAGGTGGCCGATATTGGCCTGATGGGAACCAAAGTGCGCAAGAACGGCCAAACCATGGAGGGCGTTGACCTCTATATGGGCGGCACGGTCGGCAAGCACGCCAAATTGGGTGAATGTGTCCAGAAAGGGATTCCCTGCGAGGATCTGAAGCCTGTTCTCCGGGACTTATTGATTCAGCACTTCGGAGCCAAACCCCGACCTGAAGGTATTGCCCACCCGGCCGGACAGGTTGTGCTGGATACCTGAACCTGATCCAGGTTTTTGAGGCAGAGAGTTGAGTCTCTGCCAGTCATGGGTGACGACTCAGGACAAAGCGTTTTGACTCAGATTCAGTGATTGAAATATTTCAGAATTGGACGGAAACATGACTAACTTTTCACGACGTAAATTCATCATTACTGCCGGTGCAACGGCTGCCGGAACATTCCTGGCCCACGGCTGTAGTTCGCCCTCATCCACCACTTCCTCTTCGTCGCCAGTCGCCTCGCCTGCCGCAACGACTGGCACGGCAGACACCCCAGAAGTAACAGCGGCCAAGCTAGGCTTTATTGCCCTGACCGACTGCGCTCCCCTGGCCGTTGCCAAGGAAAAAGGCTTTTTTGCCAAATACGGCATGCCCGATGTGCAGGTGATCAAGCAGACCTCCTGGGCTGTAACTCGCGACAACCTGGAACTGGGCGGCGAAAAAGGCGGTATCGATGGAGCCCATATTCTGACCCCCATGCCCTATTTGATGACTGCGGGTAAGATTACCAAAGGGAATACACCCCTGCCCATGTATATCCTGGCCCGTCTGAATCTGAATGCACAGGGCATTTCCCTTTCCAATGATTACAAAGACCTGAAGTTGACCACCGACGCCAAGGCGTTGAAACCGAAGGTAGACCAGATGAAAGCAGCCGGTAAGAAGTTCAAGGCGGCGATGACTTTCCCTGGCGGCACCCACGACCTCTGGATGCGTTACTGGCTGGCTGCTAATGGGGTTGATCCGGAAACCGATGTGGATATGCTGGTAGTGCCGCCCCCCCAAATGGTGGCCAACATGGAAACCAAAACCATGGATGCATTCTGTGTCGGGGAACCCTGGCCTCAGCGGTTGGTGGACAAGAAGCTGGGTTATAACGCACTGACAACGGGTGAACTGTGGAAAGGCCATCCGGAGAAGGCGTTTACCTTACGCGCCGACTGGGTCGATAAGAACCCTAAAGCAGCGAAAGCCCTCTTGATGGCAATTATGGAGGCCCAAATCTGGTGTGACAAACCAGAAAACAAGGAAGAAATGGCCAAGATCATTTCCGCCGATAAGTACGTTAAGGCTCCAGCTGAGGCAATTGTGGGCCGTTTACAGGGTAACTTTGACTTTGGTGATGGTCGCACCTTGAAGGACAGCCCGCTGTTGATGCGGTTCTGGAGTGAGGATGCCTCCTATCCCTTTAAGAGCCACGACACCTGGTTCATTACCGAGAACATTCGTTGGGGTAAGCTCAGCGAAGCGGATCTGAAACTGGTGGATAAGGTGAACCGATCAGACCTCTGGGTGGAGGCTGCTAAGGCCATGGGGCAGGAAGCCGCCATTCCCAAGGATCTGGCCTCCCGTGGAGTTGAAACCTTCTTTGATGGGGTTAAGTTTGATCCCAAGGATCCGATGGCCTATCTGAAGGAACTCAAAATCAAGAAAGCCTGACATCCAACTGGGGAGGTAACCTGGAGGCAAAGTGTTGGACGCTTGGCTGGTCTGAATTCATCTCGTCTGCCTGCCAACACTTTGTGCACGCATGCTGGGTGCACGCATGCTGGCAATTAAGTGACCAACTGGATGTGTAACTTTCTAATTTGGGTCGGCTTCGTAGTCCAGGGATCAGAACTGATCATTCTTGCACCATAAGTTAGAAGAAAGCAATTTCTAACTGTATCGATCCAGCAATTCTTTTATTTGCGGCAAAACAGGGGTTATAAGCTCCCCACAGCTTTCTAGAACATCTATCCTCTGTTTTGCCTTTCATCTCGTACCCGCCCACAGGAAGATTCCCGTTATGACCATGAATCCGTCTGTCCGCTCAGTTGCACCATCTAAGGTAGCTGCCAATCTGGGTAAGGTTTCCCAACATGTTCTTCCAGCCGTGATCTGTACTGGTGCGGTGTTGTTGCTCTGGCAGTTGCTTTGTTTGAGTCCAGAATCAAAAATGCCAGGACCGATCCGGGTTCTTCAGCAAACCTGGGAATTAATTATTAATCCATTTTTCGATAACGGTGGCACCGATAAAGGCTTGGGTTGGCAGATTCTGATCAGTTTGCAACGGGTGGCAATTGGGTATTCTCTGGCGGCTCTGATTGGCATTGCAGCCGGAGTGCTGATTGGCACCAGTCAGTTTCTGAGAAGGGGATTTGACCCGATGATTCAGGTATTGCGAACCATTCCGCCCCTGGCTTGGTTGCCGATTTCTCTGGGTATTTTTCAGGACAATAACCCAGCAGCTATTTTCGTCATCTTTATTACGGCGGTCTGGCCCATTCTGATTAATACAACGGTGGGTGTGCAGCAAATCCCCCAGGATTACAACAATGTGGCTAAGGTATTGCGTTTATCGAAGCCAGAGTATTTCCTCAATATTATGGTTCCCTCGACGGTTCCCTATGTGTTTACGGGATTGCGAATTGGGGTTGGCTTATCCTGGTTGGCGATCGTGGCGGCGGAAATGTTGAAGTCAGACGGGGGTATTGGTTTCTTCATCTGGGATGCCTACAACAGTGGCGGAGATGAGGGCATGAGTGAAATTATCTTGGCGGTATTCTATGTCGGGATTATAGGGTTACTGCTGGATAGATTGGTGGCCTGGATTGGCTCGTTAATTGGTTCGGAACAATAGAACCATCTGAAATTAGGCAATTCTGGCGATTCGCTTCATGGTCACTATGGCAATCCCCCTGGATTTTTGAACGAGACTCATGCTGAAAGCGTAGCCGTTGGGGAGATTGTGTTTGATCTGGTTGATGTCTGCCGTAGGATTGCTACATCTGGTGCTGTGCCCGTAGAGTGTTCATCCTTCCTCTTTTTTAGCTGCCATGTCTGTTTTCGTCGGAATTGACCATGTCGATAAGGTGTTTCCCCTGGCGGATGGGGGAAGCTATATTGCCCTCAAGAACATTGACTTCAAGGTTAAGCAGGGTGAATTTGTTTCGTTGATTGGCCACTCCGGTTGTGGCAAGTCCACCCTGTTGAATATCGTGGCGGGTCTGGACACTCCCAGTACGGGGGGGATCTTGCTGGAAGGACGGCAGGTCAAGGAACCGGGTCCCGATCGCATGATGGTGTTTCAGAACTATTCCCTGTTGCCCTGGCTGACGGTGCAACAGAATATTGCCCTGGCGGTCAATAAGGTGATGAAGCAGTTGCCGAAGGGGGAGCGGCAGGAAATTGTGGATCACCATCTCAATCTGGTGGGTCTACGCCATGCGGCTCACAAGAAACCAGCCCACTTATCGGGGGGGATGAAACAGCGGGTGGCGATCGCCCGGGCTCTGGCGCTGCGACCCAAATTGCTGCTGCTGGATGAACCGTTTGGCGCCCTGGATGCCCTTACCAGAGGCAACTTGCAGGATCAGCTTATGTACATCTGTGAGGAAAGTCATGTGACTTGCATGATGGTGACCCATGATGTGGATGAGGCGCTGCTGTTGTCGGATCGGATTGTGATGATGACGAATGGGCCAGAGGCTCACATTGGACAGATTTTGGAGGTGCCGATTCCCCGCCCTCGCAAGCGGCTAGAAGTGGTGAATCATCCCAGCTATTACAGTCTGCGCAGTGAAATGATCTACTTCCTGAACCAACAGAAACGGGATAAGAAGCGCAAGGCCCGCAAAGTGGTGGAAGTGGCCCGTCATGGGTTGGAAAAGGTCAATTTGGAGATTGGCTTTATTCCCCTGACTGACTGCGCCCCGTTGGTGGTGGCGAAGGAAAAGGGACTTTTTGCCAAGCATGGCCTGGAGGAGGTGAGCCTGTCGCGGGAGCCCAGTTGGAAGGCGATCGTCGATGGCATTACCAACCAGCGGTTGGATGCAGCCCAGATGGTAGCTGGCCTGCCCCTGGCCATGACCTTGGGCTGGGGGGGAAACCAACCCTTGCCGATCATCACCGCCCTAATCCTGTCCCGCAATGGCAATGCCATTACCCTATCCAGACAGTTATGGGAACAAGGGGTGCGATCGCTAGCGGATTTCAAAGCCCTGATCGACCGTACACCTGATACCCAACACACCCTGGGAATTGTCCATCCCGCCTCCATGCACAATTTGCTGTTGCGCTACTGGCTGGCCGCAGGCGGCATTGACCCGGAACGGGATGTGAATTTAACGGTGATTCCACCGGCCCAGATGGTAGCTAACTTGCAAGCCGGCAATATTGACGGCTACTGTGCAGGAGAACCCTGGAATTCCCGGGCGGTGTATGAAGGCTTGGGTTCGGTAATAGCTACCGACCTGGATATTTGGGCTGGACACCCAGAGAAAATCCTGGGGGTCCGTGAAGATTGGGCCGAAAAACATCCAGCCACCCATATTGCATTGGTCAAGGCGCTACTGGAAGCCTGTGAGTACTGTGATGACTATCGTAATCGGGAAGAGATTGTCGAACTGTTGTGTCGACCGGAATATGTGGGGACGGATGCTGTTTATACCCGTCGGGGCTTTATCGATGCCTACGATCGCGGTAATGGGGAAGAACCCCAGTCGCTGTTCCGATTCAATCAGTTTTATGTCGATCAAAGTACCTGTCCGGGACGGGCTGAGGGTCTGTGGATTCTGACCCAACTGGCCCGCTGGGGCATCGCACCCTTCCCCAAAAACTGGATCGAGGTGTTGGAGCGGACGCGCCGCTTAGACCTGTATGGGCAAGCTGTGCGGGAATTGGGACTACCGGACCTGCAACCCGATCGTGATCCTTTCACTTTGTTTGACGGCAAGGTGTTCAACCCGGATGATCCGGTGGCTTACATGAACAGCTTTGACATCTATCGACCCGTCTGTGTAGATGAGGCAAAGCTAGAAGAAGCCGCTGCCTGAACGATTCTTCCTGGATTTCCTGATACCCTAGTTCCTTTCCCCTTGACCCCCATTTCTCTGGTTAACCACAATGCAGACAGTAATTGAACCTCAAACCAAAACGGATGTGGTTCGTTCCAGCGAACCCTTTCTGGTGATTGACCAAGTTTCCAAAGTCTATCCCACCCCCAATGGTCCTTACACTGTTCTGGAAGGCGTAGACCTGACGGTTCAGGAAGGCGAATTTGTCTGCGTGATTGGCCACTCCGGTTGCGGCAAGACCACGCTGCTGAATATGGTGGCCGGATTTAACCAGCCCACCACGGGGGAAATCCGATTGCAGGGCCAGCGGGTTAGTCGGCCTGGCCCCGATCGCATGGTGGTATTCCAGAACTATTCTCTGTTGCCTTGGAAAACTGCGTTTGAGAACATTTACCTGGCAGTCAACGCCGTCTATTCCGATAAAACTAAACAAGAGAAGCAGGAGATTGTCCATAAACATCTGGCCATGGTCGGACTGGAGGAAGCTGCCAACAAAAAGCCCAAGCAACTTTCCGGCGGCATGCGCCAACGGGTTTCCATCGCCCGTGCCCTGTCCATCTGTCCCCAGGTGCTGATTTTGGACGAACCCTTCGGGGCTTTGGATGCCATCACCAAAGAGGAGTTGCAGGAAGAACTGCTGCAAATCTGGCGAGAAAATCAGGTAACGGTCATGATGATTACCCATGACATTGATGAGGCTCTGTTTCTGGCCGATCGTCTGGTGATGATGACCAACGGGCCAGAGGCCAAAATTGGCGAAATTCTAGAGATTCCCTTTGCCCGACCCCGTGATCGGGCACAAATTATGGAAGATCCGCACTACTACACCCTTCGTAACCACGCCCTTGACTTTCTGTTTGGCCGTTACGCCCATACGGATGAGTAATAGTCTGGCTGGAATAATAGTCTGGCTGGGAAATGAGATGAACACAATGACAATACCCTTCAATGCGTCACCGAGGGAGGTGGCTGACCGAATTCTATGCTACTACACGAATGAGACGCCTCAGGTGCAGTTGGCCCGTCTGGTGAATGCGCCCGACTGCTGCTTCGAACGAGTGGTTTTTCCCAGAGAACGCCTGCTGTTTGAAGCGATTCCAACTGCGTTGTTGCAGATCTACGGTGGCGGCCCAGCCCAGCCCATGTTGATAGAACAACTTGCCTGTGGGCATTTACAGATACAGGAAAAGCGATGACCCAACCGAGTCCGATTAAAACCCTTTGTCCCTACTGTGGGGTGGGCTGTGGGCTAGAAGTAGTTCCACCATTCCAGACCAGTGCTGCAGCAGGATCAGTAGGCTGGAAGGTGCGGGGCGATCGCAGTCATCCCTCCAGTCAGGGCATGGTCTGTGTCAAGGGCGCCACCGTTGCTGAGTCAATTGGCAAAGATCGGTTGCTCTATCCCCTGCTGCGGCACTCTCTGGATCAGCCCTTTGAACGAGTCAGTTGGGACACAGCCCTGAACTGCATCGTGGAGCGCATCCAGACAGTTCTGCAAACCCTGGGACCCGATGGCATCTGTATGTACGGGTCTGGTCAGTTTGTCACGGAAGACTATTACACTGCCCAGAAGTTAATTAAAGGCTGTTTGGGCACTAATAACTTTGATGCCAATTCCCGGTTGTGCATGTCCTCCGCCGTTTCCGGCTATCTCCAGAGTTTTGGCTCCGATGGCCCCCCCTGCTGCTATGACGATTTGGAACAGACCGACTGTGCTTTCCTAATTGGCACTAATACAGCCGAGTGCCACCCCATCATCTTTAATCGCCTGCAGAAATACCACAAGCAAAATCCGGCTGTAAAGCTGATCGTGGTAGACCCCCGGCAGACTCCAACGGCCAAAGTGGCCGACCTGCACCTGGCCATTCGTCCCGGTAGTGACATTGATCTGCTCAACGGCATGGCCCACCTCTTAAAATACTGGGGCAAGTTAGACGAAACCTTCATTCACAGCCACACCACGGGCTTTGCCGAGTATGCCGAGGTCATCCGCCACTATTCGCCGGAGGTGGTGGCGCAACGCTGTCAAATTTCCCAGACTGACCTGGAGACGGCTGCCCGCTGGTGGGCTGAGGCACAACGAGTGCTGTCCCTGTGGTCAATGGGGGTCAACCAATCCAGTGAAGGAACTGCCAAAGTTCGCAGCATCATCAACCTGCATCTGATGACCGGCCAGATTGGCAAGCCAGGAACTGGACCGTTTTCCCTGACTGGCCAGCCCAATGCTATGGGCGGTCGAGAAGCGGGGGGATTGTCCCATCTGTTGCCGGGCTATCGGTCGGTGAAAGATCCCCAGCATCGAGCCGAGGTGGAACAGTTTTGGGGCTTGCCCGCTGGATGGATTGCTGCCACTCCCGGTCGCACCGCCTGGGAGATGATCACGGGCTTGGAGAATGGCGAGGTCGGACTGTTTTGGATTGCCGCCACCAATCCGGTGGTCAGTATGCCGGATCTGGAACGGACCAAAGCGGCCCTGCGGCGATCGCCCTTTACGATCTACCAGGAGGCCTACTATCCCACTGAAACCTCAGCCTACGCCCACCTGCTGCTACCGGCTACCCAGTGGAGCGAAAAGACAGGCACTATGACCAATTCCGAACGGCGGGTCACCCTCTGTCCGGCCTTCCAAAGCCATCCGGGAGAAGCCTGGGAAGATTGGGCCATCTTTGCCGAAGTGGGACGGCGGTTGGGCTTTGGGCAACAGTTTGCCTTCCAGACTGCAGCTGAGGTGCATGCCGAATTTGTGCAATTGACTCGGGGGCGTCCCTGCGACATGACTGGCATCAGCCACGATCGCCTGTGCCAGGAAGGCCCCCTGCAATGGCCCTGCCCCGCCGATCCAGCTTCCCATTCCCGTACAGACGTTCCGTCGGAACGCCTCTATCAGGATTACCGCTTTCACACCCCGGATGGCAAGGCTCGCTTTGGCGCCTACCACTCACGGGGTCTGGTTGAACCACCCGATGGGAATTATCCCTTCGTGCTGACCAACGGCCGTCTCTATGGCCACTGGCACACGCAGACCCGCACCGGGCGGACCGACAAAATTCGACAGATGCATCCCCATCCATTCCTGGAAATCCATCCCCGCGATGCCGAGCAGGTCGGTGTACAGGAAGGCGATTGGGTAGAAGTGCGATCGCGACGGGGGCTGGCCCGCTTTCCCGCCCTGATTACCCGGGCGATCGCCCCTGGAACTGTCTTTGTGCCCATGCACTGGGGCGAACTATGGGCAGAGCAGGCTGAAGCCAACGCCCTGACCCATCCGGAAGCCTGCCCCGACTCTGGCCAACCAGAACTGAAAGCCTGCGCCGTGCAACTGATTCCTCTAGCGGCGCGATCG
>CAZBTL010000142.1:9118-11378 GCA_964494755.1 uncultured bacterium | reverse complement strand
TACCCAGCCACCTCATATAGCAATCCTAAATGATTTGTGAACGGCTGGATGGTGAAAGGGCTTTGTGAGAAGGATTTCCTGCGGAAACCTTTCACAATCCTGATCGGATCGCTATACACCCAATTTCTGGCGAATCACCTCATCCTTGTCTCGAAAACCAACCAGCACCGCTGTGCCATCCTTGACGAAGAGTGGCCGTTTCAGCAACATGGCATCCTGGGCAAACGCCTCCACCCACTGGCCATCGCTCCAGTTGTCTTTGGCGCTGCCCAAAGCCCGATAGGACTGACCTGATGTATTGCGCATGGGCTTGGCACCGAGGGCTTGCACCCAGCCCTGAATCTGGTCCGCCGTCGGGGGATGCTCTTTGGTGTTAATAAACTCGTAGGCTACCCCATTTTGTTCCAACCACTGAAACGCCTTTTTACAGGTGCCACAGTTGGGAATTCCATAGACCTGAATCGACATTCTGTCTCTCCTAACTGGCTCAACACCACATAGGGGCGGTTTGCCCCCATTTCTATTGATTACCCTACTGATTACTCTACAAAACTTCCCGACCAAACAGGTGGGCTTATCGGTGTCTGTTCTTCACTTGGGAGCAGGCAGTAGATAGCCACCTTCACCAGCGATTTTGCTGCTGCAGTTGGGCGATCGCCTGTTGGGCAGCTTGCTTCTCAGCCGCCTGTTTACCCCGGCCTCGGCCTTCCGCCAGCAATGCACCACCGACCCACACTTGCGTCAGATAGTCAGGAGCGTGATCGGGACCGCCGACTCTCGTTGTTTGATAAATCAGACCCTGGACGGAGCCCAATTGTTTCTGGACCCACTCCTGGAGCTGACTTTTCGCATTCAGGTCAGACCGGATTTCGCGATCGAGGTGGGGAACCGTGTTAAATAATTCCTCAATCAAAGGACGCAGAGCTTCAATTTGACGGTCATGATCCAGATAATAAGCCCCCACGACCGCTTCAAAGGTACTGCTCAATAAATTGGGATTTTGTAAGCCGCCACTTTGAAGCGCCCCTTTACCCAGACGCATGTGCCGATTCAGTCCCACGACGACCGCAAAGGCAGCCAACTGCCGTTCATCTACCAGGGCAGAGCGGCAGCGGGTCATGGCGTCTTCTGCCATCTGGGGATAACGTCGATAAAGATAGTCACCGCTTAAAAAGTTCAGCACCGCATCTCCCAAAAATTCCAACCGTTCATTATCCGGTTCATTGGGGTTCTCGTTGGCGTAGGAGCGGTGAGTCAGAGCTTGCCGCAAAAGGGCTTCATTACTAAGCTTCAGGAGTGGATGCATACTGGTCAAATCGATGCAGGTTGACTCATTCCATCTGAAGCGTGCATCAACCTGGCAGAACAAAGTATTTCAGACCACGGACTCGTTGCAACATAAATATGAACCTGATGGGTCACGGCGAGAGAGCAACCAGTTTTTTTAATGGCTCAGGCGGGATTTGAACCTGCGACCTTGGGCTTATGAGTCCCCTGCTCTAACCACTGAGCTACTGAGCCTTAACATGTAGCTTTAATAAGTTAGCACATCAAGAGATGCCATGACTATAGCCTTCCTGGGCAAAGCCGTAGGTTCTCAACAGAACCGCAGGAAGCCTAATGAAAAGAGGGAGACTCAAGCTCCCTCTTTTACTCAACTATCAGCTATGCCACTTCGACGGAACTAAGCGCCAGAGCGGGGCAAATAAGCGATTGGATTGACGGCTCCCTGACCCGGCAGGTGAACCTCGAAATGACAGTGAGGACCAGTACTGTAGCCGGTACTGCCCATTTCAGCGATTTGCTGACCCTGGTCAACGGACTGGCCTTCGCGAACCAGAATCCGGTTGTTGTGGGCATACAGAGTAACACTGCCATCGGCATGCTGAATTTCAACCAGGTAGCCATAGCCACCGGAATTCCAACCGGCCGTAATTACTACACCGGGCGCTGCAGCCACAATTGGTGTGCCAACCGGGGCAGCAATATCGATTCCCTTATGCATGCGGCCCCAGCGCCAGCCAAAGCCAGAGGTCAGCATGCCTCGAGTTGGCCACATATAACCGGCAAAGCGACCAGGCATTCTGGGCAGATACTTGTCCATGGAACCCAGAGGGGGCACTTCTGGTGAAACCATTTGACCCAAGGAGGATGGCACCAACGGTTCGTAATTCTGGGAACCTAGAGGAGCAGATGCGACTAGCTGGGGCTTTTGCTT
Organism: uncultured bacterium; assembly: GCA_964494755.1. Classification (GTDB taxonomy): domain Bacteria; phylum Cyanobacteriota; class Cyanobacteriia; order Leptolyngbyales; family Leptolyngbyaceae; genus CAZBTL01. The sequence goes on along the minus strand of CAZBTL010000142.1, from coordinate 9,160 downwards.
GGTCAGCGATCGCTGGACTGAATCAGCCGACTGAGGTTGCAA
>CAZBTL010000142.1:0-9018 GCA_964494755.1 uncultured bacterium | reverse complement strand
GCTGCATTCGATGGAACAACCGAATTGGTTGCAAATGGGGCGGTTGCAACACTCATTGGCTGCTGAGGAACTGCCTTGGAAGTTGGCAGGGCACCTGGAACAAGGGGCGCAGATGCTTCAGTGGAAGACTTTTGGGGCAACGCTGAATTCAGAACCACCGGCGATTCAGCAGTCATTTGATTTTGCCCGGAAGCAATAGGCGAAATTACTGGAGCAACCACTGTATCCGGGGTGGAAGCAGGGGCTTCTGGTAACTTAGCAGCTACCAAATTAGGAGATGAACCTGCGGTCTTCAAAGTGGATTTAGGAATCTTGAGGACCTGATTAACCAGCAGAAAATTCGGATCGGACAAACGATTAGCCCGCGCCAACTGCTCCATGGACAAGCCATGAGCCTGAGCAATCGAACTTAGCGTATCCCCTAGGGCAACCCGGTAGACCGTCGCGGATTGAACCACCGGCTTCAGCGTAGAGGTTTCTGTCGATTCAACAGTGGCAGGCTCGACAGGAGCAACCAAATTATTTTGGTGACTGGGTTTGAGTGCCTTAAGTTGATTCAAACTAACCCTTAAGGCATCCCGCTTCTGTCTCAGAGCTTCCAGAGCCTTTTCTTGTTGCTGCTGTAATTCTGGATTAATGCTGGTTTGGCTGCTAGGCGCGGCAGCGCTGGTTCCAGTCACAGGGCCGTAATATCCAGCTGTAATGTCGCTAACTTCCTGACCTTGATTGGACAGTGCGATTCGATTATCAACTGGCACCTTGAGCGATTGACCAACTTGAAGCACCGCATCCAGTGGCATGTTATTTAGCATGGCCAAGCTGGCGGCGTCTACTCCGTAAACTTCAGCAATTTGCCAAAGGGTCTGACCTTCCTGAACTACATGCTCGCGCATAGAGCCGACCACGGGTGATACGGCATCAACGTCGGAAGAAAGAGCGGCCATATCGTAAGCTGAGGCCACTGTGGCTGTGGATTCACTCGCCACTGGCTCAGCCGCCACTGCGCTATCGCCTTGATGAGGCATGAGTAAGCCATGAGCGCCTACCGAGAGTGCCAATCCGATGAAGGCGGCAGAGGTGCCAGCCCGGCGATTGGCATCTGGAAGAGCCTGCATAGATTCAACCACTGCATCACTTGGGGATATAGAGGCAGGAACAGGCTTAACCTTCTGGGGAATTGCTCGTTTCAAAAAACGACCTCCTAAATGTCCAGCGTTTAACTGTCCTCGAGTCACGCGATTTACCATCCTAGAGATGATTCAAATCACAAAATATAGCGATCTCGATCACAGATGGCAAATATACTTAGGCAAGATTACCCTGCTTTTGCGATTTAGACAAGTTAACACAGGTCAAAAAAAACAATCATCTTTTTTTGAAAAACTGATGATTGTCAAAAGAGAACAACTTGCTGATCGGGTTGAAAGTCCGATTAATTGAGCGATCCAAGCGGTGCGATCCGATGAGCAACACACCCTTTGTGAGGCTGCGATTTCTTCGGCGTGACCAATTGAATTTAACTCAACTGACTGCAAGCTTCGCATTGGGTAACCTGCACCAACTGCTAGGTAAACAGTGAGGGCTGCACTTTTCCACCAGATCCGGTGTGGATTGTATGGAAGCAGTGAACCCTCAGTGCACGAAATTTACCATAGGGATAATTGAGTTATTGAATTGATAGAAAGCTTAAAACTAGTCAACGACTCCGTCTTTTGCCAGTGAGTTGATCGATCCGAAAGTTGGTTTTAGATACGGTATTTCAGCATTTACAGCAATTGTTGATGGAATCAATTGAGCCCCCGATCGCTGCCCCAGACGAATCTGGGTTGTGTTTCAGCAAATCCCTATTCAACAAGGTTTTGAGCGTAAATAAAACGAGGGCAGACTTGTCCCGTCAAAGTATAAAGAATTTCTATAAACAAGGACAGAGTTTTGTATCGCATTTTACATTTTGTGATTACTTTCTTCGGGCATTTTGCGGCGGCTGAGAAGGGCTGCCATCGTGAGCAGACGAAAGTCGGCTGCTTTACCAGCGTCCCCCATGCGTGAACTGGATTGGTTGTTCTGCCCTCTGGAGACTAATGTTCTCAGCACACATATTGTTCTCAGCACACATATATTTTTCTCATCACATACATATAGATAAGGTGCACAGATAGGGTTTCAGTTGATGGGGGTGAAACTCCTTGCTGGCAGGAGCTTGACCAAATATGGCTGGTTTGGTTGGTGGGCTTTTGCAGGTTGGTGCTGTTCCTGGTCCGTCTAAGCTTAACCTGAGTACCCTAGTTGCCGCCGTGCTTCGAATAAGCCGATCGCAACGCTGACAGACAAATTTAAGCTGCGGACCTGGGGTTCGGCCATGGGAATGTATAGACTGGCATCGCAAGCAGACAGCAAATCTGGCGGCAATCCTTCAGTTTCGCTGCCGAATAACAACCAGTCTCCGGGTTGATACTGAAATTGGCTGTAGTTAAATTTCCCTGATGTACTGAAGCCCAGCCAGCGACCAGCGGTTTTGTGATGAAAGGTTCGGAACTGGTCCAGCGTCGGGTGAAAGTGCAGATCTACGTAGGGCCAGTAATCTAGACCAGCTCGCTTGAGGTAGCGATCGCTGATTTCGAAACCGAGTGGACCGACCAAATGCAGTTCTGTCCGAGTGGCGGCACAGGTGCGGGCAATATTCCCGGTATTGGGTGGAATTTGGGGATGAACCAGGACAACTCTGAGCATTGCAAGTCAAACAGTTCTCACTAAGCCTGACGATGCGGTTTGGCCATGGCAATTAGAGCGCTAAGATCGGGGCTTCTATGGGTGAACAACCGTTTGCTCCAACTCGTCATTCAAGCATCGACTGGAATCGAATTAACACGCTTAGGCAACCAGGGGTTGACAAAGCGAACCCTGCAGGGCTTGCTCTTGCCTTGCCATTTCCTGAATCGACTGCTGCATGATTGCTGGAATGGTCTGCCCTTGCTGATAGAGAGCAAGCCAGCGCTGGGCTTCGTTGCCTTCCCGCAGAATTTTCTTGAGTGGCGTTAAGAAACAGCTAAAACCGTGCTGTTTGGCAATTCCCCAAACCTCTTGATACAGTTGCTCAATCCAGACTCGCGCCTGAATCGGACTGCCATCTTTCCAGTGGCGTAGTTGGGCCTCCAGGCTGCTCTGGGCTGCTGCTGCTTCATTGCCATCGGCAATTTCCAGCAGATCGTCAGCCCGGGTGGCCGCCGGTAGCTGGCTGATTTGCAGGGGATCGAGACTGGGATCCGCGATCAGTTGGATCAAGCGGGCTTCCAGTAAAGCTGTAATTGCTAGCAGTGCCAGGGGATCCACAACTAGATCACAAATCCGCAATTCCAGGCGATTGAGGCTATAGGGGCGGCGATCGCCATTCGGACGAACCGATGACCACAGATGACGGACATTCTGCATCGTTCCAGCCGCCAGTTGGGCCTCCGTCCAGTCAACAAAACTTCGATGGTCTGGAAACAACGGCACATGATTAGGGGTTTTGGGAAACATGCCCCAACGGGTCGAGTGATAGCCGGTCGCCTCACCACCCAGGAACGGCGAGGAAGCACTGAGCGCTAGAAACAGTGGTGCTTCCATCCGGACCATGCGACAGGCGCGCATCAAAACTTCTGGATCCTGAATACCGACATTAATATGGATGCTGGCGGTGACAACGCGGGTCCCGTAGGTCTGTTCGATGTAAGTGTGGTAGGGATTCTGTGGATCAGACCGATAAAAATGCTCACTGCCTCCCAGAGCCAAGGTACTGCCTGGCATCAACGTATAGTCGCCTAACTGGTGCAAATAGTCTCGCAGGCGCAAGCGGGGACGCACCAGATCGCACAGCAGGCGATCATACCGAAAGCAGGGTGCAGTCGTGTACTCCACATTTCGGCTGTCTGGTTCCCGAACAAAACCATCTAGAGCCGCCACAATCTTGTCGGAAAGTCCTACCACCTCACCCTCCGGAGTGCTGGTATACATCTCCACCTCAAACCCTTTGGAAAGCATTGGTGTTTCCTCCCCGGCAAGTAACTCCTCATCCAGTATGGGGGAAAAAGCAGCCTTCGAGATCCCCTTCTGCATTACATTCAGGTAAATTTAGTAACCTTAGATACAGAATCACCTTCGGCAAATTGTGTAGTCACAATCTTTAGACGGTTAACGTCTTTTTGTTTATTTGGTGCAACGAATTGTTAAAGCCGTCCTAAGTCAGGATCTAAACAGTCACCACGGTCGGTGGAGGCCAGGGCTATTCAGTGATTGGAGGGGCGTCATTCGCCGTTAACGGTGGATCCATACAATGAGGTGATGGATAGCGCAAAGTCGCAGAGTTGCAGATCTCCAAGGTGAAGCTGGCTGATTGATCAGGTGTTCTTGATTGTCAGGTTTTCTTGGAGTGAAAGTTGCTCTGCCAATGGTTACTGCTTCTTTTGGTGGTTAAAAGCTGTTACCTGATGGTGTTTTATCCCCTTGTTCCCAGTGGTTTCGTTTTTTCAAGGAATGTGTTGTCATAATGTCTAAAATCACGCTTCACAAGAGGGCAAAAGGCAGACGCCAGAGTCGGTCTGGCAATGCTGCCGGATTTTCATCTTTTTGGCAGAGCTGGTTCAGGTTGGATCGACCTAACAAATCTCACCATAGTCGGTCATGGCTTCACCAGGGTCCATTGCTAAAAATGACGGTGGCATTTAGCCTGCCCTTGATCCTGGTGGGGGTGTTCAGTTTACTAGCGGGTCCTCTGGCAGGTAATGCAATTGCTCAGGCAGCCGCTGCCCCTGATTATTCCAAGATCAGTGCAGGGGATACCGCCTTCATGTTGATTTGCTCAGCTCTGGTGTTGTTTATGACGCCGGGACTGGCCTTCTTCTACGGGGGACTGGTGCGATCGCGCAATGTCCTCAACACCATGATGATGAGCTTGGTGGCCATGGCGCTTGTCGGGGTTACCTGGATCCTGTGGGGCTACAGTTTAGCCTTTGCGCCCACATCCCTGAATCCTGGGACCACTCCAGCTTTCACAGCTAATCCGATTATTGGCAGTTTGAGCTGGATCTTTTTGAACGGTGTGGGATTTGAACCTGACCCGGTTGGCTATGCCACCTCCATTCCTCACCAGGTGTTCATGATTTATCAGATGATGTTTGCCATCATCACCGTGGCCCTGGTTTCTGGGGCGATCGCGGAACGTATGAGCTTTAAGGCCTTCTTCTGGTTCATCATTCTCTGGTCAACGTTTGTCTATCCACCTTTGGCCCACTGGGTTTGGGGTAAGGGTTGGCTGGCTGGCATTCCTTTCCTGGGTGGTAAGTATGCCCTGGACTTTGCCGGTGGAACCGTTGTGCATATTAGTTCCGGCGTTTCAGCTCTGGTGGCTGCCTGGATGTTGGGTCCCCGCAAAGACTGGATGAAAAAGCCCATCGTGCCCCATAACGTGCCGTTTGTTTTGCTGGGTGTTGGCATGCTCTGGTTTGGCTGGTTCGGATTCAACGCCGGCAGTGCCTTAGCCATTGGTGGAGATCCGAAGGTTGGTCCTCTGGCAACGGTTGCCTTTGTTGCCACCATGGTCTCAACCTCTGCTGCTGGGTTGGCCTGGATGCTGGCGGAATGGATTGGTAAGGGTAAACCCACCGCCGTTGGCATTGCCAGTGGATTTGTGGCCGGACTGGTCGGCATTACCCCAGCAGCTGGTTTTGTCGATCCCCTCTCTGCAATTGCAATTGGAGCCATTACCTCCCTCTGTTGTTATTTCGCCGTCAACTACAAGGCCAAGCTCCAATTTGATGACTCGTTAGATACTTTCCCCATTCACGGCGTTGGCGGAACGGTTGGTGCGATCTTGACTGGTATTTTTGCAACAGCCTCTGTCAACAGCCTGGGCGGCAACGGTTTGCTGAGAGGTGACTTCGGGCAATTTGTGGCTAATATTGTGGGTGTCATTGCTGCCTATGTGACCGCTGCAGTAGGAACCTTCATCATCTTGAAGGTGCTGTCCTACTTCATGGACTTGCGAGTTACACCCGAAGTGGAAGAAGAAGGGCTGGATGTGCACGAGCATGGTGAATCTGGCTATGGCGAGGAAATTTCTGGTGAGATGGTCTTTGCCAGGCGTTCAGAATAAACAGCAATGCCGATGGCTTTCGACTACAATCGGGTGAAAATATCGATAGTCGGAATGCGTGTCTAAACAGTCTGTCTCATTTTCCAATTGGACTATCCTGTCTGTTGCAGTCAGCAGTTGCTTGATGCTCTTTGCTTGGTTGCTTCATCGGGGTAGTCCAATTGCCTTTTCCCAGAGTCAGGCTGCGGCTGAAGCGCCCTCCACTGTCGCCTCAGCGGCGGAAGTTTCTGGCGAGCGGGTGCAACTGACCTATAACCAATGGCTCGATGTCCTGAAGCAGGAAGCCCGTGTGGCAGCCGAAAAACAGCCGCCCCAACTGGTTGTCCTGGCTGGTGATTCGCTCAGTCTGTGGTTTCCCGCTGAACTGTTGCCCCAGCCTTACACCTGGTTGAATCAGGGCATTTCTGGAGAAACGTCCTATGGCTTATTGCGGCGGATTAATCTGCTGGACGATACCAAACCAGAAATTGTGTTCGTCCTGATTGGCATTAATGATCTGATCCGGGGTGTCAAGGGTGTGACGTTGGTGGCCAACCAACAAGAAATTGTGCGGCGCCTGAAGCGGGTTCACCCCAAGGCCCGTATTGTGTTGCAATCACTCTTGCCCCATGGGGGAAGCCGGGTGTTGGAAAAATATGGTGCAACCGTGTTTGCCAATCGCCCGATTCCCAAGTGGGTTTATCGGTTGCCGGATATTCCCAATTCCCAAATTCGCAAACTAAACCAGAAACTGGCTTTGGTGGCCGAGGCGGAAGGGGTTGAGTATCTGGACTTGCATCCGTTATTTACCGATGTCAATGGCGACTTGTTAACCCATCTCAGTGCCGATGGTCTCCACTTAAACCGTCAGGGCTATGAGGTCTGGCGGAATGAGCTGCAAAAAAAGGCAGAAGCCAAGTCTGACGCAACTGTTTTGGAGCGATCGCCCTAACCGATTCGCAAAAGAGCGTGTCAAGATGGAAGCGGAACCGATTCATTCAGGTTTTCTATGCCAGACTCGGTTGAATCGATTGCTCAGCATTATCACGAACGGACGAAGTACGATCCAGAAACTATTAACGACAAAAATAAGCCCCTTGACTGGAGTCAGCAGCCGTTTCCGGTTAAGGAGTACAAAATTGGTCGGACCTATGACCTGAAGCCGTTCCTGGCTACTTCTGAAGCATCCTTAACCAAGGATGCTGTCCAGGTATGGTGGCATCGGTTGTCTCGATTTTTGCTAGGCAGTTATGGTGTAACCGGCAAAGTTCCCACCCTGGATGGTTTCCGTTACTTACGAGCTGTTCCCTCAGCGGGAGGGCTTTATCCGGCTGAGGTTTATCTGATCTCCCGTGGAACACCTCAACTGCCTGCCGGTTTGTATAACTATCAGGCCCAGATCCATACCCTGGTGCATTTTTGGGAGAGTGATGTCTGGACCAAGTTGCAGACGGCTTGTTTCTGGCATCCCATTCTGGAGCATACCCAACTGGCCTTGGTGATTACGGCGGTTTTCTTTCGCTCTGCCTGGCGCTATCAAGACCGGGCCTATCGTCGGATCTTTCTCGATAGTGGTCATTTGCTGGGCAATATTGAGCTGGCCGCCGCCTTAAATGACTATCGTCCACACCTGATTGGCACGTTTATCGATGAGGCGGTAAACCAGTTGTTGTATCTGGATTCAGAACAGGAAGGGGCGATCGCCGTGATTCCCCTGGCCGATTTGCTGGATATCAAGCAAAATTTGCCGCTGGCCCGAACGATCCTGTCCACTCCTGGGCCAATCAACTTCCCGTTGACCATTCCGGATGGAGAGTTGTTGGCCTATTTCCACCGAGCTACCGAAGTGCGTCAGGACACCTCCTTGCAAACCAGTTGGAAGCTCTTTCCCAGTGAAGGCAAGCGGGCTGACAAGTATAACTTTCCGTTTTGCACCAAGGTTTCAACCACAACCTCGGCAATTAATTGGGGCAGCCAGCTAACAAGGCTGGAACAGACCATCTTGGAGCGGCGATCGACCCGTGCCTATACGGGCGAAGCCCTGACACTCGATGAGTTGAAGGCGTTACTGGACTTTACCTATCAACCCCATGCCTATCAAGAACAGGGGTTGGACAGCCAACCAGACTTTTTTGCCCCCCATCTGGTAGAAACCTTCATTGCTGTTTCGGCGGTCACGGGTCTGGAAGAAGGATGCTATTACTACGCGCCTAAAGCGCAGGAGTTACGGCAAATCCGGTTTAAAAACTTTCGCAAAGAACTGCATTTCCTCTGTCTCTGGCAGGAACTGGGGCGAGATGCCGCAGCACTGATGTTTCATACGGCTGATTTGAGGGTAGCGGTTAGCGAATATGGCGATCGCGTCTACCGCTATCTACATATGGACGCTGGCCATCTGGGGCAACGGTTAAACCTGGCTGCAATTCGTCTGGGGCTGGGGGTCAGCGGCATTGGCGGATTTTTTGATGATCAGGTTAACGAAGTGCTCGGCATTCCAGCAGATGAAGCGGTCCTCTACATCACGACTCTGGGTCGACCGCGATAGGCGGATAAGGCCAACCGGTTCCATCTGGCTGAACCTTTATGAGGCATGGCCAACACGGAACTGATCGCAATTGAAAGTGGCTACGTTTTTCTCTGGCGGCTCACTTTTACATTCGTATTTGGAAGGGCCAATTCCAGGAAGTTATGTACTTGCTTCAAATAGTTGGCTAGCAGTTAGCCCAAGTTCCGGGAAGGTGGCTGTCTACGGCTCACCCTAAAACAGCAGGGATCTGAACAGTGGGGCGATCGCCCTGACCGGCAAAGTAAGATGAAAACAAAGCCTGTGGGAAATCTGCCATGACCCAAGCTAGAGTAAGATTCGCAACTTTTGAGGAGTATCTCTCCTACAGTGATGCCATACCAAT
>CAZBTL010000141.1:0-11412 GCA_964494755.1 uncultured bacterium | reverse complement strand
TCAAGATTGGCCGAGTCTGGCCCTAGAAGACATCCAGCGTGGCCAACTGGGCCGCCAACTGCAACGCTTCCTGCCGGTTGGTTACCTTGCCTTCAGCCCTGGCTAGTTGAAGTTCTGCCAGTAGTTGGCCAATCCGGGGCCCAGGCGGCAGTTTCAACAAGGCCATCACATCCTGACCGCTGACCAAGGGGGTGGGATGGGCGACCGGATCGTCCGGCGTCAGAAATCGCTGAAGGAAGGGGGAAATAGATTCCAGCGTCACACCGGCCGCGATCGCCATCACCGCAACAGCCGGAAAAGTTGGCCCGACAGCCTGAAAAAATAGGCATTGTTGCCGCAGGGATCGCTCCAGATCAACCGGTTCCGGTGCCGATGACGCCAGATTGACCGGGGATCGTTTGTCCAGGGTGCAAAGTTGGGGCAGATATTTCAGGATGGTGTGAATTGCCTGAACCTCATTGCGGCTGTACTTCAACCGACGAAGCTGTGCCTCTGCTTCTGCCAGGTCAGGGGGCAGCAGGCTCGATAACTTGGCTAACGTTAACCAATTCCGGGTTGTACCCGTGATGGCCGTGTCAGCAAGGGTGCGGATGCTAGGCCCACTGGACTCAGTCCGCTGAGCTTTAGGGCTGTTGCGAATGCGTTCCAGCAGTTCGGCGGCAAATTCCGGCCACACTTCCTTCAGTACAACCGCAGCCTGATCGATGGCGGCCAACAGAGACAGGCTCTGTCCGGTTGCACTGGGTAGCCAGTCCTGTAACAGCCCATCTTTCCAGGCTGTGATTAACCAGACAGTGCCATTGCTGTTGTTGAGCAGATAGTTGAGTTCGGACTGGATACGTTCAGCGGCGATCCGAGACAGTAAGGGAGCCAGTTGTCGGATCACGCTCTGGGTCTGTGGCTCCAGGGAAAATCCCAATTGGGCTGCCTGGCGATAGGCGCGCAGCAGCCGCAGCGGGTCTTCCTCCAGATTCTCGGGTGACACCATACGGATGCGATGTTGTTGCAGGTCGGCATAGCCCCGCAAGGGATCAAACAGTTGATCCGTATGGGGATTGTAGGCGATCGCATTAATAGTAAAGTCTCGCCGTCGTAAATCGGCCTCCAGTGTCGGCCCCACCTGGGCCGCAAAGTCAGCCGTTCCCTGGGGAAATACCACCCGGGCGATTTGCCGCTCCGCATCTAACAGCACAAAGCCAGCCTTGCAGCGCCGGGCGATCGCCTTGGCCGTTTCCACTGCCCCCTGCGGCAACACAAAATCTAGATCCAAATAATCGCTTTGTCGGCCTAAGAGGACATCCCGCACACTTCCTCCCACCAGAAAAGCAGACTCTGGCAGCCAGTCCAGGCTAAAGGGCCAGGTTTCAGGAGAAAGGGCAGAAGACACTGAAAGTAGACTGAAAGAGAGTTCTAACCGATGATTCGAATACGTCTGCTCAAACAATGATCCCATCCTAACGATGCAACCAGACTCTTTCCCGGATCAAAGGCTGGGTCAGCCAACATAAAGCCAATCAGCCATGAGCCGTTATCCCTCAACAGTTTCTCAACAGAAGCACGCCGAATTGTTGAGCCGAGTCAGGAGAGGGGGGTAAAGGCCAGATGCCATCATACCCGACTGGCTGACCAGATGCTGCGGCAGAACCAATATTCTCGCAATTTGGCTGAAAAATCTGGTTAAGGGAGGCGGAAGAATTCAGCCATCTAAGCTAAAGTATCAGAAACACTTTCTCGAACTTGAGTCATGTGTATTTGTGTGAACTGCTTTTACGTCGATCGCTGCATCACCTATCACGCAGTTGAGGGTCAGCATCAGCAGCCCCATCTGACCGAGACACCTGACTTTGAAGCGATCGAACCCACAATCAACGTCAACATTCGCAACCAGGGCGATTTGATTGAGATGGAGTGGGATGTGGTTGGCTGCGAGAGCTTTCAGCCAGAAATGGGCAAATGGTCTCGTCTGCGCCCGGGAGAGTTGGTTCCCACTTGATGGAACAACTCTGGTTCCGATTTTATGGGCCGCTGAATGAATTTTTGAGTCCGCACCGGCGGCAGGTTGAATTTTTCCACTGGCTCAAGGAGCCAGCGGCGGTTAAAGATACAATTGAAGCGTTGGGCGTACCCCACACCGAAGTCGATCTGATTCTGATCAATGGTCAATCAGAAGGCTTCTACTATTTGCTGAAAAGCGGCGATCGCGTCAGCGTTTTTCCCTACTTCACGAATTTAGATATTGCCGCCGACTCCCGGGTGCGACCGCCACCGCCGCCCTCCATTCGCTTTGTGGTCGATGTGCATCTAGGTAAATTGGCCACCTATCTACGCTTGCTAGGGTTTGATGTCCTGTATCGCAACGATTATTCGGACGAAGAACTGGCAGCCATTTCCTGCCTGCAGGAGCGAATTTTGCTGACCCAGGATCGCCCTTTGTTGAAGCGTCGGATAGTGACCTACGGCTACTTTGTGCGATCTCAAACCCCCAAACACCAGATTATAGAAGTGTTGCAACGGTTCGATCTATTTGCCGAAATCATGCCCTATCGCCGCTGTTTGCGCTGTAATGGCCTATTAGAACGGGTCGACAAAGCCAGTGTGGCCGATCAGATCCCTCCCTATACCCGCCTGTTTTATCACGACTTTTCCCGCTGTCAGTCCTGCGCCCAGATTTACTGGCAGGGAGCCCATCACCGTCGCATCCAGCAACTGATCGATGATATTCAGCCCAGTGTGGGGAGTGGGGTATTAGGGAGGTAGGGAAGGTGGGGAGGGTGGAAGAGATGGGCAGATGGGGAGGATGAGGTGCTAGGTGTCAGGTGCGGGGCAGGACTAATATCCAAAATCTAAAATCCCAAAATCTAAAATCTAAAATCTAAAACCCAATCCCTGACCGCTAATTGCTAATTGCTGACCGCTAATGACAGGGAGGACAACATGGATCTGACAGAACGGGTGGCCTGGTTGAAGCAAAATACCCTCCTGGAAGTTTTGTCTGACCCAACGCTGGCGGCGATCGCGGCGGTTCTGCAGGAGGAAACGGTTCAGGCCAATCGACGATTGATCCTGGAAGACACTCCACTGGAAGCATTGTATATCTTGAAAAGTGGGCGACTGGAAAGTTATCGCACCAGTGAGACGGGTCCGGCTTTGGCGATAAGTTTGCTGCCTGGTTCGGTGCTGGAGATGCGGGCAATGTTGCTGGATCGACCGGCGGATCAGACGGTCATTACCCTGGCCGACTGTGTCCTGTGGCGGCTTTCCCGATCGGACTTTCTCGACTTGGTGCAGCAGTATCCGGAGATTACCCAGGCCTTTTCGCGATCGCTGGCCAACCAACTCGATCAACTGTCTGCCCAGCTAGCCTACGAGCGAGAACGACAGGTGACTCTGCGGCCCTATCTGGTCCCCAAGGTGCGACGGGGCATTGTGGGTGCCAGCCGCTATGCGGTTCGCTTGCGGCAAGATATCAAACAGGCTGCCCAGGACCGTAAATCAGTGCTTATCTTTGGCGAACCGGGGTTGGGCAAGGACAATATTGCGGCTTTGATTCACTTTGCCTCCCCTGACCGGAAAGAAGCCATTGTCAAAATTAACTGCGACACCCTGCAGGCCAGCGGCGTCGAGTTGTTCGGCCGAACTCAAGGCAAATCGGGACTATTGGCAGCCCTGGGTAGGGGAACCTTGGTGTTGAACAACATCCAGGAACTGCCCAATGAGTTGCAAGCACCGATCATCCACCTGCTGCAAACCGGGGAATATACGCCTGTCGGACGAGACGGAGATCCTCCCCCGACGCCTCAAACCTCTGCCGCCCGGATCATCCTGACCGAGGAAAAAGTGTTGCCCTGTTTGGAACAGCCTGGTCTGATTGGACACATGATTAAGGTCCCGCCATTGCGGGTGCGAAAGGCGGACATTGCCGCCCAGGTGGAATACTATCTCAGTCTGTTCTGTCGGGCCAGGGGCATCCCCAAACCCCGAATTACGCCGGAGGCTTTACGCCGTCTGCAAAGCTATGACTTTCCTGGCAACCTGACTGAGTTGGAAAATCTGGTGGAACGGGCGGTTCTCCAGGCCAATGGAGCTGAAGAACTGACCGAAGAAGTATTTTGGGCGGCCAGTACGAAGACCAAACGCTTTCGGGTTAACCTGCTCAATGGTTATCCCCGGCTACGACAGTTTCTCCGCAGTCCCTGGTTTCCCGATCGCCTGAATTTTGGTTTTACCCTGGGCTTTTTTGCTGTCGTAGTCGCTGTGCTGTTTCTGGGACCGCAAAGCCGGCAGCACAACGTTGCCCTCACCTTGTTCTGGGCTGGATGGTGGCCCCTGATTCTGGTGGCCTATCCGTTTGTCGGCAGACTCTGGTGTGCGGTTTGTCCGTTTATGATTTACGGCGAACTGGCCCAGAAGCTTTCCCTCTGGCTCTATCCCCGGCAACTGCTGCCTTGGCCCCGGCAGGCAGCTGAAAAGTGGGGCGGTTGGTTCCTGTTTGCTCTGTTTAGCCTGATCCTGCTGTGGGAAGAATTGTGGGATCTGGAAAATACGGCCTATCTGTCTGGCTGCCTGTTGCTGCTGATCACCGCCGGAGCCGTCACCTTTTCCTTACTGTTTGAGCGCCGCTTCTGGTGCCGCTATCTTTGTCCCATCGGCGGCATGAATGGCCTATTTGCCAAGCTGTCCCTAATTGAACTGCGGGCCCAACAGGGCATCTGTTCCGCCTCCTGCACCACCTATCAGTGCTACAAGGGTGGCCCCCAAAAAGGGGAAGGCCAGGAAACCGAGGGCTGCCCACTTTATTCCCATCCGGCCCAGTTACAGGACAACCGGGATTGTGTCCTCTGTATGACCTGTCTGAAGGCCTGTCCCCATCGATCGGTGGAATTGAACCTGCGGCCGCCAGGCATCGATCTGTGGACCAGCCATACCCCCGCCTACTACGAAATTTGCCTGCTGTTCCTACTGTTTGGGGCCGTGTTCTTGCATCGGTTGCCGGAAATCGAGCAGCAATTTCACTGGGACTTGCATTTGCAGCATTTCGGTTTTCATGCCGGGGTGTCGGTCCTGGCCCTGCTGGTTCCGGCCGCGATCGCCCTACTGGCCCACCCACTGATCCGACTCACTTGCGTTAAACCCCGACCTTTCCTGGAACTAGCCTATGGCTATCTGCCGCTGGTGCTGGCCTGCAACCTGGCCCATTATCTGCGATTGGGGCTGACGGAAGCCGGACAAGTTCTGCCCGTCACCATCGCCACCTTTGGCTGGAGCGCCGTTAACCTGCCGGTGGCGGTGGCTCATCCAGCCGTCCTCTCCTTCCTGCAGGCAGTTACATTGATTGTGGGGTTCTGGTTGAGTGTCTTTTTGACCCAGAAAATTGCCCGCAAACCGTTCTGGCGCCTACTGCCACAACACTTGTCCGCTCTGGCGATCGGCTCCCTGATGTGGAAAGTGATCGTCGGATGGTAAATGGGGTTCACTGATCCAACCTGTTGTGAACCAAGCTATATTTCCAGATTCGCCATTCCCTGGCTCACTCGCTGCAGTTCCCTGGGGAACAGTCCCATTTAGCCACGATCGCCCTTATCCCTTCACACCGCTGCCAGCTTCCGTTGGCACAATATATCGCTGCATGATCACGAAAAAGAGCAGAATGGGGGCAATTGAGATAACCGATCCAGCTGCAATTAAGCGCCAGTCCAGGGAAAAGGTGCCAGCCAGGGTGGCGACTCCCAGGGGCAATGTGTAATACTCGGGACGGTCCAGGATGATCAGGGGCCAGAGAAAGTCACTCCAGGAGCCAATGAAGACGAAAATGGCCAACGTCACCAGGGCCGGACGAATCGAGGGCAGCATGACATACCACCAGAGGCCCAGTTCGGAGCATCCATCCATGCGGGCCGCTTCCTCCAGTTCCTTGGGCACTCCTTGAAAGGCCTGCCGCAGCAGGAAAATGCCAAAGGCTGAGGCGATCGCGGGAAAAATGATGCCCAGATAGGTATTCCGTAAACCCAACTGCACCGAGAGCACATACAGGGGAATCATCACAATCTGGAATGGAATCATGATGGTGGCCACAATCAAGGTAAAAATGGCTTCCCGTCCTCGGAAATCCAGACGCGCCAGGGGATAGGCCGCCAGGGAACAAAACAGCAAATTCAGGGCCACAGTCAGGATCGCCACCAGCGTGCTGTTAAACAGATACCGGCCAAAGGGATGGGTTTTCCAAACCGTCGCAAAGTTCTCCCAGGTTGGTTGGGCTGGAATAAATTGGGGCGGAAACTGGAAAATATTTTCGCTCGGGGCTTTAAGGGAGGTGCTGACCAACCACAGCATCGGGATCAGCATGGCAACAGCGATACCGCTCAAGAGGGCATACATGCCAACAGCTTTGATCAACGAAGAACGATGATGCATGGGAAAAGGGAGATCACTTGGTAGCGACAACCGCCAGGTTCCAGGCAAACCGTTTGATCAACGGCAATTGCTTGAGCACGCGGTCTACTGATTCTAACCGGCAATAGTCCTTTTCCAGGCGAGTGTGTTCGATGATGATCTTTTTCCAGTACCGTTCCCGGTTGGGATTAACTCGTTCGATCAGATAGAACCGTAAAAAGATCCAGAGGGCGGCCAGCCAGAAAGTATCCCACGCGGTTTCTGCAAACAGCGATCGCACCACCTGAACGATGCCAATATCCAACGGGGTTTCGTCGGCCGTCCGCACCTGGTTGGCCATGCGGCGATACACATTAATGACTGGATTATGCTTCAGCGGATCCCAAAAACAGGCCTTGCCTCCCGGTTTCAGAACCCGATGCATTTCTCGGATGGCGGCTACGGGATCGGGTAAATGGTGCAGCAGATTGGACGCATAAACGATATCGAAGGAGTTGTCGGGAAACTCGATCGCCATGGCATTGATGACTTTACCCGTCACTTGAACTCGATTGGCCGCTGCCAACTGCAACGCCACCTCCACCATGCCCGGCGAATAGTCTGCCGCCACACAATGGGCTCCCTTCAGGGCAAAGTAAACGCTGTTTTCGCCAGCACCACACCCCAGATCCAAGAGTTGTCGATTCCGAACATCCCCCAAATGCTGCAGGATGAAACGATTTTCTGGAGCAGTGCAGGCTTCAAAGTAGTCGGCCACCCGAATGCCATCCACATCAATGGCCGCAGCCCATTGGTCATGAAACGCCTGTTCCCGGCGCAGAATGTCCTCTTGCATTCCTTTTCCCTGCTCTGATTGTCATCGCTATGGTGGTCTCTCAGACTGAAGGCCGTGCTCTTGTTCAACCTTTCTTTCAGGTTAGCCGGCTTTGCCGCAATGCTCTTGCATCACCCTATCGGACTTTGCGGAGCTTTGTCTGCTGGTTGTTGCACCGTTACGGCAACCGTCATCTCCTGAAACCTAACAAGACGTAAACTTTACTGTCAAATCAAACACTTTTTTGTGTCTTTTTCATAAACTGGGGATCAATCCCCTGGCTTTAGTTTCAGGCTCCTTGCAACACACAAGAGGTGGATTATGTCTCGCTGTCATGCTGCTGAGTTATTTAAGGCGGTTACCAAGGATCAGACCCGGCAATACAAACTGGAAGTCATGAATAACCCCAAAATATTCATCCAGGTTGCCAGCGCCCGTGGCTATAAAATTTCCGAAGACACCCTGGAGCACACCTTGAATCGTCTTTCGGAAGATGAACTGGCCTCAATTCTCAATCCTGGCGTTGGTTCACGTAAACGCCTGATTCCCAGATAATCCCTGCGTTTGTCCGTTCAGTCTGCTTCCTCGTCACTGCTCCAAACCACTTCCCCTAATCCGGCAAAATATGCCCATACATAAGATAAGAGGGTAGGCGTCTTGCCTACCCTCTTTCGGATCAGGAGGTGAGAAAAAACTTTGCAAATGGCCTAATAAGCCAGGGTTTCTAAGGTTTCGCGCAAGTAATGACGAACCAGGGTATCCAAATTCATCCCTCGTAGTCTGTCATTCAGCATCCCTTCCAGTTGCCACCGTTGAAAACCAGAGCTATTGGAGATTGCCTGTTTCAGGCTATCCCAAATATTTGAATCAGACAGTAAGTTATCCGAACAATGAGAAAATAGTCTCGCTTCTGACGAATCCTCAATAGAATACGAGTGCAAGTTTTCCATGGATACCTCTGCTGGGAGTAACTTCTGAATGATCGGGCAGGATTACAAAACAATCATCTCTGCCTACTTTCTCAGCATAGCGTAATCAATTTTTATGACTGTGCCCCCTATCACATTTCTCAAGGCATATTGAGGTTTCCTTACGGTTCGTAAAGACACCTGTTACTCCACAATGGCCTCTTTAAGCCCAGAGATCGGTTTCCGGGGATTCTCCATCCGGGGGGGAACTTTCTGGGGCAGGAGGAGGAACTTCTTCTGACTCCGAGACAACCACCGCTGACTCTGGAACTGCAGTTTCTATGGGCGCTGCCGGTGCGGCAATGGGTGGGGGTGCAGGTGCTGGAACCATGGGTTTCACCGGCAGATCGGGGATGACGGGCGGCAAAATTTGGTTGACTGGCCAGCCCAACAGGGTGAAATGAGAGCGGACCTGGTCCAGTGGGTAAGGATCTGTGGCTGCAACTGTCGAGTCACTGTGGAACATGACGCTGGCTACACTGACGGGCACCTGGGTAAACAAATTGCAGGCGAAAAAGGACAGCCCAGCCACCAGCAAACCAACCAACCGCCAGTCTGTCGGGAAAGGCGAACTACCTGCTGCGATTGGAGCAATGTCATACAGCTTTTTCAGAACAACCAACAACACACCTGGCACAATGGCGGCCAAGACTCGGTTGCGCTGAGACAGAAATAGCGTCAGTAAGCGCCGCTGATCCTCGGTTAGCTGTTCGGGCTTTAGAACGACTGCAACTAGACTGAAGATGTAAAACGGACGTTGCCATTGCATCCAGAGAACGGGGCCAATACCCAGTAACCCAACCAGCAAAATTTCTAGCCAAACTGGCAGGATTGGATCGCCGGTTGCAAACCCGATCAGGCAAAGTCCCAGAAAGATGGGCAGACTTGCCAGCCCTGCCAAATGGATCCACAAATACGGGTCAGACCAGAACGATCGCATAACTCACTTGCCAAGGATGAAACCCATGTCAAGTATAAAGCGTGACTATCGCAATCCATCTTGGATGGTAAGGGATTTTTCTTGGGCCGGCTTACTCGCGCTAATTTCCCCATCTCACCCATGACTGTGGGTTGCGGCTGATTTCTGGCTGGGTTCAGTCTGGATTGATAGTGGCAGGATGACCGAATGGCCGGAAATGCCATTCGGTTACCAGGGTACAAGGTGAACTCAGTTGACCATTAAACGCCGGAATAAACCTGTTGGTAGTACTTCTGATATTCGGTTGACAGAAGGGGCTGCCACCACTCTTGATGGGTCAGATACCACTGCACCGTCTTGCGCAAGCCAGTTTCGATGGTTTCAGTCGGCATCCAACCCAACTCTGTTTTGAGCTTGGTGGCATTGATGGCGTAGCGGCGATCGTGTCCCGGCCGATCTTTGACAAAGGTAATCAACTGATGACAGGGCCGCACAGGCAGGTCAGGAGCCATTTCCTCCATTAAGTCGCACAGCATCCTGACGAGATCGAGATTCTTGACTTCATTATTGCCGCCGATGTTGTAGGTTTCGCCGGGTCTTCCCCGATGGATCACCGCATCCAGGGCGGAACAATGGTCTCCAACATACAACCAATCACGAATGTTCTGGCCGTCCCCGTAAACTGGCAACGGTTTTCCTAACAAAATGTTGATGCACATCAAGGGAATCAGTTTTTCGGGATAGTGATAGGGCCCGTAGTTATTGGAGCAGTTGGTCACCAGGGTGGGCAGGCCATAGGTGTGGTGATAGGCCCGAACCAGGTGATCACTGCCAGCTTTGGAAGCGGAGTAGGGACTATTCGGCGCGTAGGGCGTGGTTTCTGAGAAGGCTGGATCGTCAGCGGTTAAACTGCCGTAGACTTCATCGGTTGACACGTGGTGAAACCGAAAATGAGCTGGTTGCTCCTGGTTCTGCCAGTGTTGTCGGAATGCTTCTAACAGAGTAAATGTGCCGACTACGTTAGTGCGGACAAAGGCATCGGGACCCAGGATGGAGCGATCCACATGGGATTCGGCTGCGAAGTGGGCAATGGTGTCAATGTTTTCTTCTCGTAAGAGCGTGTCAATCAGGGTGCGATCGCAGATATCGCCTTGAACAAACCGCAAATTGGCTGAGCCCTCCAACGGATCCAGATTCTTTCGGTTACCCGCATAGGTCAGCAGATCCAGGACGATCACCCGATCGCCGGGATAGTGCTGGCACCAATGGTGCACAAAATTGGCGCCAATAAAACCAGCCCCGCCCGTGATCAGGACGCGGCGGGGGAGCAGCCTACGGTTGAACGATAAGTTTGTCATGCACTCTTTCCTTGTTACTTGGTTTAAGAGACTGGTCACACCGAGAAAGGTTGTTGTCAACCACGGAATTTGGCAAAACTCAAACAGGTTGCCATGGAGTAGCGGATTGCAGTTGCCACGACTCTCCCAGTCAATCTGTCAACAAACCAGTCTGCCCTCTGTCATTATTCTGTCATTGACAGGTTGATTTCTAAGTAAAGCTAATTATTTTTTTGATGAACTCAATCAATTAAATGAGTATTTCGTTCATAGATAAAGTTTCTATGTACACAAGGAAATCAAAAGATCTTGATTTACCTGAATCTTGCAAAGATTTTATAAAGAAACGGCCTTAATGCCTGATTTGCAAGGCTTTTGATGGTTCTAGCGCTGTCTTGATGTTAAGCAAGATCAAGTTGAAGAATGATTTATCAAGACATGATTAAGTTGTCAGAAGATGGTTTTTTAGGTTCAGCTATTTAGCGGATATTGGTTATCTTGAAAGGGTGTTAGGTTGTGAATGAAGAAAGGGTTTGAATGTCGTCCAACCTCCAACCTTCTGGAACCAGTTGGACAGAAAGAGAACCAAACAGTCTGAGTTCCACTGTCATCTGTGTAAGAGCTTCGTCTACCAATGAAACACGATCTTGAGTATCAACTGTGCAAACCAGAAGTTGGGGTTTACGAGTGTGAGATCCATCTGAAGTTCAGGATGATTGAAGAAAAGGACGCGATGGGCGATCGTGAAAGCTTGCTGGAGATGTTGATCGACGCCTTTTCCAGTGGTGTAGACGATTACATGGAGCCGATTCAGATTAGCGTGGATGCCCAGGAAGTGCCTGACGTTGAGGCATCGCCTCAGATGCGGCGGCGGTTGATTCGGTTGCGTAACTCAAAAGATATGATCTAGCCACCTGCCTATAGGTGCAGAAAACTGTCTCGAGTCTCAAGTGAGTGATATAGCAGATTGCAGAAGTACAAGAA
>CAZBTL010000140.1:0-11460 GCA_964494755.1 uncultured bacterium | reverse complement strand
TCTGTCAAACCCTAATTTTAAGGTGAACCCATTGGCTCGTAGTCGGCGCTTTAGTGCTGAAGCGCTGACTACAAACCCTAATTTCTAGAGTTGACGCTGTACTAGGAAAGGCTGACGGTTGGGGACTCGCTTCCCTGGCTGTCAGGACATTTCCTCTATTGGGGCTGCATCGCTCCGCCAGTCAGGCTATACTAGATGGGAATATACCGGGATGTAGCGCAGCTTGGTAGCGCGCCTGCTTTGGGAGCAGGATGCCGCAGGTTCAAATCCTGTCATCCCGATTTTGATTAAGCATTCAACTGAAAGGGAGAGACTGCTCAAAATAACCAGCCAGCAGTGGGTTTCCGCTTTTGCGGCAATGACAACGAGGCTTTATTGGTTTGTCAGTTCCTTCGAGTCTCAGCCCTCATAGGAACAAATTTGCACCTGGCAGACCAAAAAGTGAGGAGTTGGAACAATGACCAATTCCTCACTTGAACGTTTGAGCCAGATGCCTATGGACCTGGCGGAACCGGTGAGATCACTGCACAGGCTGCGCTCAGTGACTCGTTTGCATAGTTGCCCAGCTTGACTGATTGCAGCAGGTTGGACCAACTGGTCCGCAGGGCCGCCTGGTTGGGTTGGGCACACCGCTGCTTCGCCAGAGTGCCGATCGCATCGTGCCAGATCCCCGCTGCCGCATAAATAGATGAGCGAGATTGGGGGGAAGCCTGCTGCAGCCGTCTGGTTAACTCTGCATCCGGCTGAATCCGTTGAAACACCCCTTCCACAAAGGGATTCTGGGAAGGCTGGTCAGGACTGCAAATGATAGAAAACTGCCACACATACTCCTTGCCAACTCCCAACTGTTCTACCGTCAGACTTTCTGGCAACTGTAACGCAATTATGCCAGGGGTTTTGCTAACCAGCGGCACGGTGGTGGAATACAGGGGGTTTTGGTTTGAATCCAGCAGTGTAAATTCCGCTGTACGGGCCTGCGTCTGGGGCACATACCAGAAAAGGATCGGTTGGACTGTGGCTGCCATAGCAAACCCATCCACTGGCATCAGGGCCACCAAATTCTTGGTTCCCTGAATACAGGAACCCCGCGTTCCAGCCCCTTCCCGTCGCCCAGGCGAGCCCCTTCTGGGAGGCACATATTGTTGGGCGACAGCCAGGCCTGTTTCGGCCAGGATCAGACTGCCGAGCAGCAACGATAAACCGACTTTCAATGGACCGTGGAACATACGTAGATATCCTTATGGCACTGAACTAGGGGCAACGGTGGCACAGAAGGGTCGCAGCGATTCGTTGGCATAACGTTGAAGCTGGACTGACTGTAGCAGTTTAAGCCAACTAGCGGAGAGGGTCGGGTTGTTGGGTTGGGTGCAGCGCTGCGCTGCCAGGATCCCGATCGCATCATGCCAGATTCCCGCCGCCGCATAAATCTTGGGCAGGTCATTGGGACTGGCTACTTGCAATTGCTTCGTCAATTCCGCATTGGGTTGAGTGAGTTGAAATACCCCTTCAACAAATTCGGGCGGGCCACTGTCCGAATTGCAAATCGGAGCAAATGTCCAGAAATATTCTTCTCCAATCCCCAGAGAGCTAGTCACGCTTTCAGGTAACTGCAAACCGACAATTCCGGGTAGTTGGGTCAAGCGCACCGTTGTTTGATATAGAGTCCGACCCGCACGGTCTTTCAACTCAAATTCCGCCCTAAATTCAGCATTAGCAGCAGTCGTTTCCGGCACGTACCAGAAAAAGTATGGCCGCTTGGTGGCTGACATGGCAAAGGCTTCTGGCTTGTCTGGGATCAGGGCAACGAATTTTTTGTTGTCTCGGAAACAACCACGGGTTCCAGCTCCTTCGCGGCGACCGGGTGTGCCCCGGCGGGGACTGACATAAATTTGAGCAGTGGCAGCCAGGGTTTCACCCAGAATCAATCCACCCATGAGTAAAGCACAGGCTATGCGAAGGGCTCGGTCCGCGGTCAAGATGCGATCGGTCATGGAAAACCATCCTTACATGTGGGGGGCTATGGAGCATAGGTAGCTGGATCCAGATTGATCACTCTCACAACTAGATTCCAACGACTCAGATCTCCCTATTGAATTTCCCCACCGCCATGTCCCCCGTCTCCGGATTGTATTCACTATTCGCAACGTCTTGGGCCGCAGTGGAGGTGCCTAAAACCCGATAGACTTCGACTGTCTGCTCCTTGCCCTTGAGGACCAGGGGACCCCATTGTTCCACCTGAATCTGATGGGTCAAATGCACCAGGGTTTCTCGGGCAATTAGAATGCGACAATCGTCTACCTGTCGCGTTTTGTCGTAGCTTTCCAAACGGGCTGCGATATTCACACTATCTCCAATCACGCCATACTCCAGGCGATCGCGACCACCCAGGCTACCTGCCACAATTGGTCCGGTGAAGATACCCACGCGCATCTGCAGCGTCGGCAAGTCGCGCTTTTGCCAGTCTTGATTCAGTTCCCGCAGGCGATCGCGCATTGCCAGGGCACACTCCACCGCGTGCTGAGCATCTTGGGATACCTCAATGGGCGTCGAGCGATTGACCGGCACCCCAAAAACGGCCAGAAGACCGTCGCCGGTAAATTTGTTAATAATTCCCTGCCGGCTGCGCACTTCCTGGGTAATGGCATTGAGATACTCATTGAGCCACTCCAGCAACTTTTCCGGTGGCATTTTTTCAGAGATGGTGCTGAACCCTTTAATGTCCGTAAATAGAGTCGTGACAATCAATTTCTGGCCCGGTAACTTACCCGATTTCAGCAGGCGATCGCGACTTTTCCAAAGCGCCGTTGCGATTTCCGGCGATGTATTCTGGCCCAACAGCCGCATCATCATCTGCTGTTGCCGATAGGCTTCCTGACCACGATAGGCAACCGCCACCCCAGCGGCCATCAACAGTCCCAATGACGGGGTGATAACGGGTATCCAGGTTTGATGCAGAAACAGCCCATAACCAAGGCCTAACAACACTCCTAGAGAAATGGTTTCCATCACACCCAGCACGAAGGGGTGACGAATACCCCAGGCAATACTGCCACCGACAAAGGTCCACCCCAGCAGCCAGAGTGCTTCTAACCAGTCGGGCCAAAAGTGGAACAGGGCTTGATCGTCCAGGGCCGCGCCGACAAACTGACTGACCATCTGGGCATGCAGCAGCACCCCAGCCATTTTGGGTGAATCGCGCTCACCTGGACTGTACGGTGTAAGAAACGTATCTTTGGCACTGAGAGCCGTGGTGCCAATCAAAACAATCCGGTCCTTGATTAACAGGGGGTTCACCCGGTTGTTCAGAACCTGTGTCAGCGTCACCATTGGCGCTGGGCTGCGGCGATTGCGGTAGGTCAGTAATACCTGATATCCCAGGGCATCAATGGTCTGGTAGGCTCCGGATGTGGGTTCCAGAGGAACGAACTCAGCCCGGTTCAACCGTAAGTTATCTGGATTATTCCGACCAGCTTGAGGAACAATGCCCTGTGCCCGCAAATAGGCCAGGGCTAGCTGCAGGGAAAAGGAGTAAAACGTGGCATTATCGGTGTCGGCAATCAGCAGCGATCGCCGGATGACTCCATCTGAATCCAGGATCAAGTCGTTAAAGCCTACCTGTTCTTCCGGCATGCCACGTGGGGCTGGCACCCCAATATCAGTTTCATCTGGCAACTTCATGACCGCAAAGACGTTGGGCCGCTTCAGTTGTTGGACGAGTTCTGCATGCCCCGGTTCCTGAGGCAAATCGCGATAAATATCTAACCCAATTGCCCGTGGCTGATGTTGTTGCAGCTTTTTCAGTAACGCGGCCACGGTCTTGTCAGACAAGGGCCAGCGGTTTTGCGCCTGGATATCAGCCTCGGTAATCTGAACGATCAGCAGGTGGGAATCCATGGGGGCGTCTGGACGCAATCGAACCATTTGGTCATAGACGACCAGTTCTAGGGGTTGCAGCCAACCTAATTGACGCATTCCCATGAGTAAGCCAGTGACAGTGAGCCCCGTAAACCCAATCGCCAGCGGGATCTGAACCATCGTCGGCATTTCATTCCATCCGACCCGCTGTCGCAGTTGCCTCAACCAATGGATAAACAAGACGAATACTCTCAGCTAAGCGAAAGGGGAAAATGGATCGATAGGCAAATGACGGAGATAGGCAGCAAACCTATTTCAAGACCAGGCATTCAGGTCGTGATCTATCTCTACGATCTTCGCAACAACATCCGGTCCATCCGAACAGTTTCTGAATATGCTGGCCCTTGCAGTTGGCTGCGAGGTGAACCGATTCTGAGATGGGCAGATGCATCCAGATCAATTCTGGCAGACCCAAGTCCCTTCCTCCAGTTCTGTTGCTTAACTGTATTAAAACAACAGAAGGCCATCAGCCCTGCTACGCAATACCGCTCCAGGACAGGGGTTGATGAATACCATGGCTAACCCCACAGCCTGCTGCAACCGGGGTTGTCTCCTCATCCAAAGCTTGAGTCAGGCGGTGGTAGATTTCCTCAGCCTGTTGTTGTGAGTTGCCAATGCTGGTCAGTCCCAATTTGCCAAATTCTGACAGACACCCCATCAGGTGGAACACCATGCCCGTTTCGGTGCTAGTGTCAAAGTGCAGTTGGTGCAGGGCAATGATGTCCATCAAATCATTGGGGAGC
This sequence comes from uncultured bacterium, assembly GCA_964494755.1. Taxonomy (GTDB): domain Bacteria; phylum Cyanobacteriota; class Cyanobacteriia; order Leptolyngbyales; family Leptolyngbyaceae; genus CAZBTL01. Next base: position 6,802 of record CAZBTL010000140.1, on the reverse strand, counting down.
AGGCCCCGGTATTGCTCTTTCTGCAAGTTGTCGGTGGCAATATAATACTTGGCTCGTCCCTGTTGACTGTAGAACAGCCCACTAGCCGGGTCATACCGTCCGTTGGTTAGGAACTTCAGGGTCATGAATGGATGGGTGGTGCCACCTTTCCGTAAGTTGATTTCAATCGCTTGAATATCCCATTCGGGTTGACTGTCTGGATGATGCACCGCAACAAAATCTACCCCAAAGCGCTCGATCGCCCCTTTTTCAGCCAGATTACGCCCAATTCGGAGGCCCAATTCCTGTAATTGCAGGCGATAGGCTTCGTCCGCTGGAAATTTACAGCCCAGATAAATCTGGCCAGTCGGCCCGCCCAAAATCTGGTCGTGGGTCGATAGAATTTCTACGTCACCCATGGGATTAATTCGTCCCTGGACGCTGGGCGATCGCTTCCGCTCTCCTTCGATAAAAGCTTCCACAATTGCCCCCAAGAAGGGAATCTGGCTACTGTAGTTCTCCCAGGTTTCGGCGCGGGCTTCAAAGCGCAACTGCGTAAACTGATCCCTTAATCGGGTAACGCGCTGACGATGGGAGGTGTTCCCTGGAGCTGCTTCTGGAATTGGACGCAGATCGAGTAGGGCATTACCTTCACCGGAAAATCCCTCATTGAGCTTTACGACCATCCGCTGCAGAGCGGGCTGTCGCTCCCACAGTTCCGCTGCGGCGATCGCCAGGTCTTCAATCGACCAGACCGAATCACTGCCATCGGGATGGGGCACTCCGGCCTCCGTAAAGATGCGCCGACTGCCGCTTTTAGTTCCCCATCGCAACAAATCAGGATCCAATGCAAACAGGGGAATGCCCAATTCCACTGCTAGCTGCCGCTCAGCCGGAGTCGAGTTGTAGCAGATCATGTAGGAGCGTTCTGGTTTGACCGCCTGACGAATGCGTTCCACCAACCGGGGCCGGTCCAGAATTTTCTGACTGAGCGGACTGAGCGAGGAGTCGTAGGCCGCCAACAAGAGCAGGCGATCGCGGGCATGGGAAAAGGGAATGCCAGGCAGCAGTTGCAAATAGTAATCAATCACACTGGGATGCAACGGCTGAGAGGTGATATAGACCAGACGAGTGCGTGGGTGCCGCAACCGAATCAGGGAAAACAGCAGCCGTTCTTCGTAGTGGTGAAATCCCTCAATCTTTGCCAGTTCCCGTTGGTTCAGACTAAGCGATGGCACCACCACAATATCGGCTTCACTGTCGTCCAAATTGGCAACCGATCGCCAGCGGTCTCGCAGGAGTTGTTTCAAATGCTGAAACTTAGCCACCATCTCCCCGGAAGAGATCCGATCTTCGTCCATAGAAAAACCGCCCCAACTCGCTAGTCTTCACCTATCAGCGATCGTAGCGGTTCACCTGCCCATCACAATGGACGAAATCATGCATCTTTACGGGCTGATCAGCTGGAATCCCCCTTTGCCCCCAGCGAACCTGACGTCCCAGAGGCTGACAGCCCTAAAACTTATAGGTCAAAACCTGAATCACCATTCCTTGCTTGGGAAGATCCGTTGGCCGGATGGTGACCGTGTCAGTCACGGCCTGACGGACTGGAGTCCCCTTCATTAAGGTCAGGAAATTGTCCAGCGGCAGGATATCACACTTATCGTCCGCTGCTTTAGTTCGATAATGTGTGGGAATCACCACTTTGGGATTGAGGGTCTCGATCGCCTGCTTAGCTTCGTCGGGTGTATAAGCTTTGGGCCCATTCCCAACTGGAACCAACAACACATCGGGACGACCCATCAAAATTTTCTGTTCATTGGTGATTGGTGCCGCAATTCCACCTAAATGGAGGATGTTGACACCGCCCTGTTTCCACTGCCAGGCGACATTGGTGCCAAACCGTCGGCCCCCCATCCGGTCATGATCGGTCCGAATCCCCTGCAGGGACAAATCTCCAACCTGGAAAACCCCCGGTTCGTATAACAATCGCGGATTTCCTGGCAGTATTTCGACGGCGCCCTCGTCCAAAAGTTGGCTGCTGATTAAAACGAGATCCGTTTTCACCTTGGGCGGACGATATCCAGCCGTACAGCCCAGCGCCCGAAATGGATTCACTAAAATCCGGGTCTTCCCGCCTGTAAACAGAAAACAGGTATGGCCCAACCATTGAATCGTAACGCCTGCACCTGTCTGCGCCTGAGCAGATGGCAATAATGCTGATGCCAGACTGACCCCACAGGTTGTCAGTGCCCCAGCGCTGATATAGCGCACGAATTGCCGCCGTTTCATAAACTCCTCATCCAACCACCAAAGGAACCAGGACTGCTCACGAGCCCTGCTGCTACCGTCGACGACTGACCTCTGCCAAAAAGTTCCGCAACAGTTGCTTGCCTGAAGCAGTCAAAACACTTTCTGGATGGAACTGGACTCCCTGAACATGGGGATACAGACGATGCTGGACTCCCATAATGGTCCCATCCTCAGTCCAAGCGGTAATTTCCAGTTCCTCAGGAACCGTCTGCCGATCAATCACCAGACTATGATAGCGGGTTGCGGTAAACGGATTCTCCAAACCTTGAAAAACACCGATTCCAGTATGTTTCACCTGCGAGGTTTTGCCATGCATTAAGATAGGGGCAGCAACGATATCGCCACCAAACACCTGACCAATACTTTGATGCCCCAGGCACACCCCTAAAATTGGCAACTGGGGGCCCAGCCGGCGAATGATTTCCATTGAAATCCCGGCATCTTCTGGGCGACCGGGACCAGGCGAGATGACAACGCCATCTGGATTCAATGCCTGAATCTGCTCCAGGGAAATTTGATCATTGCGGTAAACCTGGATGTCTTCGGCCACAGGAAACTCCCTTCCCAACTCACCCAGGTACTGCACCAGGTTATAGGTAAAGCTGTCGTAATTATCAATGACCAGGATCAAGAATTAGTCTCCTTCACAAGGGTTGCGGGCAATATGGGTGACCCGGCGCTGGCAAGGTCACTCATAGCAGCAGTCCCATTCTAAGCCAGAGCTTAGGCAGAATTAGGGATCCGGCAACCCCAATTGACGCTAACGCTGAAATCATGACGGCCCCAGCGGCGCAGTCTTTTGCAATCTTCGCCAGTTCGTGATACGACTGCTTGACGGTCAGGTCTACCACAGACTCAATTGCGGTGTTCAGCAGTTCCATGGTCAAAACCACCCCAATCATCACCACCACGATCGCCATCTCAACGCCACTCAGCTGTAAAAAAGTGCCCAAGCTAATGGCCAGGGCACCAACAAAAACGTGAATTCGGAAGTTTCGTTGAGTTTGATAGGCATATTGGATGCCAGCCCAGGCAAATCGGAAGCTGACTAACAAACTGGGGGCCACTTGCCAGGAAAGATCCCGATTCAGTTTCGCTAGTTGCACCACTTTGCTGCTGGTTGCCTCATGGGTTTTGGTTGGAAGTTCAGAAGGCATAAAGCAGAAACAGATAAATACGTCAATAACAGTTCGGGCAGTCAGTCAAAGCTCAGGAAGAGGCACAGCACTATTGATTCTCTTTAGGTTAGCTCGGATCTTGCACCATTCTCAAGAAGACGTATTTCCAGCATTTCTGACAATATCCTTGTCCCGCCCTGAACTAAAAGTTCGGGCTAATAGAGGCAAGTCCACTGAAGTAGACTGGAAAACCCAAGTTGTGGATCGTCAGTCCGTTTAAACGGACTTAGTTCTGTTAGCCCGCAATTCATTGCAGGGCAGATTGTTGCCAGAGGTGCAAGATCTCAGTTAGATTAAGTGACCATACGCTTACAACTAATGTCCTACTTCAGCAGAGAATGGCTTGATTCCGACTGTTCCTGCGCTAGCTTCATACAAATATCCCCATAATATCGCCAGATTCAGGGTTGTAAAGAACCCGTTGACTCCTGTGCAATTAAATTTGTGGAGATCAATAACCGTTCCTGTTGTTGTAGCATCTGAGCCAGACTCTCGTCATCCGGATGGTCCCAACCCAGTAGATGCAGTAACCCGTGGGTCGCCAACCAGGCCAGTTCAACCTCCAGGCTGTGCCTTTGACCCTTGGCCTGACGGCTAGCGGTTTCAACCGAAATAATGATGTCTCCCAGATAAAGAGGCAGTAACTCCTGCATTTCATCCAATTCTGGAAAATCTACCTCCAGACTGGAAAAAGCCAGGACATCCGTGGGTTGATTCTGTTGCCGAAACTGAGCATTCAAAGCCTGAATTTCCGCATCATCGGTCAAACGCAGGGTTAACTCGTAAGCATTGCTGGGAGATAATTCGGGATCCAGCACCTCCAGCCACCTCTGAAACCAACACTCCCAAGTCGCTGTAGACAAATGACTGACGGGGACGGAGGCATCTGGAGCGATGGACGATGGCTCGGGCGGCAGGTCGGTGGAACTCTGAACTGGCTCAGAGTCATCTGCTGGATTGAATGTGTCTTGAATGCAAACTTCGACCTTCATGGTTCACCCTTCCACCTAGTGTTCTGTCAAACCCTAATTTTAAGGTGAACCCATTGGCTCGTAGTCGGCGCTTTAGCGCTGAAGCGCTGACTACAAACCCTAATTTCTAGAGTTGACGCTGCACTAGGAATCTGTCGGAGATCTCCCTAAATCCCCCTGAGTCCCGTTGGGTATGCGCCTGCGGCGTAGAAAAAGGGGAACTTCCGATCCGGTTTCCTCCCTTTCCAGCTATCCTTTACGCAAAAGTCGGTGAAACCTTTGCCGTGTCTGGCTTGCCCTCATCCCCCAGCCCCTTCTCCCATAAAAGGAGAAGGGGAGCCGGAAACTCTTTCCCCTCGCCCATTTTGGGAGAGGGGAACACAAGGGGTGAGGGCGATTTGAACGAGATCTGCGTAAAGGATAGCCCTTTCAAGGAGGGTTAGGGAGGATCAAGGCCAGCATTGGCTCGATCAGATAACTTGTGTGTACACAGTCGTGCTCAACGGGAGAACGGGGATCAACATAGGGTTTCAGCGTGGTTAAGCGATTTCTCCGACAACCATAGCCCCCACGTTCTGGTCAGCCCAGCTAACCAGAACGCCGATCCGCCTCTCCTGCTCAACGGGTCAGATAGGAAAGACCCACCAAAATTGCCAGTAAGGAAACGGTCGTCAGGGCGAAATGTTGCAAGGAAGTTCCCCGCTTTCGCACCATATTGCGCATGGCGTATTTGACATAGCTTCCGGCTGGCGGTTGAGCTGTTGACTCAGGAGTTTTAGAGATGTCACTGAATTCAGGGGAAGGTTCCATGCGGTGTGTCAAAAAGCGGTTGTTCTAACAGTTGTTCTAACAATGTAACAATTTATTGAGCACTTATTCGTTGAGCGCCTAGACGCTGACCAACTGGGACTCTTGCCGGAGATAGGACTGGATAAATGGATCCAGATTTCCGTTCATGACATCTGTAATGTCGGTGGTTTCCTCGTTGGTTCGCAAATCCTTCACCAACTGATAGGGATGAAACACATAGTTGCGAATCTGGTTGCCCCAGGAAGCCTCTACCATATCCCCCCGGATGTCGGCAATTTCCTTGGCCTTTTGTTCCTGCAGAATCACCAGCAATTTGGCTTTCAAAATGGTCAGCGCCTTTTCTTTGTTCTGCAGTTGCGATCGCTCTTCCGTACAACGCACTGCCAGCCCAGTTGGAATATGCACAATTCGGACCGCTGTTTCAACCTTGTTGACATTCTGTCCCCCCTTGCCACCAGCGCGGGAAGTGGTAATTTCCAGATCTTTCTCGGGAATCTCCACCTGGACTGAATTATCCAGAATCGGCATCACTTCTACCCCTGCAAAGCTGGTCTGCCGTTTGCCATTAGCATTGAAAGGCGAAATTCGGACCAGGCGATGGGTTCCCTTTTCCGACCGGAGATACCCATAGGCATAACGGCCATCGATTTCCAGGGTGGCGGACTTGATGCCAGCTTCATCCCCTTCCGATAGCTCCATCAGATGCACTTTGTAGCCGTGGATCTCTGCCCAACGGGTATACATCCGCAACAGCATTTCTGCCCAGTCCTGGGCGTCTGTTCCGCCAGCCCCAGCATTGATGGTTAAAATTGCGCCTTTAGAGTCATAAGGACCAGAGAGCAATTGCTGTAGCTCCCACCGATCCAGATCTCCACTCAGTTGATGAACATTGGACTCGGCTTCCTGGAGTAGTCCCTCATCTTCTTCGACCTGTAGCAATTCCAGCACCGCTTTAGTATCTTCCAGGTTGGTTGTCCACTGCTCCATCTGCTGAAAATGGGACTTGAGATCGTTCAATTCCTGCAGAATTTTCTGGGCCGTGGTTTGGTCATCCCAAAAATCGGGTTGGGCGGCCAGTTGCTCCAGATCCTGGATTTTAGCGGTCAGGGCAGGAACGTCAAAGATAGTCCTGGGCTTTGCCCAGGCGCTCAGAGAGCAAATCAACTTGGCGCTTAATTTCCAACGTATCCATAGACATTTAGACGTTCCAGACTTTCAATTGTTGTAAACCTTCTTAACCGATTTTAGCGACCAAGGAGGCCAGACTGACAAGTCAAGGAAATCGGCTGCTCCAGCAGACAGGGTTGGCACAACGGATTCGCAAGGATCCCTCGCTGGTTCTCCAGCCTTTGTTCGCCGCTCAAATCTCAACAGCTAAAAGTCGCAGTTTCTCGCTAGTGTTCTGTCAAACCCTAATTTTAAGGTGAACCCATTGGCTCGTAGTCGGCGCTTTAGCGCTGAAGCGCTGACTACAAACCCTAATTTCTAGAGTTGATGCTGCACTAGTGGTCTGTCAAGACTGTTTTGAGGGGCAAAGCCTCCTTAAAACAC
>CAZBTL010000139.1:8071-11656 GCA_964494755.1 uncultured bacterium | reverse complement strand
AGCGCTGAAGCGCTGACTACAAACCCTAATTTCTAGAGTTGACGCTGCACTAGCTCAGGTCGCTGTTAACTCGGCCTGGTCCTGCCGCCGAATGGCCACAATGGCTGGTTTGGGTGGATCATTGGTGTTTTTCCCCGGCCAGTTAGACCCAACTGGCACCTTGCGCTTTTGTTCAAAGATTCGACCGTCGGTGGTCCGTAGCGCGATCGCCCGTTCTTCCGCTGCCATATTCCGCCGCACCCCAGTGGTTTCTCCCGGATGCTGGACCGACAGGAAGAGGGTCTTGTTATCCGGTGCAAAAAAGGGACCGGTCGTCTCTGTTTCCATTGGCCCCATGCCAAACAAGAAAAGTTGTCCAGCCGCCTCACCCTGCATTGGCATAAACCAGATGGAATTATTGCCAAACACCCCCCGCAGGTTGGATTGCGTGACGGGGACGCCGTTCGGTTCTAACCGATTGGCCGCGATCGCCCGGTTCATCTTATCCGACGACATATCCGTCACCATCCACAGATTGCCCCGTGGGTCAAAGGCGAGGTTGTCCGGATTGGCAAACCCCTGCCCGCCGCCTGCCGGTTCACCGCCGGTGGCCAGCATGGTCCAGCGGAAGGAGCGGGCCGCCGGATCATTTTGCTCCTCCATCAGGCGCATAATCCAGCCATATTCATAGGCGGTGTTGCCATCTGGTCCCCGGAAGATACGGATGTCAGGACTGCCATCTTCCTTGCTAATACCACCGGAGGTAAAGGTAATGAACAGGGAGCCATCCGGGCCGATCTCCGTGTCCTCTGGACGGGCTGCACAGGTGGCGCCGACAGCGTTGGCGGCAAAATGGGCATCGATTAAAATGGCGCCTTGTTTTTCCTCTGGAGTATTGCCGACATAAAGATCCCCTAGGGTTTTGTAGGTGCGCTTAAAGGCTTCCACCTCTTCATCGTCTGTGGCTTTGAAAACCCCACCCTGCGGTCGCTGGGGCAAAGGCAGCATGGCCCCAGCGTGCATCGTTGGCATCACAGGATCAACCGGCGTGGTCATCGTCAAAGGAATCCAGCGACCTGTGCCATCGGCATTAAAGCGGGCAGCGTATAGCATTCCGTCTGACAGCAGGCGAGAATTGTCCTTCGAGGTTGGGTCCTGTACGGTTCCCTTACTGACGAATTTATACAGATGCCCACCCCGGCGATCGCAGCCCGAGTAGAAGACTAGGGGTTTCCCAGCAACCACCCGCACCCCCACAGCCTCATGGCGATAGCGACCTAACCAGGTGTGTTTGGTGCCGTAGTCATTGGGATTGGCCGGGTCAATTTCCACCATCCAGCCATACTTGTTGCCCGCTAGCCCAAACACATTGCCCAGACCAACCAACTCCTCATCGGTTTGGAAAAAAGGTCGATATTTGGGGTCAAAGGAGGTGCCATCAGCATAGACTGGCTCAGGCACCTGATTTTGGATATTTTCCTCACCGCTCAGAACAGTTCCCCAAGGCGTGGTGCCGCCAGCACAGTTCTGGAAGGTACCGATAATTTTGTCCCCCAGCTTGTCCACATAGCCCTGCCCCTTGGTTTTGCGAAAGACTGCTGCCGCCGGGCCGGTCGTCTTTAAGTAACGGCCATCCTCCAGCCCGGAGATTCCTGTGACGCGCCGATCAGTCTGAGCGGAAACCCGTCGCCACTGTCCCTCAGGGGATCGCTGTAAGGCCATTACCCCCAACCCCTGATCAATCAACGCTTCCCGACAAACCGCCTTCACCTGAGCTTTCAGGGGATCGCCATCGGGCAGGGCATAGGCATTCAGGCCAGGCGGCAACTCATCATCGGGTTTGGCTGCTTTCACCGCAGCCTCTACGCCCTGTTTCACAGCCTCAAAGGACAGGTCCTTGCCAATCACTTGTTGATAGGTCTGCAGCCAAGGAACGGCGCTGACGTACTCAAAGTTGACCGTCAGCAGTCCCTTATCCTGGCTGGTTTCTAGAAAAGAGAGATAGTCATTGTTGTACCCAACGCGGGAATCCCCCAGGGGCTCGCCCCAGGTGGCAATCACGTCATAGGTAAAGCCTTGCGGCAAAACCAGATCGTCTACCACTTCGTACTGACTGAACTCAGTCATCTGGCGATCGCTGGTCAAGCCGTGGGTTGGCAATGGCATGGGCCCTTTGACTGGCTGAAAGCCAAGATTAGCCGTTGTAATGGTGGGAATCGACGGGTTGGTTTGACTTCCAAAGGGTCGTAGTTGGTTACAGGCAGCGGCGCCAGCAGTGGCGCCCAAAAAGAAGAGCAAGTGTCTGCGGCTGAGAGTCATACCTTTCCTTAACTTTTGCGGGTTCCGCAACCAAGCACTGTAGCCGGTCAGCGTTAAGAGCGGGTAATCTTGGGATTAAGACCTTGTCATGCAAGAAGACAAGCGAACCGCTAGTCCAGATCCCGTGCCGCTGCTTGCGCTTCCTTTCTTAAACCAGCCGCAATGCGGAACAGTTCCTGGCCCACATGCAAATAATGCTCATCATAATTAGCTGTGAAAAATTCCAGTTGCTCTAAGCCATCCCCCACCTGATTCAAGCAGTAGTAAAGATGGGCGGCGACTCCTGCCACAGTGGCCGGATTGGGTCGCGATCGAAACGTTTTTTCCGCCCGCTGCAGCCGCTCCTGACAGTCCTCCAAATAGTCCTGAAAGCCTTGCATCAGGTCATCATCAAAGGGATCGGCTGACAATCGATCAATCTGGCGATTCAGGGGACTCAAGATCTGCTGGATCAACCGACAAACCGGCGAATAGACATAATTCAACCATTGCTGAATTTCTTCATCTGTTTGCTTGGCGGACTTCTTTTGTTTTTGATAGTGGGCCTGAGCGGCAGCCGTTCGTTCCTGGCGGCTGGTCTGTTCCCCGACGGAAAACCCCGCCGCTTCCAGTTGGGCATGGACAGATAACTGCCGATCGTAGGACCGACGACTCTGGGGATCGCTGAGGACTTCATAAGCCACATTGATCCCGGCAATGCGATCATGGCTTACCGTCTTGCGGTTGCTATCCGGATGAAACAATTTGGCTAGCCGACGATACGCCTGTTTAATCTCGTGCTGGCTAGCAGTTGGGCTGACTTGCAGCGTCTCATAGTGGTTCGGTTTCGCCATAGGGCCATTTTAGCGGAGTTCCGGAACCCTGTTTAGCAGCCTTTCTGCCCCTTTGTGCTCCGTTTCGGCCAGTGTTCCGCAGGAACAAAACCAGCATCCCAAAAATTAAGCCACTTTTGCCGCGATCGGCTTCGGTCTAGCCCGACGGGCAAACGACCAGAACAACAGACTTGATCGAGCGAGGAACGATATTATTTGAGGACAGTGTTATTGAGTAGGAAAATCACCGCAAGTTATGACAGCCACGATCCAACGTCCACGCAGTTTGCAAATCATTGTTGCCTATAAGTTCCCATCGACACCCTCTGGCCCAGCCAACCGCCAGTCATTTACCTGAACAGCCCTTCTGACTGATGACAATCCCTATTTTCTGGCAAGGATGCCTGATTGGGTTGGCGATCGCCGCGCCGGTGGGACCGATTGGCGTGCTGACCATTCGCCGCACCCTGGCCCA
>CAZBTL010000139.1:0-7971 GCA_964494755.1 uncultured bacterium | reverse complement strand
CTAGGTGCTGGGTAATTCCCGCAGCCACTCCGGCAAATGACAGCGATCGCCAATGATGTGAAAAAACGGTCCCCGCTCACTCATTTCGACAATGGTGAGGGCGCCCACCGGCATGGCAAAGCGATCGCGATAGCGGCCCACATCAATCCCCAACAGCATGCACAGCAAAATTCGTAACGTCGCCTTGTGGGACACAATCAAAATATTGCCATCCCGGTAAGTCTGTTCAATTTCCTGCACTACCTGCCAGGCCCGCAGGGCAATGTCCACCGCCCGCTCTCCCCCTGGCGGCGCATGCCAGGCCGGATCCGTCAACCAGCGCACATAGTCATCGTGAAACAGCCGATCCACCTCCGTTGGATGCAGCCCCTCCCATTCGCCATAGGCAATCTCCTTCAACCCATCCCGCAAATGCATCGGTAAACCCGTTAGTTCACACAGGGGTTTGGCTGTCTGCACCGCCCGTCCCAGGGGACTGGAATAAATTGCGGTCCAGGAAAGGGACTGGTACGCCTCAGCAAAGGCCTTGGCCATTTTCACCCCTTCCGGCGTCAACCCCGGATCATTCTCCGGATTGCCACAGTAGCCGCCTGTTTGGCAATAGGCCGTTTGACCGTGACGTAGAAAGTACAATTTCAGTCCCATGGCTTCGGTTCAATCCCAGGATTGGCACTGATTTTATTATCTCCGACACTCGCAGCCCATCAGTAAGATTGAGCCGTGGTTAGTAGCTATCAGCATCTCCCCATCCCCTACTCCCCACTAAACAGTTGCAATAACCAGCGATTAATTTCCCCATCATCCTGCGTTTGACTCCGCTTCAGTGACTCTTCAATCACGGCCATTGGCAAGCCCGGTAATACTCGTGATTCCTGAATTTGTTTACTGCCCCCATCCGCGACGGCAAATGCAATCACCTCTGCCGCAACTACATCAACCACCCAGTACTCCTGCACCCCCAGACGTTCATAGAGTAAGCGCTTACGTCCCAGGTCATCACTCAAACTGGTTGAGGCAATTTCGATCGCCAATTGGGGCGCTCCAAATTCATTGACATCAACTGGCTGTGAGCTTTTGGGCGGAATCTTAAAGTTAGCACCAACATAGAATGCTAAGTCAGGTTGGCATTCACGCTCCCCCATTTTGCGAAAACTGCTATTGGTAAAACCGACAATTCGAATATTTTTGATGGTTCCAAACAGGCTAATGACTTGTGAGAGAAGCGTATTATCTCGACCATGTCCTGAGCCGATTGGCATCGTTTCAATCCTCATGTAGCCACTGTCGTAATAAAAGCTGGCCTTTTCTGACGCTGGACTCTCTCCCAGAGATAAAAAATGCTCCCAACTGGCGGGTATCCAGGTATCAGTTACCAAGTTCTGTGGCGTCGGTAAGGTATTCACCATGCTCCATTCCCCTCTTGTTTCAACTGCTGGATTTTCCTAACGGTCCCATCTCCTTCCATTCGCTTCAGTCTCGACATGCGGCACCATCTTAACGGAAGCGACCCGATCGCAGGATGCTGACGATTAGCCACAGCCCCAGTAAACTGGCCGCTGCAAACAGGACGTTACTGATCCAGGACACCTGACTGATCTGGGCATTGGCTGAGATAATGGCAGCCCCAATGATCAACGCGCCCACCAGAATACTGAAAGACAGACGGTTGGCTGAGGTATCCACCGTATGGCGCACGCCCTCCAGATCGCGTAACGTTAGCTGCCATTGCAGGGTTTCAGAGGTGACCCGGTCCAGCAGCAGTTCCAGTTGGCGGGGGGACTGTAATCCCAAGCTTTTCAAATCCAGGGCTGTTCTCAGCAGGGCTTGCAGGGGTGCTTCACCGACTAACTGCCGACGAAACAGATCGGTCATCAGCGGTTTCACCTGTTCCGGCAAGTTGAACTCTGGGTCCAGTTTGCGGGCTACGCCTTCCAGATTGGCCAGGGTTTTGGCATACAGGCCCATATTGCCAGGAACTCGTAATTGATTGGCGCGGGCGGCCTGCAGCACTTCGTATAACAATTGACTGAAGTTAATCTGGGCCAAACTGCGGTTATAGTAACGGCGCAGGAGGCGATCATAATCACTTTCCAGGCGGGCCAGATTGACTGGCTCGATCGGTTCGGCCAACTCCAGCGTCAACTGGGTGCAGCGTTGGGAATCCAGATTGACGATCGCCAGCAACAGTTCCGTAATCACCTGCTGGGTGCGGGGATCCAACCGACCCACCATGCCGCAGTCAATTAGCGCAACACGGCCATCGTTGAGATAGAACAAATTGCCAGGATGGGGATCGGCATGGAAGAAACCATCAATATAGATCTGCTGAAAGAAGGCGCGGACCAGCAAATTGACAATTTCCCGCCGTTCTTCCCGGCTGTCCTTGCCATCTCTCGGCTGAAAATCAGCCAGCAACAAGGGCACCCCATCCAGCCACTCCATTACCAGCAACTTCTGGGTAGTTAGGTCCCAGTTAATCTGGGGCACCACTAGCCGGTCCGCTGCAAACCAGCGACTATTAGATAAATTGCGCCGGAGTTGGTCTGTGGCTTGGGCTTCCTGGGAAAAGTCCAATTCTCCCCGCAGGGCTGTGACAAATTCTTCTGCCAGGGATTTCAGGTCATAGTAACGGCCAAAGTTGGTGCGCGAAACCAGATCGGCCAGACTGCGAATCAGGGCAATGTCCTGTTCAATCACCGCCTCAATACCGGGGCGTTGGATTTTCAGGGCCACATCCTGGCCATCCATCAAGGTTGCCCGATGGGTCTGGGCGATGGAACCGGCAGCCACCGGCTGTGGCTGAATGGAGGCAAAGGTAGTTTCCAAGCTGTCCCGCAATTGCTGACGAATGACCACCTCCACCTCTTCCCAGGCCACAGGGGGTACTTCCGCCTGCAACGCTGTCAGTTCCGCGATGTACTCCGGAGGCAGCAAATCCGGACGGGTACTGAGCAACTGCCCTAACTTGACATAGACTGGCCCCAATTCCACCAGAATATTGCGCAACACCGCAGGTGGAGGGAGTTGCGGTTCTCCAGCCTGACTGCCACTGAGTAACCGCCGCATATAGTCCCAGCCATTCCGCAGGACGACTTCAATAATTGCTCGTTGACGCCCACTGGTCTGAGCAAGACTGGTAAACATGAACAAGGTTTAGGCGTGAATTTTTCAGTGACCTACCCTTCAACCCTAGCAGTTCTAACGAAATTTTCACGGTCGTGCCATAGACATAACAGGGATGGATTTCATAATGTCTAACCGCTCTGGACAGTTCTGGGAACGAACATGCTCATCGCACGAACAAAGCATTAGGCCGGCTCCGATATAAAGCGGGACATTTTGTCGGGGCAGGAGTCAGAATTTAGAACTCAGAATCCAGAATTCAGCAACTTAGCCAGCTTCTGCCTACGTTCGGCTGAGGCTTCGACGGTGAGCTCAGCCGAACCGCTCACGTCGAAGCCTGCCTCCTGAATTCCTGACCTACCAGGATGTCCCAGCTTACGGTAGTACCCTTCAATAGTCAGAAATCAACTAAAATCAACAAAAATATTTAAGTTCAACTGTACTTAAGTGCTGATGTACTGCTAATCTTAAAGCAGGTATTTCATGCCTGCCTGACATGATTCCTCAGCGATTAAGACTGAAAAATTTCCTCAGTTATCGGGATGCCAGCCTGAATTTTCAAGGGCTACAAACGGCCTGTGTTTGTGGTGCTAATGGAGCTGGAAAATCTTCCTTGCTAGAGGCAATTTCCTGGGCCGTTTGGGGAGAAAGTCGGGCGGCCACTGAAGATGATGTGATTCATCTGGGCGCCGATGAAGCCCTGGTCGATTTCATTTTTGTTTGCAACCAGCAGACCTATCGCATTCTGCGCAGTCGCCAGAGAGGACAGTCCACAACCCTGGAATTTCAGATTGCCCAACGTCGAGAAGGTGCATCGGTTAGCAACGCTTCTGAATCCCCAGGTGAAACAGAAATTAGTGAGATGGAAGGGGATCAAGCTGCCGATCGCCCGCCTGATTTTGCGCCTTCCCATACCAAAGAGAAACCGGATCGTGAGTTTGCCTTTCGCAGCCTCACCGCCAAGGGAGTCCGGGCCACCCAACAGATCATCCTGGAGCATTTGCGGTTGGACTATGAAACCTTCATCAACTCCGCCTACCTGCGGCAGGGACGAGCCGATGAGTTCATGCTGAAACGGCCAGGGGAACGGAAGCAAATTCTGGCCGATTTGTTGAAGTTGGACCAGTACGATGAGTTGGCGGAACAGGCCAAGGACCGGGGGCGACAGTTAAAAGGGCAAATTGAGTTACTGGAACGCACCCTGGCCGAAACCCAGGAACAGTTGCAACAGCGTCAGGCGATTGCCCAGGAACTGGCCACGGTGGAAACCCAACTGACCAGTCTGCAAGCCCAATACAGTCAGGAGCAACAGCAGTGGCGATCGCTGCAGTCCCGCCAGCAGCAACGGCAAATCTGGCAACAACAACTGACCTGGCAACAGCAGCAACAGCAGACCTGGCAACAGGATTGGGAACGATTGCAGCAGGATTTGCAGGCGCTGCAGCAACAACAACAGGGATTGGAAACCCTGATACAGCAAGAGGGGACGATCACGACCAATTTCCAGCATTTTCAGGCGTTACAGGTGCAGGAAGAACGGTTGTCCAACCAGTTCCAGGTCTACCAGACCGTGCAGGCTCAACGGCAGCAGTATCAGCAACGGCAAGCCGAGCGTCTGGCCGATCTGCAAAGTCAGATTCAACCCCTGCAGGGACAGTTGGAAAGTTTGGCGCAACAGGAGGAGGACATTCGCCAGGTTCTCGATCAACTGCCGCAGGTGGAAACGGCCCTGGCCCATCTGCACCAAGCCCGCCAGCGGCTGACCGAATTGGATCGGTTACAAACCCAGGTCTCGCCCCTGTTGCAACGGCGGCAACAGGTTCAGAGTCAACTGGATCGGGCATCGGCCCGGTTGGTGGCTCGCCTGGAAGAGTTGCAGGCTTCGGCTCAAACCCTGCAAGCCCAACAGCAGCGTAAACCCCAGTTGCAACAGGCGGTTCTGGATGTCAGCGATCGCCTGGATTGCCTGGAACAGAAACGCAGCTATCAACAACAAATTCTGGAAAAAGGACTGGAGCGTCGGGGCTTCATGGAACACCTGCAGGCCGAACAACGCAACCAGGAACGACAACTGGCTGAAGTCGAACAAAAACTGCACCTGCTCCAACCCGCCCAACCATCCTCTTCCCTGCCCCTCCTCTCCACTTCCCCACCGTCCCATCTTCCCATCTCCCTGCCGACCTATCCTCCCTGTCCCCTCTGCGATCGCCCCCTGGATGAACACCACTGGACCCTGGTGCTGAACAAACATCAGGCCCAAAAGCAAGAGATTTTGGAACAGTTATGGGTCATTCGGGAGCAACTCTCCGTTTCCGAGCGGGAAATTCAACTGTTACGGCAGGAATATCGGCAATTGGATCAAGAGCTGACCCAGTATGGGTCCATTCTGGAACGACGGGGCCAGTTGCAAGAACAGTTGCAGGTCTCAACTGGGGTGCGTGCCACCCTGGAGCAACTGCAGGCCGAGGTAGCCAACCTGGAACAAACCCTCCAATCCGGCAACTATGCCGCTGATAGCCAGGAAGAGTTACGCCTGATCGACCAGCGGTTGCAGGAGTTAGCCTACGACGAAAAAGACCATGCCCTGGCCAGAGGGGATGTGGACCGCTGGCGCTGGGCCGAAATCCGGCAGGCCGAAATTAAGCAGGCCCAACGGCGGCTGGCCCAAATTGACCAGCAGCGACCTCAGATCCAGACGGAAATCGACCAGTTGCAGGCAACCTTGCAACTGGTGCAACAGGAAACGGCTCAGCACCTGGCCCAACTGGATCGGCAGTTGGCTGAAACCGGGTACAACCTGGAGCAACACACCACCCTCCGCAACGCCCTGAAGCAGGCCCAGAGCTGGCAATTGCAGTATCAGGAGTTGCGGCAAGCCAAGCAACACTATCCCCAGGTGCAAAAGCAGATCCGCGACCTGACCCAAAGCCTGCACCATCGGCAACAGCGGTTGCAGGAGAGCCAGACCCAGATAGCCGCACTAGTCCGCCAACTGGCAGCCTACCCGGATAGTCAGGGGCAGATGCAACAGTTGGAACAGCGGATGCAGGAGTTGCGATCGCAGCAGGACGAAGGACTGGCCCAGTTGGGACGCTTACAACAACAACAGCAACAGTTGGCCGCGATCGACCAGCAGCAAGTCAGCCTCAAGCGTCAACTGCAAACCCTTCAGCGGCAGCATCGGGTTTATCAGGAGTTGGCCCAGGCCTTTGGCAGGAATGGCTTGCAGGCATTGATGATCGAAAATGTACTGCCCCAACTGGAAGCCGAAACCAACCACATCCTCAGCCGCCTCAGCGCCAATCAACTGCATGTCCAGTTCATTACCCAGCGCTCCAGTCGTCGAGACAGCAGCAAACTGAAAACCCAATCCGCCAAGCTGATTGACACCTTGGATATCCTGATTGCTGATACCCAGGGCACTCGCCCCTACGAAACCTACTCCGGGGGAGAAGCCTTCCGGGTCAATTTCGCCATTCGGCTGGCCCTGGCGAAACTGCTGGCCCAACGGTCGGGCACCGCCCTACAACTGCTGATTGTGGATGAAGGATTCGGCACCCAGGATGCGGAAGGCTGCGATCGCCTGGTTGCAGCAATTAATGCCATCTCCCCTGACTTTGCCTGCATTCTGGTAGTAACCCATATGCCCCATTTCAAGGAAGCCTTTCAATCGCGCATCGAAGTCAACAAAACTGCCGCTGGCTCCCAGGTCAAACTCCACGTTTAGGCACTGCTGATTCCGAGCCTAAATCAGGAGTTGTATAAATTGAAACTGCGTTCCAACTTATCTTGCTATTCAGCACCACCCGCTTAAGAGCAACGAGGATTAAGGCGCCTTAAGTAAGGATCCACGTTGCAATCAGAGCCCGATCCAAGTCCCCAGACAGCGATAGATTGCCACCTCAGCCGGACTGACAACGGGGTCTTATTTGTTCGCCAGTCCCTTGCCATCCGGTGGAGTTGTGCTACTACTGAAATCTATCCCTTCCGTCGATTCCGCTGCAATTAACTCTGCCACCGTCTCCGTCAGCGACTTGGGATCCATAAAGATAATCTTGGAATTGTTACTCTCACTCAGCTTCAAATTGGCATCCACATAATGCTGGGTCATCAGATACCGCAGCACCACATCGGAATTGGGCTGGCCCTGCAAAGCCGTCGAGATCCGGCGAATCGACTCCACCACCCCTTCCGTTTCAGATAAGGTAGCCCGTCGTTTACTTTCCGCCGCCCGTTCTGCCTCCAGTGCCTCCCGCAGGGTGTCGGAAATTTTGATCTCCTGAACCTCTACCCGCAGCACCTTGACGCCCCAGTTCTCCGTTGCTTCATCCAACTGATGCAGCAAGGCCTGGTTAATTTGGGTGCGGGAGGAAGTAGTTTCTCGCAGGTCCATCCGACCAATTTCAGACCGCAGAGTGGTGGTTGCAATGTTTTGCAGCGCCGCTTCCAGATCTTCAATAGCGTAGTACGCTTTCTGCACATCCAGGATCTTCCAGTAAACCACCGCATCCACGTCCAAAGTCACGTTGTCTCGGGTAATGGCAGACTGGGCCGGAATATCCAGAATTTGTTCCCGGGTTGATTCCACCAGGACGGTGTCAATCAGGGGAATAACGAAGTTCATTCCTGGCTTCAGCGTCCGGCGATATTGCCCTAACCGTTCGACAATTCCTTCGCTTCCCTGATTAATGATTTTCACAGAGCCAAAAATATAGCCCACAATCACCAGGGTCAATGCAGCCAGCAGTGGTTCCATAGATACACCAGTTCCAGTCCAGCGTTACTTGCATTGTAGCCCCTATCTCAGCAGCAGAAACCTGGTTTAGAGAGCCATAGGGTTGATATAGC
>CAZBTL010000138.1:0-11696 GCA_964494755.1 uncultured bacterium | reverse complement strand
TATCTGGGGCAATGGCTTATTGGCAATGGCTAGGGGGAACGGCACTGTCTCAGAATAGCCAGAGGCCCATGGCAATGGCTACTGCTGTCAGGGTCAGGTTGTCGATGTCGGTCAAGGGTAGGGCTTCCACCAGGGTGGCCACCAGGGCGATCGCGGCGACGGTTAGGGCCAGGGGCACGGCCTCTAAGGGTGGTTGAAAATAGCCCAGGGCATTGAACCCCAGGAGAAAGCTATAACCCAAGGCCCAACTGCCTGAGAACATGGCCAGGGAACCGGCCCAACTCTTGTTGGGACTACCTGGCAATTTGTGTTTGCCCCAGCGGCGACCCACAATTTCGGCCAGACCATCGCCGCCGCACAGAATCATCAAGGCCAGCATGCCAACGGGAGAGGTACGCCAGAACAGCACGGTACACAGGACAAAGACCAGACCGTAGTAAAGCGGTCCCTTGAGGATTTCTGCTGGCTGTCCAGTGCGGGTCATGGCCTGCACGGCAGATGGATCCTCGATCAGACCCGTGCCGACTGCAACGAACTGGAGGGTGATCACCAAGGGCACCAGGGCGGCCCAAAAGCGGGCGATCGCGCTTTCACTGAACAGGGGCCAGCAGAGAACAAACAGGGGGCCTGTAGTGATGTGAATGATCTTGCGGCTCAACTTTGGCGCAATCCGTCCCTGGTGGGTCAGACGATCGATCAGACGCAGCCAGGCGATCGCCAGGGCCAGAGTTAATAGGGTCGCCAACCCATTTTGCAGCATTGAATGGCTCAGATTTGCCATGTTGCATCGCCCTCTACCTTGCCTGTTCTGGTTTCATTCTCGGTCTTCTGCTGTCCCCTGCGATCGCTCCAGGGGAGAATTGGCTGCTAAGGTTACTTGAACCGGGTCCAGGATCGCCGCCAGTCGAAAAATCCCTGTAGCCAGTCCTGCAGGCTGGAGTTCTGGGCTAGGTGCTGCCGCTGCCAGGCTAGGGCGGTTTGCTGGATGATTTCGCTGAAGGTCGGCGTGGGGCAGGTCAGTTTTGCCAGATCCTGGATTTTGAGCTGACGCTGCAGGGCCAGGGCGATCGCGCCAGCCCATTCTCCGGCCAGTGGCCCCACTAGATGGGCCCCCAGCAACCGACCATTGCGACGGGTAATTAGCTTACAGAAACCGCTATCCAGACCGCTGATTTGGGCTTTTGGAAGGGACTGAAGCGGTTGACGCACCACCCTCACATCCCGACCATAGCGGGCCACTGCCTGAGGTTCGGTGAGACCCAAGCGCACCAGTTCAGGATCGGTTTTGACCAGGGAAGGGAGTCCGCCCATGTCAACCGTCAATAAGGGCCAGAACAGGGCATTTTTAACCGCAATCTGAGCTTGATAAACCGCCAACTGGGGCGCCCAGTGGTTGTCCCAATGACCACTACAGGCATAGATGCGGGGATTCGTGGTTTGCAGGCGGCGGTTCAGTTGGATGCCGCTGTTGTCCCATTGCACCTGTACGGCTTCCAGGTTGAGGGCCGCCAGATCGGCCAGGGGAGGTGTTGCCAGCAGAATGGCATCGGTTGCCAACTCCTGGTTGCCGATGCTGACCCAACGACCGTTCTCGGTCAGGCGCACCTGGGTCACGTCAGCGCCCGTCAGAATCTGGACGCCTTCAGCTTCTAACTGGGCCTGGATGAATCGGGCACTGTCCGGATCCTCCTCCGGCAGTAGCTGGGAACTGGCAACGGCCAGGGTTACCTTGAGTGCCAAACGCCCAAACGCCTGGGCCAGTTCCACCCCAACTGGGTTGCTGCCCAGAATCATGAGTTGCTGCTGGGGTTGCAAGACGGGCTGGTCTGAATGCAGCAGGGTGGCTGGGGTCAGATAACCGGCCGCCTCTAATCCAGGGATGGCGGGAATGGTAGTCTGTTCTGGCAGGGCCAGCAGGTAGGCTCGCGATCGCAAATAGCGACCGTTCACAATAAAGGCTGGCAAGGGTTTGCGACAAAACTCCCCGCTACCGGAAATTTCATCAATCCCCAGGCTGGACTGAATTGCCACTGTTTGCCAGCTCTTCAGACGCTCGGCAACGGTAGCCTCCCATTGCCGCAATGCCTGCCAGATGGGACTGGGTCTTAAGCCGGAACACACCTCCGTCGCAGGCCAGAGGCTCAGTTGGGCTGACCGTTTCCCCTGCTGGAGTTGGGTGCCCACTTCGGTCAGGATTTGTCGGCCAAGGAAGGCGGTCTGGTCAGCCAAGGCGGGTTGCTCCACTAGGGCTACCCTGGCTTTCAGATGAGCTGCCAGCATGGCTGCTGCCACTCCTGCCGGTGTCCGGCCAATCACCACCAGATCATAATCAACCATGCGATCGCCCTATCCTTTTTCCAGGATATCGGCTAATCCGGTTAGCAAACGCTGGTTTTCTGCTGGTGTGCGAAC
Source organism: uncultured bacterium (assembly GCA_964494755.1). Lineage (GTDB taxonomy): Bacteria > Cyanobacteriota > Cyanobacteriia > Leptolyngbyales > Leptolyngbyaceae > CAZBTL01. The sequence goes on along the minus strand of CAZBTL010000138.1, from coordinate 9,284 downwards.
GGCCACCCGAAAATAGCGATCGCCCAGTTCGGGAAAGCTGAGACAGTCCCGAATCAGAATGTGATGGTGTTGCAGGAGTTGGGTTTGCAGGGGCGGTACGGGTTGGACCGACTGCACCAGAAAGAAGTTGGCCGCACTGGCAAAGGGGGTCAATCCTGGCAGGCTAGCCAACCCCTGAAAGAAAGCTGGTTGAACCGTTGCCATCCAGTCCCAGGTGCGCTGTTGAAAGGCCTCATCCTGCACCACCGCTGCCCCCACGGCTGCCGCCAGCGCATTCACCGACCAAGGATCCCGCCATCGTTGCCAGCGCTGTAACCGATCCGGATGGGCGATCGCATATCCCAATCGCAAACCGGGCAGGCTGTAAAACTTGGTCAGCGATCGCAACACCACCAGATTGGGGTGATCGCAGACTGCTTCAATCAAACTTTGCTGCTGCGAGGGGGGCAGAAAATCCATAAAGGCTTCGTCCACCACCACCAGGGAAAATCGTTCCAGATAGGGCATTAGCGTCTGCCGCAAAAACAGTTGGCCGGTTGGATTGTGGGGATTATTCAGCAACAGACCTCGGTTCGCAGCAGTTGACGGCCCCTCGTCCAGCCACTGTGGCGCCGTTGCATCCGGGCTGAGGGGAATTGGCTGTAAGGGGAGAGGCATACCGATTACCTTGGCCTGAAAGGCGTTTAGCGCCCGCCAGTAATCGCCAAAGGCTGGCAAAAGCAAATAGGTCCCATCCTGTTCCGCCAGTTCCCGACAGGCCCAGGTCAACAGTTCAGCCGAACCGTTTCCGGGCAGAATCCAATCTGCAGAAAGACCGTGAAACTGGGCCAGCGCTGTCCGCAACTGACTGTAACTGGGGTCCGGGTAGGCCGTCAGGTCACCGAGATGGGACTGGATCGCTGCGATCGCGGATGCAGGCAGACCTGCCGGATTAATGCTGGCAGAAAAATCAAGAATGGCATCGGGGGAACAGCCTGCCAGTGGCGCAGCCCAAGCTAAATTTCCCCCGTGCGCCGGTCGTTCCAAGGATGGTTTCAACGGATTACTGATCGGGTGCTACTTTTTCTCTGAAGAGCTTCCCTGCGGAAAACGCCGGAACTTTTGTAGCTGGAATTTCCATTTTGGCACCCGTTTTCGGGTTCCGTCCTTCACGGGCTTTGCGTTCTCGGGGTTCAAATGAGCCAAAGCCAACCAGTGTTACCTTATCCCCGCCACTAACAGCATCTACAATCGCTTCCAAAGCGGCAGTCAGCACAGCATCGGCCTGTTTTTTAGTCACGCTGGCCTTTTCGGCCACAGCATCAACTAACTCACCCTTATTCATGGTGTCTCCTTTCAGCTAGAGGACAGTGAAATAGACGCTTGGCAACCTCAACAATGAGGATCCTGGTTAGAAAACTCGTAACGGGAGTTTCATGAAACGGCTGAAACTCCCGTTGAATCGAATTTTCATGACTTATTCTAGAGTCTCTAGCTCGATTCCGGAACGGTGAAACCTTTAAGATATATGGCTTTTGCGACTTTTTTGCTAATTTTAAATCTGTGAACCCATAAGATAAGCCTATGAATTACCTGTCCTGTAGTGCTTTCAGGCTGGCAGGCTAATTTTTATGGGCAGCAAAAAACAGCGTTCGGCTGGCCAATAGCAACGGTCTCCAAAAGCTTCAAATCTTCTCATATCAGGGACTGCAGCCGCTGAATCAGTTGTTTGGCAGACAGCACACCTTCAATTCGCTCAACGGGTTTACCATTCTTAAACAGAACCAGGGTTGGCAGGGCATAAACTTGATGCTCCGCTGCCAACTGCGGGTATTTTTCTGTGTCAATTTTGATCACCCGTAGTCGGTTTCGCATCTGGGTGTTCACCTGCTCCAGAATCTCTGCCATCATGCGGCAGGGACCGCACCACGCGGCATAAAAATCAACCAGGACTGGCAGGTCGGACATCTGCACCAGATCTTGAAAGCTGCTGAACTGCTTTTTGACTGCCATTTTTCTACTCCAAAATGCCTTACTCCCATGCTAAGGCAGGCTCCCGTGGATGGGTTGGTGGGACGGAGAAAGAGGCTGATGGCCGACTTGCGCCTTTAAACCGGTGCGTTTCCTGATAACGTTATGGATGCAGTTTATCGACAGACGGTCTAACCAGATTGGTTGCAGCTCAATATAGAGGCCAATTGTGGGGTAAGACGATTGGTCAGGTATGGCAACCCGTTCCCCTATCGCATTAAGGATTTTGAGAAGCCATGGAAGCATTGCCGGAAAATTTGCAGTCGTTACGCGGTAAGGTCGCAATTGTCACAGGTGCCTCGCGGGGCATCGGTCGGGCCACGGCCCTGGCCCTGGCGGCTAACGGTGCAAATGTGGTGGTGAACTATGCCAGTTCCCGTGATGCAGCGGATCAAGTGGTTGCAGAAATTACGGCTCTGGGAAGTGATGCGATCGCCCTGCCGGCGGATGTTTCCCAAGCTGACCAAGTAGAAGCGCTGGTCAATGCCACGATGGACAAATGGAGCCGCATTGATGTTCTGGTCAATAACGCCGGAATTACCCGCGATACACTGCTGTTGCGGATGAAACCAGAAGATTGGCAAGCCGTGATTGACTTGAATTTAACCGGTGTTTTTCTCTGTACGCGGGCCGTAAGCAAGATTATGCTGAAGCAGAAGTCCGGCCGCATCATTAACATTACGTCTGTGGCTGGACAGATGGGGAATCCTGGTCAGGCCAACTACAGTGCAGCTAAAGCCGGAGTCATTGGATTTACCAAAACCGTCGCCAAGGAACTGGCCAGCCGTGGGATTACGGTGAATGCTGTCGCCCCTGGTTTTATCGCGACTGATATGACGACAGGATTACAGTCAGAGGAAATCCTGAAATTTATTCCCCTGAACCGCTATGGCCAACCAGAAGAGGTGGCTGGTTTGGTGCGTTTCCTGGCTGCCGATCCGGCTGCCGCTTACATTACTGGCCAGGTGATGAATGTAGATGGGGGAATGGTGATGGCCTGATTCGGTGGACTACGTGCTAGAGGACTCTCGTCTGCGCTGGAGCGATCGCGAAACAAAGAGTTCTGGCAGGAACTTAGCACTCAACTGTCAAGAGTGCTAAATTGCTATTTGGAGAACTCGGCATGTGACTATGGCAAAGATTGTTGTATTTGATGATGAGTCGCGCCAAGCGCTGGAACGCGGTGTGAACGCACTGGCGGACGCGGTTCGGATTACGCTGGGCCCCAGAGGGCGAAACGTGGTTCTGGAAAAGAAATTTGGGGCTCCCCAGATTGTCAATGATGGCATCACCATTGCAAAGGAAATTGAACTGGAAGACCCGCTGGAAAATACCGGCGCGTCCCTGATCCGGGAAGTGGCCTCTAAAACCAAAGATATGGCGGGCGATGGCACCACAACCGCCACCGTTCTGGCCCAGGCCATGATTCGGGAAGGTCTGAAAAATGTGGCGGCTGGCAGCAATCCTGTGGCGCTGCGCCGGGGTATCGATAAAGCCGTTGCTAAATTAGTCGAAGAAATTGAAGCGCTGGCTAAGCCGGTTGAAGGGAAGGCGATCGCTCAGGTCGCCACCGTTTCTTCTGGCAATGATGAAGAAGTCGGGGCCATGATTGCGGAAGCCATGGACCGGGTTGGCAGAGATGGCGTCATTACGGTTGAGGAATCCAAGTCTCTTTCCACAGAAATGGAAATTGTGGAAGGGATGCAGTTCGACCGAGGCTACATCTCTCCCTACTTTGTGACCGATGCCGAGCGCATGATTACCGAACTGGAAAATGTTCTGATTCTGCTGACGGATAAGAAAATCAGTTCCATTCAGGATCTGGTTCCCGTCCTGGAGAAAATTGCCCGCTCTGGTCAACCGCTCCTGGTCATTGCTGAAGATATTGAAGCGGAAGCTCTGGCAACCCTGGTGGTGAATCGGCTGCGGGGTGTGCTAAGTGTCGTTGCGGTCAAGGCGCCTGGTTTTGGTGAGCGCCGCAAAGCCATGCTGCAGGACATCGCGGTTGTGACCGGCGGTCAGGTGATTTCTGAGGATATCGGCCTGAGTCTAGACAGTGTCACCCTGGACATGCTGGGCAAAGCTCGGAAATTGACGGTCACCAAGGATGCCACCACCATTGTTTCCGATGCTGGTAACAAAGCCGATATTGACAAGCGGGTGGCCCAACTACGTCAGGAACTAGAACGGACTGATTCCGACTATGACGCCGAGAAATTGCAGGAGCGCATTGCCAAATTAATTGGCGGGGTGGCGGTGATCAAGGTAGGGGCGGCCACTGAAACCGAGTTGAAAGACCGTAAATTACGCATTGAAGATGCCCTCAATGCTACCAAAGCGGCGGTTGCAGAAGGGATTGTGCCCGGTGGCGGTGTCACCCTGCTCCATCTGGCTCCCAAGCTGCAAGCGTTGAAAAGTTCTCTGACCACTGAAGAGCAACTAGGGGTGGACATTGTGGCCCGCGCCCTGGAAGCGCCCTTACGCCAGATCGCTGAAAATGCTGGGGCAGAAGGTTCGGTGATTGTTGAAAAAGTTCGGGCTCTGGACTTTAACCAGGGCTACAACGCGCTGACAAACCAGTTTGAGGACATGATTGCCGCTGGTATCATTGACCCGGCCAAAGTGGTCCGTTCTGGGTTGCAGGATGCCGGATCGATTGCTGGCCTAGTCCTGACCACCGAAGCCCTGGTTGTTGAGAAGCCAGAGAAGAACCCGCCTGCTGCTCCTGGTGGAGATATGGGCGGCATGGGCGGCATGGGCGGCATGGGTGGCATGGGTGGCATGGGCGGCATGGGTATGATGTAAGCCAATTCCACTTAACCCAGATAAAACGTAGCCAGTTCCCAGGTTGGCTACGTTTTTTGTTTTCTCACCGGTCCATGGCAGAATCAGACCAGTTAAGGGGAAAAATCGGCATGGCAGAGATTGCGGTTGCCTTTCAGGATGCGGGCTATACGGTTCAAGAACGGCAGGCGAATCGGACTGTGAGGAAAGGGTTGGTTGCCAACCTCAACTTCACGATCGCAGCCGGTGAATTTTTGGTCTTGCTGGGGCGCAGTGGATCGGGCAAAACCACCACCATGAAGTTGATTAATGCGCTGCTGCTGCCAACGGAGGGAGGCGTGCAGGTTCAAGACCGACTGACCACCGCCTGGGAGCCGATCCAACTGCGGCGCCAGATTGGCTACGTGATTCAGGAGACAGGCCTATTTCCCCACTTCACGATTGAGCGTAATGTGGGTCTGGTACCGACGCTGCAGGGCTGGCAAGCCAAACAAATTAAGGCCAGGGTGCATGAATTGCTCTATCTGGTCGGTCTGGATCCAGCTCGGTTTGCCAACCGCTATCCCCATCAGTTGTCCGGTGGCCAGAGACAACGGGTGGGAGTGGCACGGGCTCTGGCATCTGATCCACCGATTTTATTGATGGATGAACCCTTTGGCGCCCTGGATCCGATCACCCGGCTGGAACTGCAACAGGAATTACGTCGGTTGCAACAGAATCTAGGCAAAACGGTTGTTTTTGTCACCCATGATATTCAGGAGGCGTTGACTCTGGCTTCTCGAATTGGCCTGATGCAGGAGGGCCGATTGGTGTTTTTGGGCTCACCGGATCAGTTTTTGCGATCGCCGGAGCCAGAAGCCCGTACCTTTCTAGAATGTCTGCGTCCTCTGCCGACCGCCGATGATAATGCGGCCTAGGGCTTGTCTGGATTCAGCCGTGCGCTTCGTTCGCCTTCTAGCCGACTGCCCTGGAGGTGATCCGCTAGTATTAAACTGTTTTGGTGCCTCCTAACTTCGGTGATTGACTTCCATGGCTGGGTGCATACCGCTCATTTAGTTTTTGATGTTCGACAATGGTAGAGAAGCAGGGAGATGATCGATGAACCAACTGAAAACCCAGATCGCTAAAGTGTGGCAACTTCTAACCGCTCCAAGCACAGGGGAAACCTATCAGAAAACGCTGTCTCTGACCTGGACTATCCTGAAAGAAACCGGCCTGTTGCTTTGGCTCGTTCTCTGTTTAGGGTTGGTATTTGGAGAATGGATCTGGAAAACCGGCTACAAAACAGGCTGGAGTACTCGTAACTGGATCAATGATCTGGAAAAACCCAGTGCCGATCGCCTATTCAGCGAAACGGGCAAATCCCTTTTGGAGGCCGGTAAGAGTGGGGCTGCAATGGTTCTGACGACGGCTAAAGAGCAATTGGGAATTCCGGTTGAGCCGACACCCCCCAAACCTCCAGCCGTCGCTCCAGCAGCAGGGAGTGCTCCCACTCCAGCACCAACTGTAGCCAGTACGCCAGCGAAGCCAAATGCGCCAGTTGCATCAGCAACCGAGTCTAAACCGACGGAATCGGCCTAGGGCATGGAGCATGGCTGTTTAGAGGGAGTGCCAATGCTACTCCCTTTTGTTTGTTTGTGGTTAGGTGCGCCATCATACCTGCAACCGTTGGCTGAATGCGGTAGACTGGCAATTCATGACCATGATGGGAGAGTTGAGAATGGCAAAGCCGTTGGCGACTGCTAATGCTGAGGATGTAACCTTACCGGCTGATGCTCCTGAGCAAGGGAAGGCGACAACCCGATTCGCTAAGCGGGAGTCTGAACGGACCGCCTCTGCTCCAGTCTCGAATGGCGCTTCTGACAAGGTGGAACCAGGCCAAGCTGTCTGGACCATTGAAAATAGCGAGGAACTGTATCGCATTAATGGCTGGGGCGACCCCTATTTTTCGATCAATGCCGCTGGTCATGTGACGGTTTCGCCCCAGGGCGATCGCGGCGGTTCTCTAGATCTGTACGAACTGGTGAATGCGCTGCAACAACGCAATCTTTCCCTGCCGCTGTTAATTCGCTTCTCCGATATTCTGGAAGACCGGATTGAGCGCTTGAACTCGGCCTTCGCTAAAGCGATCGCCCGCTACAACTATGACGGCGTTTACAAAGGCGTATTTCCGGTCAAGTGCAATCAACAGCGCCATCTAGTGGAAGCCCTGGTCAAATTTGGCAAGCCCCACCAGTTTGGTCTGGAAGCCGGTTCCAAGCCAGAGCTGATGATTGCCCTGGCCACCCTGAAAACTCCCGGCGCCCTGCTGATCTGTAATGGCTATAAAGATCGGGAATATATTGAGACGGCTATCCTGGCCCGGCGGCTGGGACAAACCCCCATCATCGTCCTGGAGCAGATTGAAGAAGTCCCCTTGGTGATTGAAGCCAGCCGTAAGCTAAAAATTGCCCCCATCCTGGGGGTGCGCGCTAAGTTAAGTAGCAAAGGGATTGGCCGCTGGGGCACCTCCGCTGGTGATCGGGCCAAGTTTGGCCTCACCATCCCGGAAATCCTGAGTACGGTCGAGCAATTGCGGGCTGCGGATATGCTGGATTCGCTGCAATTACTGCACTATCATGTGGGCTCCCAGATTTCCGCCATCCAGGTGGTGAAAGATGCCATCCGGGAAGCCAGTCAAATTTATGTGGAACTGGCCCGTATGGGGGCTCCGATGCAATATCTGGATGTGGGTGGTGGCCTGGGAGTAGATTATGACGGCTCCAAGACCAATTTCTATGCCTCCAAAAACTACAGCATTCAAAACTACGCCAATGACATCGTGGCCGAGGTGAAAGAAGCCTGTGCCGAGCGCAATCTGCCAGTGCCAACTCTGGTCAGCGAAAGTGGCCGGGCGATCGCCTCCCATCAATCAGTCCTGGTGTTCAATGTTCTGAGTACCAGCGAGGTGCCCTCTGGGACGCCAGACCCCTTGCAGGAAAAGGAACACCTGATTATTCGCAATTTATACGAGACCTGGCAGTCCATCAGCGAAGAAAATTACCAGGAAGCCTATCACGATGCCACCCAGTTCAAAGAAGAGGCGACCAGCCTGTTTAATTTTGGATACTTGAGCCTACCGGAGCGAGCCAGGGCGGAACGACTTTACTGGACTTGTTGTGAAAAGATCTTGCAAATTGCCCGTCAGCAGGAATATGTGCCTGACGATCTGGAAGATCTGGAAAACATTATGGCGTCGATCTATTACATTAACCTGTCGGTTTTCCAGTCGGCCCCCGATAGTTGGGCGATCGATCAGTTGTTTCCGATTATGCCAATTCACCGTTTGGATGAGGAACCGAGTCGGCGCGCCACCCTGGCTGACCTGACCTGCGATAGCGATGGCAAAATCGACCAGTTCATCGACCTGCGGGATGTCAAGCATGTCCTGGAACTCCATCCCCTCCAGCCCAATCAGCCCTACTACCTGGGCATGTTCCTGAATGGCGCTTACCAGGAAATCATGGGCAACCTGCATAATCTGTTTGGGGATACCAACGCTGTCCATATCACCCTGACCCCGAAAGGCTATCGGATTGACCACGTGGTCAAGGGGGACACCATGACCGAAGTGCTGGGCTATGTGCAGTATGACTCGGAAGATCTGATTGAAAGCATCCGTCAGCAAACTGAACAGGCGCTGCAAGACAACCGGATCACGATCGCGGAGTCCCAACTGCTGATGCAAAACTACGAAAACAGTCTGCGACGGTACACCTACCTGTCTGCTTAGGGTTCTGACAAGGCTGTGTTGAGAAGCGTGACCCCCTCAACAACTTAAAAAATGGTTTGTGTAGATATCTCTCAAACCCCCATTCCGCACTTCAAAATGTAATACTGCGTGATTCAAACAAAGCAACCAGACCCCTCCTCGCGGAAACGCCCTTGCCTTATACCAATTTTGTATGAAGCTACATGAATCCAGGAGCTTGAAACTCCTTCCTGACGAGACTTTTGGCTTTGGTTCTATGCAACTTCACATTAAATTGGTATCAGTTCAACTCCAATCAGGAACTTGTTGAATTCTTTGAAACCTATGATACGGGCGAATATGAGGGTGACCTCCCAGAAGCATATTTTGATGTTGATACCAAACGAAATCATTATTTGGTTTCATTATAGCGGTTCTCGCAGGCGTGAGGTGCATAGACAAGCCTGTAATACTTGTCCAGCAAGGCTTCTGCTGTACTTCGTTCGATCAGGAACCGCTATATTTGGTTTCAGAGGGCGCTTGAAAAGGTATAGGTTGTGATGTTAGACACTTGAAGATCCTCCCTACTCCCCTTAAAAGGGAAGATACAACGCCATCCAAAATTTTGGGGCAATGGCTGTGCTGTGCACGGACAAAACAGGAACTCTGACAAGACAAGAGTATACTGGAGCAGTATTTGGATATTCCTGGTTCTACTCTAATTTGTGTTTGACTGGACTGCCCGTGCCTCGCCCATTGA
>CAZBTL010000137.1:0-11955 GCA_964494755.1 uncultured bacterium | reverse complement strand
ATTATCAGGGAGAACTGGGCCGGTTTCAGCAGTCAGACTATTGCTATCGCTCCAGGCCCTCCCTCGGCCTGATTGTGTCAAGCGTTGTGATCATTCTGGCCATCATCCTGTTTGGCCTGATCTGGAGTCAGCCGCCCTTGGGTTGAAGTGTCCTTCCCAGTAGGCGGTTGCTCCCCATTTGTTTGTTGTAACCCCTGCTTGTTCAGTCCCTGCTGCTTCAATCGCGATCGCCTATAGGGGGCCCAGCCAAATACTCAACACACTCAACAGACCAAACAACACAACGGCCGCCACCGCTATCTGATTCAACCGCAAAAACTCAGGTGCATGGAAAATCTGGCTGGTCTGGCCCAGAAGTTTCAGAATCAAGACGTGCTGTGCCGTCGCAATGATCAACAGGCCAATACCGAGACCAATGAACAGGAGACCAATATCATGGGCCAAGTGAGCTGTCCTTTGCAGACTTTTGGGGGGAAAGAGATGTTCCAGATCGCCATAAACCTGATCAAGCATCACACCAACCCCAATCAAGGCCAGACAATTATTAATCCAAGTACTCAGAGTCCGTTCAGCCGCCGCCCGAGTCCGCTCTTTCGCTAGTTCATTGAGAGGGCTAGTCAATGGCTCAATAGGTGTCATCCTGGTAGCCTCAATCCTGGTCAACTAGGGGATTAAGCTGTTCGCTATTGTAGATGTTCTGTAGATGTTTCTGATGAATATCGCAGACTAACGGTGATAGCGCTACTGCTGCAACCAGGCATATCTTAACAGGTTTATATTTTTCACGATCTCATTAGCCACTTATCCAACCTGAAACGATGAACCCTCTCAGCCCTGCTACGGAACTGGCCAAGGAACGCAATCGGGCCGCCCAAGAACGAACGCTCATGGCCTGGATTCGCACCTCCCTGGCCCTGATCAGTTTTGGTTTCGGTATTGATAGCATTGTTTCGGTCCTCAACCAGCAATTGGGTGGGGTGCTGAATCCCTTTCATGCGTCACGGATTATTGGCATGGGCTTTGTGGCCTTAGGCACCTTTGCCATGCTGTATGCGGCCATGGAACACCGTCGCCAGATTCGCAACATCGAGCGCAATGAACTGCGCTATATTCCCCGGATTTCCCCCACCCTCATCGTTGCCTACGTGCTGGCGGTTCTAGGGGGAATTGCCTTTGTAAGCATTCTGATTAGTCCTTGGCTGATGAAGTAAGTCTGGCGGGCAAATGCCTGCATGCTCTGGGAAGCCTTTTTATTCAGATTCAAGGAGTGCTAAACAAACAAGGCAACGTCTTTTGTGCAGTAGCCGTTATTGAATTGGGTTGCCGATGCGATTGCAACCTTGACCACTCCCCTGGCTTCCATCCCGGATGGACTCGCCTTGGCCATTCTGGCTGGCATGGATCCTGGAATGATGGTGAGGGTTAAGTGTGCTTTGCCACCAAACTGTTACAAAAACCGTCCTGATAGAGGGGGTTTGCCGCTGTGATGGGTAAGCAAGACCTCTTCATTCTACGGCCCATGACAGACCCATCCCTGTTACTCGCGGCATTGACCACGAAACAAGCCCTTCAACCTGATTCGGCGGCTTCTTCTGCGGTGATTACTGCTCCAGTGGTGGCCCAGGTTGCTGAGCGATCGCCTAGTCAGGCGTGGGCCAATGTGCAACCGGAGACGGCCGTTCAACCAGAATCCTCGGCCCGACCGCCAGCGTCCCCCCCGTCCACTGTCAGCCAACCACAGCCGAAGCAGCGGCTACAACCGGTTGGGCAAGGGACCGGCAGCAGCCTGATAGAGTTCTCAGATGCAGCCCCAGCGACTCCCCGATCGGGACCTCAGTTGTATGCCCAGCGGTTGGCGGCTTTACGGCTGGGCCGACTCTACACCCGCTTGCCAGCGACCAGTTTTCGTTCCTCCTGGCTCCAGGCCAATCGTCAGCCTAGCTATAGCCAGTGGCGACAGTTGCTGGCCCTGGAGGCGCGGGCGGTGGCGGGTGGCCAGGGCAATAACCGCCTGGCGGTCATGGTGGGCGACTCGCTTAGTCTCTGGTTTCCCAGCGATCGCTTGCCCACGGATCAGCTCTGGCTCAACCAGGCAATTTCCGGCGAGACAACCCGCCAGATTCTCTATCGCCTGTCGGACTTTTCCCGCACCCGTCCTTCCGTGATTTATCTCATGGCCGGGGTCAATGATCTGAAGCAAGGGGTTAGTGATAATGAAATTCTCTGGAACCTGCGTCAGATCATGACTCGTCTGCGGGTTACTCATCCCCAGGCTAATCTGGTGGTCCAATCGATCCTGCCAACGAGGGTGCCCCATATCCCTAACGCTCGGATTGTGTCGCTCAATCGCCGCATTGCCTCCCTGGCAAGTCAGGAAGGCGCGATTTTTCTCAATCTGCATGCTCTGATGGTGGGTCAGGATGGCAACCTGCGGCCCGAACTGACGACCGATGGGTTGCATCTCAGTCAGGTTGGCTATGAGGTCTGGCAATGGGGGCTGCTGCAAGCCGAAACCTGGATTGCCAGGGCTGAGGCACGGTTCGGCAGTTGAACGATTGGGGCGGCAATGACCGCAGCCGATGATCGCAGATGATGGTTGCGATCGCGATAGGATGGGACCGTTCTGGTTCAATGTCCATCCTGTGCAATTAGCTGTTTCTCTATTTAGTGGCTTGGCTGTCCTGATGGCTGTGCAACCTCTGGTGGCGGCACCCGCGCCCCCGTCTTTGCAGCAACAGGCGGAAGAGGTGGCGGCGCGCCTGGAAGGGACCATGGACACCTCGGCCCAGGCAAAAACAAATCCCAAATTTTCCACGGTCTACATGACCACCTGCCGCATTACCCTACAAGGCAAACCGGCAGACGATAGCATCTTTCTGTATCAGGAGCAGTCGTTGCAACCGGATCAGTCCAAACCTTATCGTCAGCGGTTTTTACAGCTCTCAGTCAGTCCCTACAGCCAGAGTGTGCGATCACAAGCCTTTCGGCCGAAGCAACTGCAACGCTGGGCCGGATTCTGTAACCAACCAGCCGCCGACCGCCAGGTGTCCGTGGCCGAACTGGGACAGCCAGTTTGCAGTGTCTTTCTGCGCCGATCAGGCGAGAACTACATCGGCAACACTCCCGCTGATGGCTGTCCGGCCAATGTCCGGGGAGCTGTCCGCATTACCAACCACATAGTCCTCTATGCTAATGGCATGGATACCTGGGATCGGGGCTTCGATGCTCAGGGGAAGCAGGTCTGGGGAGCCCAGAGCATTTCCTACCAGTTTCGTCGCCAGTAGCCTCCTATTCAAACACCACCGTCCGGTTGCCGTAAACCAGCACCCGGTTTTGTAGGTGTAGCCGCACGGCCCGGGCCAGAACCACTCGTTCCAGATCCTTGCCTTTGCGGATCAGGTCTTCCACATCATCCCGATGGCTGACCCGCACCACATCCTGTTCGATAATCGGCCCTTCATCCAGGTCGGCGGTGACGTAATGGGCCGTGGCTCCGATGATTTTGACCCCCCGTTCGTAGGCTCGCTGATAGGGATTGGCCCCAGCAAAGGCGGGCAAAAAGGAGTGATGGATGTTGATGACCTGGGAGAACTGGGCCAGAAAGTCTGGACTGAGAATTTGCATGTATTTTGCCAACACCACCAGGTCAATGTTGAACTGCCGCAACAACTCCAGTTGTTTGGCTTCCTGTTCTGCTTTGTTGGCTTTGGTGATCGGCAAGACCTGATAGGGAATGCCAAACTGATGGGCGATCGCGCCCAGATCTTCATGATTACTGATAATCAGCGGGATTTCGGCCCGAAATTCTCCAGCTCGCTGTCGCCAGATCAGATCATACAGACAATGGTCCTGGCGGCTGACCCAGATGGCAATGCGGGGAATCTGGTCGGAAAAGTGGAGTTGCCAGTTGGCCTGCAGGGGTTGGGCGATCGCCTGAAAAGCAGGACCAATTAACTCTCTCGGCAGGTTAAAGTCTTCCAGTTGCCACTCCAGCCGGGTCAAAAATAGACCGGCGGCAAAGTCCGTATGCTGGTCAGCGTGGATAATATTGCCGCCGTTGGAGTAAATAAAATTGGCAATCTTGGCGACCAATCCTTTCTGGTCCGGACAGGAAATCAACAACGTGGCAGTGGGACGGGTCATGGCGAATCCGTAGAGAGGGCTATCACAGTGGCAGGCCACCGGGGCGATCGGACAACCGGACAACCTTGAGTCCGGGTTGACGGCGCGATCTCCTCTCTCGTTTTACTGCGGAACCTGACGCTTGCTTCCGTCTTTTGGTTTGTTTTCAGCCTCTACCGGTTGTTCCCACTCCGCCAGGGGACGGTTTAGGGCGCTTTCGAAGTCTAAGGAAACCAGCTTAATGGTGCGATCGCCAGGGGCCGAGGATGGATCGACCAGGGCATAGAGGTTACTGCTGCTGAAATCTGGTTGCCCCAACCGGAGTCGATGGGTCTGTTGATTGGCCAGTTTGACTTCAATGGTGGTGCGACTGGGTTCCAGCCCGAATTCTGCCAGACGGGCGGCTGGAACGGTCAGGGTGTTGGCGCTGCTGGCATTCACCATCAGGTTGAGCAAAAAAGCCACCGTGGCATCATTCGCCAGCCCGTCTTTCGGCTCAGTCATCCACCAGACCAAGCGCTCCGGTGAGGCAGCGGGCGATGGGGCGGTCTGATTTCCAGAAGAGGCGGGGGATGCTGGTTGGGCTGGCCGTTTGACAAAGACCAGCCGATTGGCTGGCGTCTGGATCCGTAATTCCCGGATATCTGCTTCTTGGAAAGAAAATAGGCGGTTGCGCTGGGTCTCCTCCTGGGCCCGTTGGGGGGCAATCTGGAATTCGTAGAGGAACACTCCTCCCGCCAATAGCCCAGCAACCAGCAGCAAGAGCAGGGGAGTTCGTTGCAGTTTCATCAGAGATCGCTCCAGTTTGGCTGACCAGGGTTCAGCAAGGCTACTTCACCAACTCTGAACTGATTTCGTTTACCTGCCGCCGTTTCAGCTCCGTCGATGCCGACCGGGGTAGTAAGTCAAACACTTGGCGAAAGACATCATCTACCCGTTCGAAGGGCAGAACGCCGCTCTCGTTCAGGACCACTTTGCCTTGCTGATCGAACAAGACAGTCTGGGGCACCACGCCCTTGTAGTAGTAGCCCGGTTCGGTGGGGGCGTATTGGGGTTTGGCGGCAATCGAGTCTACCCGCACCGGCAGCAAATCCACTACCCGACCGTAATAGGCCTGTAGCTGAGAAACGACGGTGGAGTACTGCTTGCAGTCACGACTGTCATCCAGATACAGCACCAGCAGGGTCGGGCGATCGCGCTGCAGGGCTTCTTCCAGCGACACCTTGGGCGGCACGATGGAACCGTTGCCAGCATAGAGGGCGAAAATCTCCCCATCGTAATGATCGTCATTCAATCCCGCGATCGCGGGGGATGGCGCCCACAGCATGAGACAACTGACAGCAATCAATAGGGTCAGGAAACTTCTCCGGAAAAGCTGGGAAAAGTGCTGCCAATGGGGTAATTGGGTTAGTGCCATAAGTGTCTGCAATCGAAACAAGGTCATACAGCTTCAGGGGAGAGGTGATCCAATGTCATCAGTTCCCATTCTGGAACAATTGCGACCGGAGGGAAAGCTACCCGTTGGTCAAAACAAAGTTGTAGCGAGTTTGCTTTAGCGTATGCTAAAACTATAACCAGGTAGAAGTGTGTCTATAAACACCTCCGGGCGATCCAAGTCAGTCTAAAGGGATGCTGGGGCTGAAGCAACGGTTGGGCGGTCTGCAGCCGAATGGCTGGTGCGAATTCTGCAGCTTCCACGGCTTGCTAGCTGATCAATAGGGATACAGTGGGTCAACGGAACCGCTTTGGATGCGATCAACCCTGGTAAAAGAGCACTGGATATGCAAAAGGATCTGACGGTTGAGAAACCCATTCGCTCTCTGGACGATGCTCTGGAACGGTGTCAGTTATTGGGTATGCGACTGAGCCGCCAGCGTCGCTTCATCCTGGAACTGCTCTGGCAAGAAAATGAGCACCTGTCTGCCCGAGAAATCTACGATCGCCTCAATCGCCAGGGTAAGGATATTGGTCACACCTCGGTCTATCAGAACCTGGAAGCCCTGTCTGACAATGGCATCATTGAATGTATTGAACGCTCCGATGGTCGTCTGTATGGCAATATCAGCGACTCCCACAGCCATGTCAACTGCATCGATACCAACCAGATCATGGATGTGCATGTGGAGTTGCCAGCGGAGCTGCTTCGCCAGGTCGAAGCTCAAACTGGCGTGCGAATTACGGACTATCACATCAATTTTTACGGCTATCGCCAGCCACCAGCCGAATCGTAGTGGACCCGCGATCGACTTGGCGAACCGCTAGTAAGCAGTGCCCCTAACCCGTGTTAGGGATTGCAGTAACTGCAGTGGGCAGGGTCAGCCGTCTGAATGCCGTCAGGAAAGCGAATTTGCTGCTGAAACTGACATTTTTGGCAACCTAACTGAAGGGCTGCGGTGAGGCTGGTTGGTTGGCCACAAAGCCCACAGGGCAGTCCCGGTCGATGGGCAACCACCTGCATGCCAGGACAACCACACTGAGGACAGATGCGGCGGATGGCTTGCAGCAAATCCTGGGTTGCTTGTGCAATGACTTTCATGCGGGTCGGGTTATAGAGGGCCCGCATATCGGTTTCCAGATGGGCTGTGCCGTTGGGCGATCGCTGCAAGATGGCGGTGACTGCCGCCACCAGCGTTTCCCGATCGGTAATGCCTTTGATCAGGGCGTCAGCTTGTCTGGCTTGCGGTTGGGTCATCACCACGAGACCGTGATCGGGAAAGCCGACTTTTTGGGCAAAGGCCCAGGCTTGCTCCACACTGCCGACGGTCTGGTGTTGAAAGTTCGTTTCCAAGGAAACCACCTGACCAACAATTTCTAGTTGATTCACCTCGTCCAGCAACACCACTAGCTCGCGATTGCAGGCGATTGCGGGCAAGGAGGGATGGGGGCCAAAGCTACCCTCACTGGCGATCGCCAGGGTCTGCCCAGTTAACTCCAGAGCTTTGCGAGCCTTCAAGCGAGCCGCCTCCAGTTGACTGCCAGGGCGATCGCGATCGCGGGTAAAAGTGCCAAACTGGTCGGTGTCCAATCCCTCCGGTAGCACCACCTGCAGCCCCAGTTCCTGCTGCAAGAGGGGGGCGATGACCTGCTCCTTACGATGCATAGTAGCCAGTACGGCCAGCCGGTTGGCGAAAAACTCCCCAGCGGGTGAGGGGGTAGGGCGTCTATCGTAACCGTTCATCTTTCCGATTGACTTTGGCTTCCTGCAAGACATTACCAATGCCTTTGACAATACCACGGCCAATCAGGCCGATACTACGGCCGATCACCTCCGTCAGCAGATAGACCACACCGCTGCCCACAAAGGACACGGCCGATCGCAAGCGGGGAGAAACGGCATCCCGTGCTTCCAGCACCAACGTGACCATCAGGGGCAGCCCCGTCAACTGCTCCAACTCCTCAGTGCGGGGGGCATAGATGGATGTGTAACGGATGCCGCCATCCTGAAACACCAGCAGATTGTATCGACTTTCAAAGATGGCGGTTGGTTTGCCTACCCAGGCTTCCACCCGATAGCGCCAGGATAAATTATTGCGAAATCGTTCAATTTCGCGGCTCGAGAGCAGCCGTTTGTCATAAAAGGTCTGCTTAATTTCAGGCACATTTCCATACCGGTTGAGCAGTGGCTGCATCACCGCATTGGCCACCTGGATCAGGAGATGCTGCAGGATCATGCCCATGCGCTGCATGGCATCCACGGTTCCAGCCGCAAAGGTGCGATCGTCAATGGTCAGGGGTGTTTGAAACAGCAGATGGCAGAAAAACTCTGGAACCAAAGGAATTCCGTCCAGAATGGCTGCCTGAACAATCTCCCTGTCCTGGAGCAGGAGCGAGGCCAGTTCCACTGGTTGCTCAGCCCCAGGCAGGGTGTAATAGCGGCCAACGAAGTCCAGGGTTGCTTCCTGCCACAGGTCCTGCAGGATAGTGGGTGATTTGTCTCTCAGTTGCTCTGGCTGGACTTGGGAAAACCGTAGCTCAGCCACCAGATCTTCCAACTTGCGCAGAATGATGTAGAACAGTTCTCGCTTTTTCTCGTCCTTGAGGATGTCAATTTCCAGCGGTGTTTCCGTCAGGTTGATGAATCCAGCTTGCAATTGGCTAGCTGTGGCATCAAACAAGGAGACCTGCAGAAGTCTGGACGATTCATTGGGCAAAGATGCTAGCATTTCGCCCGTGGGTAGAACGGTTTGCGGCAAAAGGGCCGCTTCTGCTACGGAGCCAGGTGGGTTTGAGGCGGTGGTAGGCAGAAGCGGCGGCGGCAGATCGGTTGGCGGCGCAGGAGGAGCCGATCGCGGTGGCAGAGTAACACGGACCGGGGGTGGCGTAGCCAGCAGGCGATTGACCAGCCAGCGGGCGGCCCGGAGTTCTCGGCGGCGGCCGGTCAGGACCAGTTGATCGAGGACGGTCAGATGGGGATATTGCAACTGGGCATTAATCTGGGCGATCGCGGCGTCGATCTGCTCAATACCGGAACACCGCAGGTTGTTGCGTAGGACGGCCCAGGTGCTCCACTCTTGGCTTGCGGTGGCTGGCATGACGGAGGCAGAACGGCTCAAGGCTCGACTCATCAACTGTAGCCCCTGTTGCCAGTCAGATTGACCTGCAGCCACTCGCCGGATGGTTTGAACCAGATCGGCACAGTCCGTTCCCTTGGCGCAAAATCCTGCCGCTCCGGATTGATAGGCCTGGGCCAGGATCTCTGGAGCAATGCCTGCTCCTAACAACAGCAATGGTTGCAGCGGAAACTGACTGCGCAGTTGTTGACAAAGAAAGAGGCCGCCCTGGCTTTGCTCCAGGTTGAGGCTGAGAATGATCAAGTCTGGCGTTGGTAAGGCCGCTTCGCCTGCGGTGCGACTGGCTAGAATATTCTGTAACACCCGCAGCGCCACAGCGCTGGATTTTGCTTCCCAAACGATTTGCAGATCGGCGTACTGATTTAAACAGGCCAGCAGCCCCAGGCGAAACATCGGATCATCCTCAACCAGCATTATCTTGAGGCGGAGTTCAGGCTGGCTGACTTCCTGACGGCTGCTCATACGCTCCCATTCATTCGGACTCTTTTCTGAGAATACGCGAAACCTCTGGTAAGTTTCCCCTAAAAAGTTATCGTTACAGGATTTACGACTGGCAACTACGGCAGTTGCGATCAGTCAATGGTGGACGCAGCCGGTGGATCATTGAGTCATACCGGCTTAGGGCGGCGGCAACTCAGGGGTTGCTTCGGGGTTGGCGGCAGGGGCTGACTGCTCGGCGGACGGGCCCGGAACGGCTAGTGGTTCAGCCTCCGATTGGGGGTCAGCTGGGGCAGGCGACTCTGTTGCCTCGATTGCTTCTGCTTGGATTAGAGCCTGCCGCTCGGCCGCCCAACGGGCGATCGCCGCCTGTGCTTCCCTATACAAGGCCCGTCCTGAACCAATACTAGACGCTACGCCAATGGCAGCGCTCAACCGACCCCGATTCGCCAGACCATGGGCCTCATCTAATATCGGCCGATCAGCCGCAATCTGGATCTGCCGGATCCATTGCTGACTTAACCCCTGAGCCTGCTCATACAGAGCCCGACCGGCCTGAATTTGATTGACCGCCTGGATTGCTTCCTCCAGTTTGTTCTGTTTGGCCAGGGCCAGAGCTTGATCGAGTTTGGGTTGATCTTCAAAGGTTTGAATCTGGCGGGTCCAGCGGAAGATCAAAGCCTGCGCGACTGTCCGCAAAGGGCGTTGGGGTTGGACTTGACTGGCCAGGGCGATCGCCGCCTGAAGTTGAGGGATGGTTGAATGCTGGGCATGGTTCTGAGCTGCGATCAAATAGGGTTGGTCTTCTGCCTTCTGAATATCCAATCGCCAATCGGCAATCAGGGTCTGGGCCAGGAGCCGGTAGGGGCGTCCTAAGGCCACGCCTTGAGCCATTTGTATGGCAACCTGAAAGGTTGGGATGTGGTGCATGCTGGCAACGGCGCTGGCAAATTGCAACTGAGTCAGATCTTGAATCCGCTGTTCTAACTGGGGGATCAGAGCCTGCGCCTGGTTTGCCAGGACTGGATGAGTTAATCGTTGCTGCATCTGTGTGCGGGAAAGCCACAATTGGGCCAGCAGCCAATAAAATGGCTGATCGGGCAGGGACTGGCTCACCAGAGATTGGGCCCGGTTGACCCAGACTAAATCCCTGAGTTCCGGCGGCAGAATCAGGTGGTCTGGCAGAAAGCGCACATCCGCGATCGCCCCTGACACATCTCCCTGCTGCAGCCGGCCCGTCAGGCGACTGAACAACTGCTGCTGCAGTTGGGGCTGAATCGTTTTCAGTTCATTAAATGCCAGGGTGCCTGAGGGGATATCCTGAATCAGCGCCAAGGCCTGACTGATCTGTTCGGCGGTGCTGCTTGGGTTGGCAACCAACTGGCGGATGGGCTGTAACTGGTCGTCTGCAACCCGCTCTGTAATCACCTTCTGCCGCAACCGGTAGAACTGTTGTCGTCCAAACGGCGTATCTGCTTGATCCAATGTTTGCAGGAACTTGCTGGCGGCTTTCCAATCTTTCGCTTGTAAGATCGGCGCCAGTTGCTGCTGGTTCTGTTGGATGCGATCGCGATATTGCTTCCAGGTCTGGAGATCGGTTTGGGCTTCCTGATAAAGGGGGCTGTGGGATGGGATTTGCTGGGCCAGGGCAATCGCCCCATCCAGATCCTCTTCCGCCATGATCTTATTCCGGGCAATTGTCAGCACCGCCTGGGACAACTCCTGGAGCAATTGCCGCGATCGCGGGTTCAGTGGATGATGGTTCGACCAGTTTTTCACCAGGGCTAGCCCCTGTACGAGCGCCGCCTCTTCCCCTTGGCGGGCCGCCTGTTCCGCACACAGCAGCTTGTTACTATCCGTTGCTGAAGCTGACAACCGCTGACAATCTGGCAGGGGGGGCATGGTCGTGAGCCATAGGAACGAGGCAATTCCCGTTCCGCCACAAAACGCCAGGAAACTCAGCCCCACCAATTGCATTTTGAGCGGGCGCACTTCCTCCATAACCTGGCAAAAAAATTGCGATTGGGATAGCTGCCGCCAAGTCCGACGGGAAGTGGTTTGAAGGATGACGAAAATTTTGCGGGAGGAAACTTGAAGCCGCTGCAGATAGTGCCATGCCAGGTGGGCAGGGTGGTTTTTCAGGCAAGCCTTATCCGGCTTGCTGGCAGATTTTCCAGCTTCAGAGGGAGAAATTTCAACGCAGGCAGGTAGATGCGAGTCAGATGACTGAGTGGGGTGCTGAACCATAGAACGCCCTGAATCAGAGGGAACAGTCTAATGCCTTCCAGAAAAGCTGGAATGGCTGAATCACTCCAGTTCACCGCTCCAGTTAGCAGTCAACCAACAGGTCCAAAGCGCTTCCTCAACACTCCTGATCTGTATAATGTCTGCGTCAAACACCGGGTCGGTGAAGGTTGCCGCCATTGTATAAGCTGAAATTCTATTTGGACCGACTTCCTCAACTCGCCCCTGAAATTTTCGGACCAGCGATCGTCGGCTTGCCGAGCCAAAAGTGGCTGAAAAAAAACGAAAGACCAGGGACGCTTCCTCCCATAACCCAGCCTGAAAGCGTCTGCCTCAGAGGGAAAAGGGCAAACAGAGACCCAAACGAAAACGGGACGGCCCTGATTCAAAGATGATTGATACTTGACAATTGCCGCGAGCAACCTGTTAAGATAGGCAGGGTTATGACGTTGGGGCGTAGCCAAGCGGTAAGGCAGCGGGTTTTGGTCCCGCCATTCCTAGGTTCGAATCCTAGCGCCCCAGTTGAATTTAAAATCCCAGTTGGATTTAAAGTCCTAGTTGGATTTAAAGAAGGATTGAA
>CAZBTL010000136.1:6886-12042 GCA_964494755.1 uncultured bacterium | reverse complement strand
TGAATCGCCGATCGCAGGTCAATGGTCCAGAAGTCCAGGGGAAGCTGATGGGCGATGGTGGTCTGGACTTGCTGTAAAGCCAGTTGGGTCCGGGTCAGGGCAGCGGCCTGCCGTTGGTTAATGGCCAGGTCCAGATTGGCGGCCTGGGTCTGGCCGGTTTGCACCGTTGCCAGAATCGCTGCTTCTAAGTCCTCAATCCCCTGGTTCAGGAGAGCGGCGGTTTGGACGGTGGGGTGTTGCACTGGCAGCGGTGGCAGGGTTGCCACCTGATCGATTTTGTTTAGCACCAGAATCAGGGGACGCTGGGCCACCTGGTCGTAGATAGCCTGGTCAGCCGCCGTCCAACCGACTGTTGCATCCAGGGTGAACAACACGAGATCGGCGGATTGGGCCGCAGCCCGCGAGCGGGCGACGCCGATTTGCTCTACCTGATCTTCTGTTTCCCGAATGCCTGCGGTGTCCAACACCTGAATCGGAATACCGCCTACGACTAATTGGGATTCCACCACATCGCGGGTGGTGCCGGGCAGGTCGGTGACAATGGCGCGATCGCTGCGGCTCCAGGCATTCAGCAGGCTGGACTTGCCCACATTGGGGCGGCCGACGATCGCCACCTTGAGGCCGGTCCGCACCAGTTCACCGCGATCGGCGGTGGCCAGGATCTGGGTCACTTCTGCCAGAACTTGCTCCAAGTCAGCCTTAATCCCGTCCTCATCCAGCGGTGGCAGGTCTTCTTCGAAATCAATGCGGGCTTCCACTTCCGCCAGAATATCCAGGCAGGTTGCCCGCAGTTGGCGAATCGGATGGGCCAGTTTGCCCTGTAGGCCAGCCAGGGCAAATTGGGCTGCCTGGGGGGATTTTGCGCCCACCAAATCGGCAATACTTTCGGCCTGGGTCAGGTCTAAGCGACCATTCAGGAAGGCTCTCAGGGTGAACTCTCCTGCTTGGGCCAACCGGGCCCCTTGCTCCAGGCAGAGTTGTAACACCTGCTGCACCACCATAATGCCGCCGTGGCAGTGGAACTCCACCACATCCTCGCGGGTGTAGGAGCGGGGAGCCTGCATGATCAGGAGGAGGGCTTCATCGACGGTGGCCAGGGTTTGGGGATGACGCACATAGCCATAAAGAATGCGGTGGCTATCCCAAATTTGCTGACCGGGGGCGTAGAACAATTGGCGGGCGATCGCCATCGCCTCTGGTCCCGATACGCGCACAATGCCGACGCTGCCCTGTTGCGGCACAATGGCAGTGGCAATGGCAGCGATAGTGGTTCCTACGATAGACATCTTGAAGGGTGGTTTCTGACGTTAGCTGCTGGACTCATTAGTGGCCAACCCAGTTTAATTATGCTGCTCTAAAAAGCAATGGGTTATCCTGACGGATAACCCATTGCCATAAACCATCACGCTAAAGGCGCGTCAGGCGGACAGAAGCTGAATCCTTATCACACCTTGCCAGACAGCGATCGTCGCTTGGCCACCATGCGGAAGGATTCGATGATGTCGTTTTCTTGCCAATCGTTGAAGTTGTCTACCCCGATACCGCATTCGTAACCGGCGTTGACCTCGCGGGCGTCTTCCTTCATCCGCTTAAGCGAATCCAGGTTGCCTTCGTAGATGATCTCGCCGCCCCGACGCACCCGCAGCTTGCTGTTGCGCAACACCTTGCCCGACTGGACATAGCAACCAGCAACAGAACCCCGACCAACTGGGAAGACGGCCCGTACCTCTGCCTGACCGAGGGATTCCTCGACCAGTTCGGGTTCCAACAAACCTTCCATAGCAGCCTGGATGTCGTCCAGCAGTTTGTAGATGATGTTGTAGTCCCGCACATCCACACCCAGGCGATCGGCGGCTTGTCTTGCTCCAGGGGCCAAGGTGGTATTAAACCCAATGATCACGGCGTCACTGGCGGCGGCCAGATCCACGTCAGTTTCACTGATTTCGCCAGGGGCTGCATACAACACTCGCACCTGGACCTCATTCTGCGGCAGTTGCTTGAGGGCGCCTAGAATAGCCTCAACTGAACCCTGCACATCCGCCTTCAGCACCAGGTTCAATTCCTTCAACTCCCCTTCTTGGGCGCGAGCCGAGAGGGTATTCAGGCTAACCCGACGAGAGGACATGGCTGCCATCAGGCGGGATTGACGCTGTTCATCGGCTCGGGTCGATGAAACATTGCGGGCTTCCTTCTCATCGGTGAAGACTTCAAATTCGTCTCCCGCTGCTGGAACATCATTCAGACCCAGAACCTCAACGGCAAAGGAAGGAGAAGCTTCTTCCACCCTCACGCCGCGATCATCCATCAGGGCCCGAACTTTGCCCAATACCGAACCTGCTACCAGGGTATTGCCAACCCGCAGGGTGCCATTTTGGATCAACAGGGTCGCAACTGGCCCCTTTGCCTTGTCCAGGTGGGCCTCGATGACAGTTCCCCTGGCTGGGCGATCGGGGTTGGCATAGAGATCCTCGACCTCGGACACCAGCAGAATCATCTCCAATAGGGTGTCCAGGTTATCTCCAGTTAGGGCGCTGACAGGCACCATAATGGTTTCGCCGCCCCATTCTTCCGGCACCAGACCAAATTCAGTCAATTCCTGTTTCACCCGGTCTGGTTGGGCTTCTTCTTTATCCACCTTATTGATGGCAACCAGAATGGGCACCTCGGCTGCCTGGGCGTGGCGAATCGCTTCAATCGTCTGGGGCCGTACCCCGTCATCCGCTGCGACAACCAGGATGGCAATATCGGTGACCCGCGCTCCCCGAGCCCGCATGGCGGTAAATGCTTCGTGACCGGGCGTATCCAGAAAGACAACCTGCTCAATCTGGCCGTTGTGTTCGACATCCACGTGATAGGCGCCGATATGCTGGGTAATGCCGCCTGCCTCACCCTGGGCCACCTTGGTTTTCCGAATAGAATCCAACAGGGTGGTTTTACCGTGGTCGACGTGGCCCATGATGGTGACCACCGGCGGACGACGTTGCAGATGTTCCAAATCTGCAGCGTCCAGCATTTCCGTAACTTTCTTAGCTTCAGCCTCTTTGGTGCCGGTTTCAATTTCAACCTCAAACTCCTGGGCAACCATGGTTGCGGTTGCCAGATCCAAAGTCTGGGTGACAGTTGCAGCAATACCCTTGAAGAACAAAGCCCGAATAATGTCGGTTTCAGGCACTGTCAACAGGGCTGCCAACTCCTGAACGGTAATACCGCCCGTTAAAGTGATCTTTTCCGGTTTCTGAGCCTTTACTTCTTCTCGACGCTCACGGCGATCGCGGGAACCCGTAAATTTCTTCGCCTTGGGAGCCGCGGCCAGTGGTTTTGGCTGAGGGGGCCGAGATGATTTCGGCTTAGCCGGACGGACCAGAGACAAACTTACCTGCACGGGAGACTCCCCATCCAGTTCCTCTTCGCCTTCTTCCAGCAGGATATCCAGATCTTCTTCCTCATCCACATCCGGTTGAGTCCGCCGCTTACCCTTCGGTCCGACTTTGGAGGGAGCTTTTTCTGGAAACTCCACTACTTCCTCTTCCTCATCATGCCGACCCTTAGCCTTCTTAGAACGAGGCAAGGTTGGACGAGTCAGTTGTAAATCAGGTGCTTGACCGGGTGCAGCGCCAGGTGCGGCGGTGGGTTGAGGCCGTTTGAGCCTAAGAACAGGCGGGGGTAAGGTTTCCAGCCCTGCTTCTTCTACACCTTGCGTTTCCGTTGCCGCCGATGCAGAAGCAGTAACTGGCCGCGAGGGG
The DNA here is from genome assembly GCA_964494755.1 of uncultured bacterium. GTDB lineage: Bacteria > Cyanobacteriota > Cyanobacteriia > Leptolyngbyales > Leptolyngbyaceae > CAZBTL01. The sequence continues at coordinate 8,299 of CAZBTL010000136.1, read as the reverse complement.
GGACGACGCAACTCGACAATCGTTTGTGGTTTGCGATCGCCCACCTTGGCAGGCGCCTTGCTAGCCGGAGCGCCTGAACGAGCGGGATACTGATCACCCTTAGAGGGTCCGCCGGTTGCCGCTTTCGCCCGCGTTGAAGCCCCAACCTCCGCCGGGGCGACCTGTTCCTGTGACCGTTTCAGAACCGGACGACCCACCAGGGATGGCTTTGGCGTAGCAGATGGAGCTGATTTGGCCACACTACTACCCTTTTGGGGCGATGGCTCAGTTAACTCAGCCGGTGGAGCGACTTTATTGACCGGCGGAGCCGGTTTTTCCTTCAGCACTTCTGTTGCTGTCGGTGCAGAATCGGTGGCAACGGGTGCCTCCTCCTCAGTAGGAACAACTGCCGACACCACTGAAGGCTGGGCCGTCGGACGATTGTTAGGTAGCACCGGCTTGGCTGGGGCCGCCGATGAGCCCACAGGCGGAGTAGCCACCCCGGTATCGCTGGGTGGAGTGGGTGATTCTAGTTGAATCGCTGCCTGACGAGGAGGTTTACGAATTTCCAGAATCTGCTGCTTTTTCGGTGTGGGAGGGGGAACCTTTGTCTTTGATTCAGTCATGGGATGGGTCGAATGCCCTTGACGTGGCTTTGCAGAAGAGGAGGGATGAGTGGCGATGTATTTTTCAGCGGCAACACGAATTTGCTCTGCTTCAGAGTCCGTAATAGTGCTGCTATGGCTCTTAACGGAAATATTAAGTTTTTCGCAAACTGCTAAAAGATCTTTATTGTCCAAATTCAATTCCTTCGATAGTTCGTAAATCCTGACCTTGCCGCTGTTCATCCACCTTGCCCTCTCTAACCGGATCCTGTGCTTACATAAGCTACCCGCCATCTACAACTATGTTGGACACAGACGTAACTCATTTTGAAATGGGACGCCAAGGATTGACAATAGCTTGCAAACAGATGATATGCAAGTTCTCAACCTGAATCTTGACCCAGTTCATGATACTCTCTCTTATTGTGCAATAGATTTCTCTGCCTTGACAGAGGCTAGCTACAGGCTATTAGTAGAGAGCTTTTTTCATTCTCACACTATTCGTTTCTCTGCAACACCCCATTCCTGGGTTGTTCCTGCAAACGCTGCCAGAGTTGGGCGTAAATTGCTTTGGGAATGGGTACTTTCAAAGCTTTCCCCAGCCGATCCTTTCGCTCGGCCTGTTTCAGGCAAGCCGCCTGGGGGCAGAGGTAGGCTGACCGCCCCATACCCTGATCCAGGACTACGACTTGTGAGTCGTACAGCCGCACAATGCGCCAGAACTCCTGTTTGGCAGCAATCTTGCGGCAACTAATACAACGCCGGTAATTTGGCTGCATGGCAGGAGTTCCTGTTAAGTGAGCTATTCTTCCTCTTCCTCGTCGTCTTC
>CAZBTL010000136.1:0-6786 GCA_964494755.1 uncultured bacterium | reverse complement strand
TCGTCTTCCTCTTCCTCGTCGTCTTCCTCTTCCTCGTCTTCCTCCTGGGGAAGCAAAGCGTCTTCATCCGCTTCATCCGCCGAGGTTGAATCCGCTTCTACGGCGATGTCAGTTGCGATTTCGCTGCTGTCCTCTCCTAAGTCCTGTTCTTCCTCGGTTGCGGCTTCCAGGTCTGCTTCTAATTCAAACTCTTCTTCAAACTCTTCCAATTCTTCCTCTTCCTGTTGTTTGGCCTGCTGGCGAGCCTCCAGGATGGCTGCAATTTTTTGGTTCTCGGCTTCATAGTCGTACTTGGCCGTGTCTTTGATATCAATCTTCCAGCCGGTTAAACGAGCAGCCAAACGAACGTTCTGTCCTTCCTTGCCGATCGCTAAACTGAGCTGATCTTCCGCTACCAGGACATGGGCCTGCCGCCCCTCTGGATCGACCAGCCGCACTTCATCCACTCGGGCTGGGCTAAGCGCATTGGAAATATAGGTGGCGGGATCGGGGGACCAACGGATCACATCAATTTTCTCGCCCCGTAACTCGTTCACCACCACCTGAATTCGGGACCCTCTAGCTCCAATACAGGCACCTACTGGATCCACATCCCGCTCAACCGTGTCCACTGCGATTTTGGTGCGCGGCCCCACCGACCGGGAAGGGGGATTGGCTTCTCGGGCGACGGCTACAATCCGCACAATCTCATCTTCAATTTCTGGCACCTCATTGGCAAACAGATACACCACCAGACCGGCATCCGCCCGTGAAACCAGTAGTTGCGGTCCCCGATGGGAGCCTTCCAGGACTCTTTTCAGGTAGACCTTAAACGTGGCGTTGGCCCGGTAATTGTCATTCGGCAGTTGCTCCTTCTTCGGCAGTTCCGCTTCCACTTCGGGCTGGCCAAAGCCACTGCTGACCGCCATGATGACCGATTGCCGTTCAAACCGCAGCACCCGCGCCTGCAGAACGGTTCCTTCCAGATCCTGAAACTCTTCCTGGATCAGCTTGCGCTGCTGATCCCGCAGTTTTTGGGCCAGCACCTGTTTGGTCTGAATGGCGGCCATGCGGCCAAACTCGCCCTGATCGGGGGTGACATCCAGAACCACTTCCTGTCCGGGTTGGGCTTCCTCAGCCACTTCTCGGACTTCCTGCAAGGAAATTTCGTGGTCTGGGTCTTCCACCTCTTCCACGATTGTCTTGGTGGCCAGAACCCGGAACCCCTCCTCTTCAATATCCAGTTCCACCTCAAAGTTGGAGAAAAACTCTTCGTCAAAATGGGAACTGTCCAGCCGCTGTGTACGCCGATAGCGCTCATAGCCTTTCATCAACGCCTCCCGCAGTGCAGCCTGAACCGCAGCTTTGGGCAGATTACGTTCGCGGCTAATGCCTTCAATCATTTCTCGAAGTCCGGGCAGGGGAACCATGGACATAACAATCGCTCCAGAGTGTGGTGTGTGAGGGTGTGGTGTGTGAGGGTGTGATGTGTGAGGAACAGTTTGGGACGGGGAAAGCTCCCTTAGGAGCCGCGGCGCTCATCCAGGTGAACTTTGGTTACCAGATTGCGGGGAATGGCGATTGGCCGTCCTTTCTGGCTCAGGTAAACGGCTGTTTCATCTCGTCGAATGAGTTGCCCAAGCCACTGCGTCTGGCCTTCGAATGGTTCTGAGGTAAAGACGATGACTGGAAATCCCTTAAAAGAAATAAATTCTCGATCTGTCACCAGATTGCGGGAAATACCAGGACTGGAAATTTCCAGAACATAGGCATCTGGAAGTAGTTCCGATGCATCAAGAATTGGCTCCAGCGATCGACTCATCCGTTCACAATCTTCCAAACTGGTATCCTGCGCCAAATTACGGATATCAACCCGCAAAACAGGTGGGTGTTGGTTGGTATGGAAGACGGCCCCAACAACTTCCAGGCCTAGAGACTCTGCTACTGGACCTGCTAATTCAATAACTGGCGGAACTAGTGGATGAACCATTACTCTACAAAAACAAAAAAAGCGGGTCTAGACCCACCTCCCATTCATCAGCCAAACAGTGACCCGTCACTGTTCTGACTGGTCAATTTCTTGACAACAAGGAAGTGCCACGAGCAAGCTCGCAGCATCCCTCTATCAGTTTAGCGGATTCATTGATGAACGGCTCAGATTTGTTAGCAATGAACAGACCTGCCTGCTGAGTGGGGACGGGCAGGAATGGAAGAAAGACCTGCTTGAATTAGGGCTAACTCAGATCTTGCACCATTCTCAAGAAGACGTATTTCCAGCATTTCTGACGATAGGCTTGCCCCGCCCTGAACTAAAAGTTCGGGCTAATAGAGGCAAGTCCACTGAAGTAGACTGGAAAACCCAAGTTGTGGATCGTCAGTCCGTTTAAACGGACTTAGTTCTGTTAGCCCGCAATTCATTGCAGGGCGGGTTGTTGCCAGAGGTGCAAGATCTCAGCTAACGATGTCAAGTGGGACAGTTGGTTGCGGCTGGAGTCAGTCTCTAATAACTTGGCCAACTCCTAAAACGGACAAAATGACCTTGCATGTTTTGCTCCACCCATAATAAGATAGGAGACTGTGTTGATTTGAGACTCGCAATGCCTAAGCTGAAAACTCGCAAAGCAGCTGCCAAAAGGTTTCGCGCCAGTGGAGCTGGAAAAGTTATTCGCCGCAAGTCGTTTAAGAGTCACCTGCTTGAACACAAAAGCGCAACCCGTAAGCGCCGGTTGACCGGTGTTGTTGTGGTGAATGAGCGGGATGAAGAAAATGTTCGTCTGATGCTTCCTTATCTCTAATTTAGAGGCGATGGGTGGCGGAGTGATAGCTCCGGCTTGGTTGGAAGTAGGGTCAGGATTTCAGGGTTGAACAACTAGTATTTTAGGAAAGTTAGAGACATGGCACGGGTAAAGCGCGGCAATGTTGCTCGCAAGCGCCGCAAGAAAATTCTGAAATTAGCGAAAGGGTTCCGGGGGTCTCACTCACGGCTGTTCCGCACGGCTAATCAGCAAGTGATGAAGGCGTTGCGTTATGCCTATGCCGATCGCCGGAAGCGCAAACGAGATTTTCGTCGTCTCTGGATTACCCGGATTAATGCGGCGGCCCGGCTGCATGGGATGAGCTATAGCCAGCTAATCGGCAGTCTGAAGAAGGCTGATGTGCAAATCAACCGCAAGATGCTGGCTCAAATGGCAATCCTGGATGCGCCTGGGTTTGCTCAACTGCTACAACTGGCGGGATCGGCTAAATAGGCGGTTTTCTGGGAAAGCGTAACGTGCCTGGAGCGTGGCTGAAGCCGGTTCAACGTTTAGTCGGACTAAGTATGGTAGGGGTGCTGTTTGGGCTGCCTCTACCATTGTTTTCTGCGGATTTGCCGACTATTTTGAAACGGGGTCGATTAATTGTTGCAGTGAAGGAAAATATTCGGCCGTTAGCATTTCGCGGATCGGATGGACAATTGCAGGGGTTTGAGATCGATGTTGCTCGCCAGTTGGCCCAGGAGTTACTGGATAAGCCGGATGCGGTGGTTTTGCAACCCGTATTGAATCAGGATCGGCTGGCGACTGTGCTGGATGGGCGGGCCGATCTGGCGATCGCCCGGGTGACGAAGACGCCTATGCGATCGCAGGTGGTGAGTTTCAGTTCTCCCTATTACCTGGATGGCACGGCATTGATTAGCCGCGATCCCAACCTGCGGCGCCTCTCTGATCTGGGTCGGGGTCCGATCGCGGTATTGGAGAATTCTAGCACGGTGGCGGTGCTGCGTCGTCGCTTGCCCCAGGTTGGGTTGGTGCCGGTGTCGTCCTATGTGGCGGCCAAGCAGCAATTGCAGACGGGCGCCGCGATCGCCTTTGCAGCGGATGCCAGTGTGCTGAGTGGTTGGGCCCAGGAAGACCCAGCCTACCACCTGTTGCTGCCAACCCTGTCCTCTGAGCCACTGGCGATCGTGTTGCCCAAGGGCCTGCAATATGAGAGCTTACGGCAGCAGATCCAGGCTATCCTGGCTGGCTGGCAGCGATCCGGCTGGTTAAAGGAGCGGGCTGCTTACTGGGGATTACCTTAGAGATTCACTGGTAGGGCCATCAGAATTTTGCTCCAGAGGGATGGTGGCTCCTATGATGAATAGGTCTCAATGCCAGAAAATCTTCCCTCTGGAATTATGTCAACAAAAACCATTATTTCTCTGGGCCTGTTGGTCTTTATCCCTATTTCGATCGCTGCAGAACAGTTGCAGTGGGGAGCGCTGGCGGTCTTTTTCACTGCCGCCATTGCGATCGTGCCACTGGCTATCTGGCTCAGCACTGCAACGGAAGAAGTAGCTGTCATTTTAGGTCCCTCCATCGGCGGGTTGCTGAATGCCGTGTTTGGCAATGCCACCGAATTGATCATTGCCCTAGTGGCCCTCAAGGAGGGGTTAATTGATATTGTCAAAGCCAGTTTGACTGGCACCATCATCAGTAATTTGCTGCTGGTGATGGGCTTATCGATGTTTTTAGGCGGTCTGCGGTATAAGGAGCAGGAATTTCAGCCGGTGGTAGCGCGGGTGAACGGATCCACCATGACCCTGGCGGTGACCGCGATCGTGCTACCAGCCACGGTCGTCTATACCACCGCTGGTGGTGTTACTGCATCCATCATGGGACACCTGTCAGTCACGGTTGCAGTCATTTTGATTGGGGTGTATTTGCTGACGCTGCTGTTCTCCCTGAAAACCCACAGCTATCTGTACGATGTCAGCGTGGCCGAATTGGAGGAAGAACCTGGAGCCGCCAGTGAGTCAGAGCACAAAAAGAGTCTCTGGTTCTGGGTTGGCATTCTGCTAGTGGCGACGGTTGGCGTCGCCTTTGAGTCGGAAATTTTTGTCGGTGCGGTGGAGGAAGCTACGAAGGGATTGGGTCTGACGCCCCTGTTTACGGGGGTGATTTTGTTGCCCCTGGTGGGCGGCGCGGCGGAATATGTGACGGCCGTGACGGTGGCAATTAAAAACAATATGGACCTGTCGGTGTCGGTGGCGATGGGATCCAGTTTGCTGGTGGCGTTGCTGGTCGCTCCCCTGCTGGTGCTGGTGGGTCAAGCAATTGGCCAGCCCATGGACCTCAGCTTTAACCTGTTTGAAGTAGTGGCTGTAGCGGTGGCGGTGGCGATCGCCAACCTGATCAGTTTGGACGGTCGTTCCAACTGGCTGGAAGGGTCGCTGCTGCTGGCCACCTATGCGGTTTTGGGTGCAGCCTTTTACTTCCATCCAGCCTGAGCGAACTGGCCATTGCCTGACCATTCCGGCTGGAATTCCCGTACTTTTGCGGACTCCTGCCGCCGATGCAACTCCTATGCTGCAAAGTGAGCGATCGCCCCTGTTGCGCCGCGATCGCCAGGGAGAGCCAATGAAGGTCAAGATGATCCTGCCAGCTTTGACGGAAGCCCTCAGCCCCCACTGGCGGCCGATCAAGTATTCTCTGTTTCCGCCGCTGGGCCTGGCCACCATCGCCAGTTTTTTCTCACCGGAGGATGAGGTCACCATCCAGGACGAGCATGTCCAACCCCTGGACCTGGATGATCATCCCGATCTGGTGGTGATCCAGGTTTACATCACCTCGGCCTATCGGGCCTATGAACTGGCGGATCATTACCGTCAGCGCGGAGCCTACGTCGCCCTCGGCGGACTGCATGTAACCGCATTGCCGGAAGAAGCCGCTACCCATGCAGACACCATCTTTCTGGGACCGGGAGAAGACACTTGGCCCCAGTTTTTGCACGACTGGCGACAGGGACAACCCCAGCAGCGGTATCAGTCCAGGATCCGCAGCCTGATTGGGCTGCCACCGGTGCGACGGGATCTGATTCAGCGACACCTCTATCTGGTGCCTAACTCCATTGTGGTGTCCCGTGGCTGTCCCCACCACTGTGACTTTTGCTACAAGGAAGCCTTTTTCAAAGGGGGCCAGTCCTTCTACACCCAGGCAGTCGAGGATGCCCTGGCGGAAATTGACCGCCTACCGGGGCAACACCTCTACTTTCTGGACGACCATCTATTCGGCAATACTCAGTTTGCTGCTGCTTTGTTTGACGGCATGCGAGGCATGAACCGGGTCTGGCAGGCGGCGGCCACCGTTCATGCCGTCCTGCAGCCGGGACTACTGGAAAAAGCAGTAGACAGTGGATTACGCAGCCTGTTTGTCGGCTTTGAAACCCTCAATCCCTCTAATTTGAAGGAGCAGCACAAGTATCACAACCTCAATCGGGACTATCGGGCGGCGATTCGTCGGTTGCATGATCATGGGGTGATGATCAATGGCAGTTTTGTGTTTGGCATGGATGAGGATGATGACACGGTGTTTGACCGCACGGTGGAATGGGCGGTGGCGCAGGGGATTGAAACTGCCACTTTTCATATTCTGACGCCCTATCCTGGCACGGCTCTCTACGAGCGCATGAGTCAGCAAAACCGCATCCTGCACCATAATTGGGACCTCTACGATACCCGCCATGTGGTCTATCAGCCTGCCCGTATGACCCCGGAGGTACTGGAAGCCGGATATTGGCGGGCCTATGAGCAGTTCTACCGCTGGGCCAATATTGTCCGCGGCGCCTGGGTCAAAGAACCGTGGGGCGATCGCCTGCGACACCTGGTTTATGCTGGAGCCTGGAAAAAGTTCGAGCCGGTTTGGGACGGCATTATCCGGGCCCAACAGGTGAATCGACTGCTGCCGTTGCTGGAACGGGTCTTGCGTGGCTTTGAACATCCGAGCCAGGTTGAGACATCGCTTCAGTCAACCGTTTCAGGCCATTAAAGCCCAGTTCGCGCAGTACTGG
>CAZBTL010000135.1:0-12080 GCA_964494755.1 uncultured bacterium | reverse complement strand
TTGACAGACCACTAGCCACGGCTGAGCCAGAGCCAGAACGGCAACATGACCAACAGCCAGAGACAGCCCACAACCAGCGTGGTCACGGTCAGTTCCTGGTCTAACTCATAGGTTTCGGCTAGAACCAGGGTGGCAAAGGCGGGTGGCATTGCCATCTGGAGTAGCACCGTCCGGTGAATGCCATGGGCCAGTCCCAGTAGCAGTAAGCCCATCCCCAAGACCAATGGGATCAGCACCATCTTGATGCCCAAACAGGCGATCGCAGGTTTCAGCCGTTTGAAAGAGGAGAGCTGACTCAGGCGCATGCCAATCAGAACCAGGGAAAGGGAAATGATCATCCAGGCAAATCCTTTCAGTCCCACTTCGAGTTCTGCTGGCAGGGAGAGATCGCGCATCAGCAGGCCGATCGCAAAACTCCAGAGGGCCGGATTCTTGATCACGGCCTGTAAGGCCTGCCAGGGGCTATATTGACTGTCGCCAAAATGGGCCGCCAGGGCCACCCCTAAGCCATAGGCTCCAAGAGTGGATCCAATGTCATAGAACAGGGCCCAGGCAAAGTATTGCGGTCCTACCAGCGCCAGAGAGACCGGATAGCCAATGTAGCCCGTATTGCCGACCATGGAAGCCAGCAGAAAACTGCCTTTGGTGCGATCGCTGAGGGAGTGATGCCGCACCAACCACCAGGCTATGCCCATTCCCGACAGGATGGCAGTCCAGGCCACCAGCGGCGCCAGCCAGAGGGAAAAGGAAACCTGCGCATGGCGTAGAAAGGCCAGAATGCTAACCGGCACGCCAAACCAGTACAGCCATTTTCCCAAAAAGACTGGCGCGGACTTGGGCAAATAGCGGCCCAAGATCCATCCAACGAAGGTCCACCCAACCAGGTGGGCATAGACACCGGCAAGATTTGGCATACCTGACGAGCTAGGGAAAATCCTTGATTTTATCGGGTCTGGAATTGATTGAACGATGTTACCCGAAAAAAATCGGTCTTTCTGGCGACGAGAGCCCCTTGTTGTCCTCCGATCTCTGTTCCCAGATCCCCAAGAAAAATCCTCCTCGCTGGCCAATTTTCCTGTTACACTGCACTCAGTCTACAATTCTTCCTGAAGCAACGTTCTGTTCAGGAGTTTTAGAGCTTGAACAATCCCCTTACTCCTGACAAGGTTCAACCTCCTTCCTCCCTGTCTCTAGCCAATGCTCAGACAGGGGATATTCCGGTTGCCTTGCGAGATACCCCCCAGGCCCCCAAGAAACCCCGGTTCAGCAAAGGGCTGGTTCTGGCTGGAATTGCGGCCATGGGTGGGGTGTCGCTACTGACGGGCGGGCTGGTTTCCCTGCAGATGCGTCAGTCCCAAAATGAAACGGCGATCGCCAATCCAGCGCCCAACCCATCCGCCAGTCCTAATGCTTCTGCCAGCCCAACGCCTGGCTCCAACAGTTACACCATCCTGGGCCACCTGCCTTATACCGAAGCTCCCCGGTCAGAACTGGAACCCATCGTCAGTGATGGCAGCATTCTGATGCGCCGGGCCGCCGCTCGTTCCTTCCAGGCCATGGTTGCAGCCGCTCGACAGGAAGGCGTCAGCCTGGTTCCCATTTCAGCCTTCCGCTCCAAAACCGATCAGGACTATCTCTTTTTTAATGTCAAAGCAGATCGGGGGCAGGTTGCGTCTGAGCGGGCCAAGGTCAGTGCCCCGCCTGGCTACAGCGAACATCACACGGGCTATGCGGTTGATATCGGGGATGGGAACACGCCAGCCACGAACCTGAGCCAGACGTTTGAACAGACGGCTGCCTATCGATGGCTGCAGGCCAACGCCGCCCATTTCAGTTTTGAACTCTCCTTTCCTAAAAATAATCGCCAGGGAGTCAGCTACGAACCCTGGCATTGGCGTTTTGTGGGCGATCGCAATAGTCTGGAGACGTTCTACAAGGCGCGATCAATGAAATAGCGGCTGAAGACAATAAGGGACTGGCAGCTAAAGAACGTGCCATATCTCTCCTGGTAGGGTTCTAATAACTATTCCCGGATTTCCGGTGTTGGACAGCAGTTACGCCAGAAGCATCCCATACCTTACCAAAAGTGGCCGTAGCATAGAGCAGCCAGTGATCGCCGCAATCCATCCGGTTTACAACGGTGCATTCCAGATAGGCCAGGGCATCCTTCAGCACTTTACAGCCATTGCTGGCCTCGGTAGTGGCCAGTTCGGCAAAGCGGTCTTCTCCCGGAGTGGGCGGTTTGAGGAAGTAGCGCCGCAGATTCCGCCCTTCCTTCAGAATATTCAGGACAAATTGGGCTCCTGGTTCCGCCAGCACATCGGCCAGGCTTTCTTTGGAAACAGCAACTGTAAGACCAGGCGGGTTAAAGGTTGCCTGCGACACCCAGGAGGTTAGGATGCCGACATGGATATCCCGATCTTTGGCTGTCAGGACGCACAGTGACCCGGTTACCCGACCAACCGCCTGTCCCGTTCGGTCGGTCTGGGCTTCCACGCTAATTTGACGGGGCGCCCGGACTTTCTTCGCCCTTTTTACCGTCTGGACAAACTCGGTTCCTGCTGCTTCTGCCTGTTGCAGGGTCTCTGCGGTTGGCGTGAACTTGACCCGGATGGTATCAAAGCCAAAGCGGTAGCCCGCATCCTGCAGTTTGCTTTCCAGCATATCGACCGCTTCGCCACTCCAACCATAGGAGCCAAATACGCCAGCCACTTTGGTTTGTGCCGCCGTTGAAAGGACAATTCCCAGGGCCGTCTGAATTTGGGTGGGGGCATGACCACCTAGCGTCGGGGAACCAATGATAAATCCATCGCAGCGAGCGATCGCCCGGGCAATGGCATCCGGTTCGGTGAACTCGCAGTCGATCAACTCAACAGCAGAGCCAGCATCAGCAATTCCCTTGGCGATCGCATGGGCCAGGGTGGCCGTATTGCCATAGGCCGAGGTGTAGAGCAAAGCCACACTAACTTCCTGACTTTCCTGCTGTTGGCACCAGTTGCGATAGTCCTGGGTCAGACGGGTAAGACTATGACGGACCATCGGTCCATGGGCCGGAGCATACATTTTGCTGGGCAAGGCCGCCAGTTTGTCCAGAACGGCTTCCACCTGAATTGCCTGAGCTGCATGAATACAGTCAAAGAAATAGCGGCGATCGTCGCTATAGCGCTTCCAATGCTCATCCACAACCGCCTCGTCACAGACGTGGGCGCCAAAAAGCTTGTCGCTAAATAGGATGCGGGTGCCGGGGTCATAGGTACAAATGGCGTCCGGCCAACGGGGGGTGGGAATAAAGTGAAACTGCAACGTGTGCCCATTGCCCAGATCTAGTACGTCCTCATCCCGGACGATGTGCAGCCTAAACGTCCGGGCGGCATAATCGATACCCAAATCCAGCGCCTCATCATCCCGAGCGGCATAAATGCTGGATGACTGATCGGCTAGAAGGGAATGCAGCGTATTGGCGGCTGGTTTCGAACACATCACCGTGGCATAGGGAGCCACTTCCAGCAACCGCTTCAGGGTTGCCACCCGGTTGGGGTTGACGTGGCTTAATACGATGTAGTTCAAGCGCTGCAGGTACTGATGCTGCTGCAATTCTTCCAGAAACAGATCCGTAAAAGACGCACCCGGTGGATCAATCAGGACGGTCTCCTGGGCCTGAATCAGATAGGAATTGGCCGTGGTGCCGCGCTGTCGAGCGTATTCCACTTCAAACTTGAGTCGCTCCCAGGTGCGCGATCGCAAAACCAGGGTATTGGCGCCAATTTCGGCCACCTGGACATCACGGGGTCTTACATCAGCCATAACACAACCAGGAAATGAGGTGAGATAGGTGTTTCAACGATAGGGGCGGCCGTATGGGTTGACCGACAGTGCACCAGTTCAGACAGCGATTGTCTGGTTCCGATCAGTGCCTGAACTGGCCCATCCCTAACCACTATCCATCAACCCTTCGCCACTATACATGAGAGTTACGATTGTTAATGGTTGCCATATCCGACTGGATCGACCCACCGTTTGCATGACTCAACTTCTGGCCATTGGTTGCTGGCAGTTCATCATGCAGTTCCATGAGTGAACGAGCGTTTAAGCGGCGTTTGCATAGAGATTTCCTCATATCCTGCAGGAATGGTTTCCAGCTTATATTAAGTCCTGCTTATAACTCAACAGATAATCGATTGGTTTAACCAATAGCCTGCATCGCCAGCTTCAATACTGGAAGGTGTCAGTGGGGTTGCCAGGCAGCACCGAGCCTGTAAGCTCAGGCATCATCCCCTAAAGCCGGTTACCGGCCCAGCAGCAATGGTTGGCTTGGCAGCCCCAGGTGGGAAATCTGCAATCAATAGTGGTTGCCGACCTTGCGATGGTGGACAGCCGTCAGGGCATCCGGATTGGAAATACGGCCATTGTCCACCGTGCTATAGACAATCCAGTGGTCACTACATTCCATCCGACTGACCACTTCGCATTCCAGAAAGGCCAGGGCATCGGCCAGAATGGGGGCGCCATTACTGGCTGGATAGGTTTTGACCCCAGCAAAGCGATCGGCGCCAGGTGGGAACCGCTTCAAAAAGTGCTTCATCAGCGGTTGGTACTTACCCTCTTCCAAAATGTTTAGGACAAAGCGATCGCCCGTATGGAGAAAGGACTCAATGGCCCGGTCCTTGGCCACCGCAATGGTGACACCAAAGGGTTTCATGCTGGCCTGCGCCACCCAGGAAGCCAGCATGGCGCTGGAAGCTTCGCCACTTTTCGCGGTGATAATGTATAGTCCACCGCTCAGTCGTCCCAGGGCCTTATCCAGATCATTGTCCAGGGACTTCATTTGCTTGATGCTGCGATCGCGGGTTAGCCACTGGCCCAGGTCGGTACCCGCCTCCTCACAGAGATGATAGGTCGCTTCTGTCGGTGTTTCCTTAATCAGAATGGGGGAAAATCCTTCAATCAACCCCAATTCCTGAAAGCGATTGCGCAGCGGATAGACGGATTCATCATCGCCACCGCCCGCTTCAAACAGGCCAAAGGCTTGCTTGGCCCGAGCAGAGGCCAGGATCGTTCCCAGAATGCTCTGGGTCACCGCACTTTCCGCCTGGGGGGGCATGCCAATTACAATACCAGCCGCCATATCGACCAGTTCTCGCACTTCCTGCGGATCGGAAATCCGCAAGTCCATCACTTCCACCGCCACGCCAGTTTTGCTGATGCCCTGGGAAACAGCATGGGCCAGGCGATCGCTAAAGCCATACTCGGACATATAGAACAGGGCCACGGTGGTTTCGGCCTTGGCTTTGGCCTGACTCCATTCCTTGTAGCGGCCCACCAACTCAGAAACGTGATATTTCAGCAAGGGACCATGTCCGGTGGCAATCTGGGTGATGGGGGGCAGATCGCCCATGCGCTTAATGGCTGATAGGACGGAGCGGGCATTGGGTTCCATCAAACATTGATAGTAGGTATGGAAGTCAGGTCCAATCAACTCCAGATCTTCGTCGTAGGTGCAGTCGTCGCAGAAGTGCATGCCAAAAGCATCGCAGGTAAACAAAACCTGGGTCTTGTGGTCGTAGGTAAAGATGGTGTCGGGCCAGTGCAGGTTGGGAGCCGAAACAAACTCCAGTTCATGACCATTGCCCAGATCCAGGCGATCGCCACTCTTCACCAACATCCGTTGAAACGGCTGGTGAATCAGGTCTTCCAGAAATTGGATGGCTACCTTTGCCCCCACCACCACCGCCTGGGGAGCTAACTGCAACACATCTCCCACCAGGCCGCTATGGTCCGGTTCGGTATGGCTGATGACGATGTAGTCAATCTCTGCCGGATTGATCAGACCCGTCAACAGATCGAGATAGCGCTGCCGAAACTTGGCGTGGGAGGTATCCACCAGAGCCACTTTCTCGCCCCGAATTAAAAAAGAGTTGTAGGTCGTGCCATTCTGCAGGGCAAATTCAATATCGAAGCGATCTCGATCCCAATCCAGACAGCGGATTGCAGCTGTGTCAGGGGCAATTTCCAGAACCTCAGTGGTCAGGTGAGACTGAACCCGTTCATTGAGTGCAACCATGGCATACCTCCCGCAACATTAAACGGTTATTTCTGTAACGGTTTTATCTACTCCCTACTATTATTGTTGGCTTCGGCTTTATTTTGTAAAGTTTTATTAGATAAAGCAATCCATAAGCCAGCATTATCAACTTCCCAGGTCGGTAGGGCGATCGCAAACTGACAATATGCTTTTGATCTGCGTCTGATCTCAGACGATAGGGCAATAACGGGTGACTCCAGACTGTTGAGCCAGCCTTGATCTCAGTGTTCAACCTGATGTTTATCCAGATGACCGGAACCCGCAAAAAATCGTGATCACCCCGCTTAAAAAGGGCGATCACGATGATTTCAGACTGACCAACTTAACCCAATCGATTTACTTGCCGTTACTGGCACTGGCCAGCACCTTTTCGGCCAATTTGTCTGGCACTTCTTGCAGGTGGTCATACTGCCAGTTGAAGAAGCCAACCCCCATCGTCTGCGATCGCAATTCCACAATCAGGTCATGCATTTCAGCCTGGGGAATGTGAGCTGCAATCTGGTCCCAGCCAGACCAGCCTTCCTTGGCGTCGTAACCCAGGATCTGGCCCCGCCGTCCACTGACCAACCTGAGCACTTTTGAGGTAAAGTCATTGGGCACCGAAACCGTCACATTCAGGATCGGTTCCAGCAGCGTCGGTTCACATTTGGCCATGCCTTCCTGCATCGCCAACCGGGCCGCCTGCTTAAAGGCTTGTTCAGAACTATCCACCGTGTGGTACGAACCATTGGTTAGCGTCACCGCAACATCCACTACTGGAAACCCTAATGGTCCGTGGCTAAGGTATTCACGGACGCCGGTTTCCACCGCCGGAATATACTGTCGGGGCACCACACCGCCTACAATGGTTTCCTTGAAATTGAAGCCCTCTCCTCTGGCCAGAGGCTGAATGTCCAGATAGACATCGCCAAACTGACCATGTCCGCCAGTTTGATGCTTGTAACGACCATGAACGGCTGATGCCGCCCGGCGAATTGTTTCCTTATAGGGAATCTGCGGTGGATGGGTCAGCATGGGCAGATTGTACTTCCGTTGCAACCGATCCATGGCCACTTGCAGGTGAATATCTCCCTGCCCCCAGAGAATCACTTCATGGGTATCACCATGTTGTTCCCAGGCCAAGGATGGATCTTCCTCCAGGAGTTTCCCCAAGGCACTCGTCAGCTTCACCTCGTCATTCCGGTTCTTGGCCCGAATCGCCAGGGCAAATACCGGCGCAATATGGGTGGGTCGGGGTAACTCATCAGAGGGAGGCGTGTTGCCAGCAACCAGGGTATCGCCGGTTTTGATGCCTTCCATGCGTCCCAGGGCGACGATCTGCCCCGCAGTGGCACTATTCACCCCCTGCTGTTGTTGACCGAACAGGTTATAGATTCCCCCAACCCGCACTCCATTCAGGGTCATGCCATCCGTCAAGGTGCCCTTCCAAACTCTCACCAGCGAGAGCTTGCCACCCTGCGGCGTGTAGTAGGTCTTGAGCACCTGGGCCAGCACATCGTCACCTAACAAATTTACACCCCGGTTTTCTGCTGTTACTTCAGGGTTCGGGGCTTCCCGCAGCAGAGCTTGCAGCAAGGGGCGGACGCCAAAGTCGCGATCGGCCATTCCAACAAAAACCGGCACAATCTGATCGGCCCCTAATTCCATCTTCAGGTCTTGAATAATCTCATCTTGGGGTGGGTCAATGTCTTCCAATAATTCTTCCAGCAAGTGATCATCAAATTCCGCCAGCGTTTCCAACATTTCCATGCGGGTGGCTTTCTCCTGTTCCCGCAGCGACTCTGGCAGGGGTACTGGATCTGCCGGAGCCCCTGGATGATAGTGATAGGCTTGCTCTGTAACCAAATCAATAAACCCGACCAACTTTTCACCCCGTCCGATGGGATATTGATGAGCCACCAACGGACGACTGGAGACCTGCTTCAACGCCTGCAAGACATCGATAAAATCCACATCGGCCCGGTCCATCTTGTTAATAAACACCAGATGGGGAATTTGCCAGTCATCCAAAAACTTGAACAATGGAGCCAGAGTCAGAACCCGATCAGCAACGGGTTCGCACACCACGACAGCCGCATCCACCCCAACCAGAGCATTCAACCCTTCCTGAGCAAACTCAACTGAACCAGGACAGTCGAGAAAAGTAAAATGAACACCGTCATATGCTATGGCGGCGGCATTAACTTCCACGCTCATCTGGCGATCGCGGGCTTCTGGAGCACTGTCCCCCACAGTATTCTTATCTTGTATCCGGCCCTTACGGGTTACGGCTCCAGTTACAAACAACATACTTTCCAGTAATGTTGTTTTACCGCTGAGATAGGGACCCACGATCGCCACGTTTCGGGTACCCGACAAAACGTTTTCACTCATATC
Source organism: uncultured bacterium (assembly GCA_964494755.1). Taxonomy (GTDB): domain Bacteria; phylum Cyanobacteriota; class Cyanobacteriia; order Leptolyngbyales; family Leptolyngbyaceae; genus CAZBTL01. The sequence continues at coordinate 3,622 of CAZBTL010000135.1, read as the reverse complement.
GTTCCTCACCAGCAAAAATGGTAGAACGGCTGGCCCGCCGGCACTAGAGCATGGATAACCTGCAGACCGGATTCAAGCCAGTCAATACAGTAGTGCCAGACAGAGCAATTCAACAGCAGACATAAACAAGCCAAGATGCAAAATCCCTGATTGGAAAGGGTTTCAGCACAGCCCTGTTCAACAACCTAGTAGAATTGCGATGTAACTGGAGAACTACAGCTTCATTTTGTGGCGGGTGATGGGCCAGGTAGTAAAACTGCAGCTTCTCTTAAGGAAGAGTTAAACAAAGATTAAATTGGGTCACGGTTTGTGTCTATGCGATTGCAGTGTCCCCTCGAACCAACCACTCCGACCTTCAGCCCCTCTCTCCGAAGCCATGTCATCAAAGTCTGACCGGCGCTGCTCCAGCCAGCTAGAGCTAATCAGTCGGTGATAGATAGGCAGACATGGATTTGACGGTGAAAATCGATTGACCTCATCCACCCTGGCCGAGATTGTTTGTAGTTTTATATACTATATTTATGATTATCTTAATAAAAAGATAATCAGTTGGAATGATGCAGAACCGAAATCTGATCGGTTGAGATGTTGATATGGATTGGGGGCTCGGTGATTCTGACCCTGACTTTGATGGCATGGAGAATCGCAAAGGCTCCCGCGAAGGTTCGGCTTGCGATTTTCTATTCTGAGAGGTAAATAAAACACGTGGGTCAACATCCCCTTGCTCAATTGAAGCGTTACGATGCAGCCGCTATTGCCCGGTTTTATCGTTATCGCCCCTTACAGGCCATCTGGCGGGCAACTAGGATTCTGGTGACATTCTTGCTCTTTTGTCTGGGGCTGAAATGGGATGAATGGCTGGACCAGGTAGACCTGAATAAAGTTAAGCGAGCTGAGCAACTGCGCCACATTTTGACAGACCTAGGGCCCACTTTTATCAAAGTTGGACAGGCTCTCTCGACTCGACCCGATTTGGTCCGCAAGGATTTTCTGGAAGAGCTCATTAAACTGCAAGATCAGTTGCCGCCCTTCTCCAACGTAGTTGCCTTCAATATCATCGAATCGGAACTGGATCGTCCGGTCGAAGACGTTTATTCCCAAATCTCACCCGAACCGGTTGCTGCCGCCAGTTTGGGCCAGGTTTATCGGGCTCGCCTCTACAGTGGAGAAGAGGTTGCAGTCAAAGTTCAGCGCCCCAATCTGCTGCCAGTTTTAACCCTGGATCTGTACCTGATGCGGTGGGCCGCTAGCTGGATGGCACCCTGGCTGCCCCTCAATCTGGGGCATGATCTGACGCTGATTGTGGATGAGTTTGGCGTCAAACTGTTTGAGGAAATTGACTATTTAAATGAAGCCCGTAATGCTGAACGATTCGCCACCAACTTTCGGGATGATCCAACGGTCAAAGTGCCCTCTATTTACTGGCGCTATAGTAGTCGCCGGGTCCTGACCTTGGAGTGGATTCATGGCTTCAAGCTGACTGATGCCGAACGAATCAGCCAGGAAGGAATGGATGTCAATGCGTTGATTGAAATTGGAGTCACCTCTGGACTGCGCCAACTGTTGGAATTTGGCTTCTTTCATGCTGACCCCCATCCTGGCAATCTGTTTGCCGTGGCTCCCCAGTGCCTTGTAGGTGGGCAATCTTTGCCTAATTCTCGCCCGGAACCGCTGGGAACTCAGATGGCCTATATCGACTTTGGCATGATGGACCAACTGGAAGAAAGCGCCAAGGAATCGCTGATTGATGCGGTTGTCCATTTGATTAATCAGGATTATGTCGAATTGGCCAGCGACTTTATCAAATTGGGATTTCTAACCCCAGATACGGATATTCGCCCCATTATTCCGGCTTTAGAAACAGTCCTGGGCGAGGTCATGGGTGAAAGTGTCAAGGACTTTAACTTCAAGACCATCACCGATCGCTTCTCAGAACTGGTGTATGAATATCCCTTTCGAGTCCCGGCCAAGTTTGCCCTGATCATCCGTTCGCTGGTTACCCAGGAAGGACTGGCCCTGACCCTTAACCCCGACTTTAAGATTGTCGAAATTGCCTATCCCTATGTGGCTAAGCGCCTACTGACAGGTGAATCGCCCCAACTGCGCCGCAGATTATTGGAAGTGTTGTTTAAGGATGGCAGATTCCAGTGGCAGCGCCTGGAAAACCTGATTCGCATTGCCCGCACGGATAATAATTTTGATCTGCTGCCCACGGCGCAAATGGGGTTACAGTTCCTGCTGTCCGATGAAGGCAAGTTTCTCCGTCGCCAGTTGTTAATTGCCCTAACCGAGGACGATCGCTTGCATACAGAAGAAGTCCAGCGGCTGTGGAACCTGATTAAAGACGATCTGCAACCCAGCAGACTGTTTAACGCCGCCCTGGGAGTCCTGGCCGAGTTCTCTGCAGCCAGTACCGCTTCTTTGCTACCATCAGCAATGGCTTTTCAAAAGAAATGAGTCCCCAGTCCCTGACCTGACGAGGTTTATCATCTGTGTACACTGATCCACCCTACTTTCTCCTTATTGCTTCTTTACTGGCCAGTATTGCCTCCGGTGTCGCATTCGATGCCGTTTTAAGGCAGTCGGTCATGGAATGGTCCAAAAGTCGCTCGTCCCGGACCTTGGCCACCTTACAGGGCACTTCTCTGAAAGTCCCCTATTTGGGAATTGTTTCAGCCGTCGTCGTATTCCTGGCCTCTGGAGTAGAATTTTTCGGCTTTCCGACTAAAATCGCCTATGCCATTTCCCTGCCCCTAACCATGTTCATTGCCTGGTTAGTCTGGACCCAATTGGGCAGGCTTCTGGCGCAGTTGGAACGGGGTGGTTCGCAAGCCCTCGATCTGGACTCTTTCTAGCGATCGCCCAGATTCCCTGGCAACAACGAATCAGTTTCTGATTGCAGAGAGGATTTCTCCCTCTGCAATTTTTGGGGTCGACTGTCCCCCATTCTGAGTTGGGTTTCGGGTAAGGTGACAGGACAGGTCGTTGGGCCATCAGCCTGCGATCGATGGATCACAAATCAGCACCAGTTTGCCAGTCACGGCCCCTCGCTCCAGTAACTCATGGGCATAGGCTGCTTCAGCCAGCGGCAGGCGATCGGCAATGATGGGTTGAATCTGTTTCTGGGACAGGAGATGCAGTAGCGTTGCCAGATCGGCTTGATCCAAGACTGCTAATGAATCAGGACGGTTAACAGTCCCCCCGAATTCATATCATCGACATTACGGCTAAGGCTCCCGAATTGACATCCATTCCTCCTGGCTTTCCATCTTAGATTCCATATTGTAGAGAAATTACGAATTTGCAAGGCATTTGCATAAGTATCTATACTTAGATCAGAAATGAGAGTTTGCCCCTGGACAGATAGAGTCCACTGTCAACACCCTCAGCTACTTAGATACAGACTCAGATACAGAGCAACACTCTCCCTACCTCACTGTCAGTCATCAGTTGCACAGGCTAATCTGGATACAGGAGAGAATACAGGTTATTCCTATCGGCTCTTACCTGGTTTCAGGTCAGTTTGGTCAATTAGCTTCAAATAGCGATGACTGGGAAGGATCAGCTTCGGGTGCATCCCACTTTCGTAGCCCTCACCCTAAATCCCTCTCCCAGAGCGGGA
>CAZBTL010000134.1:0-12175 GCA_964494755.1 uncultured bacterium | reverse complement strand
ATTGTTGGTGCGGCGGTGATTGATGATGTCCTGGGAATTATTGTTCTGGCGGTCGTCGCTAGTCTAGCCAAAACCGGCGAGATTGATGTTGCCAATGTAATTTATTTGATCGTCAGTGCAACTGCCTTCTTGATCGGCGCCATTTTGTTAGGCGGCATTTTTAATCAAACTTTTGTCGCCATTGTAGAAAAATTGAAAACCCGGGGAAACATTGTCATTCCCGCCTTTATCTTTGCCTTCTTTATGGCTTTCCTGGGCAATGCCATCCACCTGGAAGCGATTTTGGGAGCTTTTGCTGCGGGTCTGGTACTGGATGAAACCGATGCTCGGAATGAGCTGGATGCACTGGTTAAGCCGATTGCCGATCTGTTGGTGCCTATTTTCTTCGTCACGGTTGGTGCCCGGGCTGATTTGGGAGTGCTGAATCCAGCGGTGCCGGACAATCGAGCTGGCCTGTTGATTGCTGCCTTTTTGATGGTGGTTGCCATTTTGGGCAAACTGGTCACCGGTTGGGCTGTATTTGGTCAACCTGGCATTAACCGTCTGGCGATCGGGATAGGTATGATTCCGCGAGGAGAAGTGGGTCTGGTGTTTGCTGGCATTGGTTCGGCCAGCGGCATTTTAGATAAGCCCCTAGAAGTTTCCATCATTATCATGGTGATTCTGACGACCTTCCTGGCGCCACCGTTTCTCCGCCTTGCCTTTGGCCAGTCCCAGAAACCCCCGACTACTGGTGAGCCAGACCATGCTCCAGTTGTTCTGGCCAGTGAGTCCCAACCTGTGTCCTGAAGTCTGGGTGTTAAACCTCGGAATGTTCTGGCAGAGATGGTTCGGGTGCGTCGGCTTCTATCGGCTCTGGCGTTGTTGGGTGGGGTTGGCTATACTTCCGCCGCCAAAGCTTGTAATACATAATGGGCACCGCCGATCGCGACAGCAGCAGAGAAGCTATTTCCCCGGCCATCAGGGAGATGGCCAAGCCCTGGAAGATGGGGTCTGTCAGGATAATGGCCGAACCGACAATCACCGCCAGCGCTGTTAACAACATGGGTCGGAAGCGCACGGCACCGGCATCAATCACGGCTTCCTCCAGGGGCATGCCTTCCTTCAACCGCAGTTCGATGAAGTCCACCAAAATGATCGAATTCCGCACCACAATCCCAGCACCGGCAATAAAGCCAATCATCGAGGTAGCGGTGAAAAAAGCCCCCATCAGCCAGTGGGCTGGCATAATGCCCACCAGAGAGAAGGGAATGGCCGCCATAATCACCAACGGCGTCAGGAAAGACTGGAACCAGCCCACCACCAGGGCATAGATCAGCACCAGCACCACGGCAAAGGCCAGACCCAGATCGCGGAACACTTCGTAGGTCACCTGCCATTCCCCATCCCACTTCATGCCATAGGTTTCAGTGGTCGGCGGCTGTTGGGTCAGATAGACCGAAATGGGGAAACCACTCTGTTTCGCCAACTGGGCGATTTTCGGTTGCAGATCCAGCATGGAGTAGACTGCACTTTCCACTCGGCCCGCCACATCGCCCGTGACATAAACCACCGGCTGCAAGTTCTTGTGATAGATGCTGTAGTCAAGGGTGCTGGTTTCGGTGTCAATCAGCTCACTCAGAGGCACCAGATTGCCCTTGGGTCCCTTGAGTTTGAGGGACTTGAGATCTTCCAGGGTGGTGCGGCTGGCTGGACTAAAGCGCAAATTAATAGTGACATCCTCGCGGGCGTTCTCATCATGCAGTAGTCCTACCTGACGCCCGGCCAGGGCAATCTGCAGGGCTTCGGAGATTTGGGCTGGCGAAATGCCATTCAATGCTGCCTTTTCCCGATCGATGGTGAGGCGATAGTCGGTCTGGGGCGCTTCCACATACCAATCCACATCCACCACGCCAGGTGTGTCCTTGTAAGCTTGGCGCAACTGCTTGGCCAGTTCAATCTGACCGCCGTAATCCGGACCGTAGATCTCCGACACCAGGGTTTGCAAGACCGGCGGACCAGGTGGAATTTCCGCCACCTGGATGCGGCCCTTGTAGCGATCGACAATTTCCTTCAGGCGGGGCCGGATGGTTTTGGCCAGATCATGGCTCTGTAATTTGCGATCGCCCTTGGGTAAAAAGTTGACCTGAATATCGGCCACATTAGGACCAGAACGCAGGAAATAGTGACGCACCAGGCCATTGAAGTTGTAGGGTGATGCCGTGCCCACATAACTCTGATAGTCCGTCACCTCCGGCACCGTAGCCAGGTATTGCCCCATCTCGCGGGTGACCCGAGCCGTTTGCTCCAGGGTGGTGCCTTCTGGCAAATTCAGCACCACCTGCAACTCGCTCTTATTGTCATAGGGCAGCATTTTCAAAACCACCAGGCGCAAGCCCGCCAGTCCCACCACCACCAGAACCAGCGCCAGGGCCGTCGCCACCAGAAAGGTGGTGCCCCGACGGGGATAGTGGATCAGGGGATACATGAAGCGACGGTAGAGCCGACTCAGGGCATCTTCCTGCTCATGCCCATGGGACAGGCTTTTGGCCGCCGCATAAACCCGTAGGGTGGTCCAGGGCACCACAATAAAGGCCACCAGCATGGAAAAGATCATGGCAGCGGAAGCGCCCAGGGGGATGGGCCGCATATAGGGACCCATCAGGCCACCGACAAAGGCCATGGGCAGAATCGCCGCAATCACGGTCAAGGTCGCCAAAATAGTGGGATTGCCCACCTCGTCCACCGCTTCCAAAATGATCTGTTGCAGGGTTTTGCGGCGGTTGCTGGACTGTTGCAGTCGCTGTTTATTCTCAGGCAGTTGCAGATGGCGACCGACGTTTTCCACCACCACGATCGCGTCGTCCACCAGAATGCCAATGGAGAAGATCAGGGCAAAGAAGGTGACCCGGTTAAGGGTAAAGCCATAAGCCACAAAGCTGGCCAGGGTCAGAGCCAGGGTGACGGGAATGGAAACCGCCACAATGATGGCTTCTTTTTTGCCCAGGGCAAACCACATCAGAATGGTGACCGAGATGACGGCAATTCCCATGTGCACCAGCAGTTCATTAGACCGCTCGGCGGCTGTTTCGCCGTAGTCCCGCGTCACCGTCAAATGGATATTCTGGGGAATGTAGTTGCGGCGGATTTGTTCAATCTTATGCAGCACCCGGTGGGACACCTGAATGGCATTGGCCCCATGCCGTTTGGCAATGGCAATGGTCACCGCATCCATTTCCCCCAACAGCGGTGACTTCGCCTCCTGACTCTTGGCTCCCGGCTCCTGGCTCTTGGCTTCTAGCTTCCGCCTCCCGACTCCCTGTCCATAAAACACATAGCTGGCTGGTTCCTCTGGTCCATCGGTAATCCTGGCCACATCCCGCAGGTAAACCGGCTGGTTATTGGACACTGCCACCACCAAACTCTGGGCATCCTCGGCCGAGCGAATGAAACTTTGGGTCCGCACCAGGAAAGATTGATTTCCCTGGCTGAGGGAACCACTGGCCAACTCCATATTCTGGGCCTGCAGCGCCTGGGAAATTTCCAGCGGGGTGAGATTAAAGGCATTCAGCCGGGCTGGGTCCAGTTCCACCCGCAGTTGCCGCCGTTGTCCGCCGATGATTGTCGTCTCGGAAACATCCGGCACCTGCTTGATCTGCTCATCCAGTTGAGCGGCAATCTGACGTAACTCAAACCCGTTGGCCTGGTCGCTCCACAGAGTCAGGGTCAAGATGGGCACATCGTCAATCGAGCGGGACTTAATCAGCGGTTGCGAGACCCCCGCTGGAATTTTGTCAAAGTTGGCATAGAGCTTGTTGTAAAGCTGGACAATCGCATCATCGGTGTCTTGCCCCACATAAAACCGCACAATCACCAGGCTGGATTCCGGCCGGGAGGTGGAGTAGACATATTCCACTCCTGGCAATTCCTTGATCAGCTTCTCCATCGGAAAGGTGACCCGCTGCTCCACTTCCTTGGCGGTCGCCCCTGGCATCTGGACAAACACATCCGCCATTGGCACCGTGATCTGGGGTTCTTCCTCTCTAGGCAGGATGAAGGTTGCCCCCAGGCCCAGTAGCAGGGACACCAGAATAATCAACGGCGTCAACTTGGAATCAATAAACCGTTTGGCCAAATTGCCCACAAATCCCAATTTGTGGGATGGGGGGGAGGAATGGAGCATGTCTGAATCAGTCATGGGGAAGTGCGTTTTACTCTATCGTTGATTGCCTTCGCTCCTCCGGTCCCACCGCTGTGGCATGGCAACGCCAGAACGCAGAGGAAAAAACGATGGCTTTAGGGGTTCAGCAAGCGGGCCATCAATAAAGGGGCGATCGCCGTTGCGATTAACACAAACAGCCACAGCCGGCCTTCCCACACCCGGTAGTCAGCCAGCAAGGTATCCCAGGAATGCCCGAAAACATAGTGGCCAACTAGAAATTCAAAAGCCGTTGTCAGGCCAATCCAGAGCAGGCCAACGCTAAAAGCCGTCACCACCCAGGCTGGGCCCTGGGTCAGTTGGGCATAGAACCCAGCCAGGGCAAAAATCGCCAGCATCGCCGCCACACTTTTGTAGACATGGGTGGCATACTCACCAAATCTAGGCGCGAAGTACGCCTGAGCGATATACCCGTTCACCACCGCAATGACCGCCAACATCACCCAGAACGCAATGGCTAGCACAATGGTAAAACCGTTCATACCGTCCTCCATCCGTGATTGCATCAGAAAGGCACGGACATTGAAACCCTCGATTCTCTGGTTATATCGAAACAGCTTGAGGAAATTGTGAAGCGGGGTCGGATGTTAGGTGGCGGGTGTCAGTAACCAAAACCCAAAAACCAGCACCCAAAACCTGACCGCTGACCGCTGATAGCTGACCGCTGACCGCTATTTAACAACCACCGACTGGCCATCACTCAGTTGGGCAATCGGGCGGATCACCACGCGATCGCCGGCAGACAGACCAGAGGTAATTTCCACCTGGTCATTGCGGGTTTTGCCGGTCTTCACCCAGCGCAGGGTTGCCACTGCCTGGTCTGGCTTTGCACCCGCGGTCAGGACATAGACGCCCTCCAGTTGGCCCCGGCGCAGAATGGCACTGGTGGGTACCATGATGGCCTTCTGGGTTTCGGCAGTCGGCAACTCCAGGCGGCCAAACATGCCGGAGATCAGGTTGCCAGGGTTACTCAGGGGAATCTTGACTAGGAAACTACGGGAGTTGGGGTCCGCCGCTGGGACAATTTGTTGAATTCGGGAGTCCAATGTCCGATTAACTGCATCCACCCGGACCTTGACGGGCTGGCCCACCTGGACATAGCGCAAGTTGTCTTCCGGAACAGAAATTTCCAGTTCCAGCCGGTCGGGATTCTCTAATTTCACCAGAGCGGTGCCGGGGGTGGTCATCTCTCCCTCGTAGGCCATTTTTTGGGTCACCACCCCGTTAAACGGCGCCGTGATCGTGCCATAGCTTTCACTGACGGCTGCCGATGTGACCGCTGATTCTGCTTGTCTGATGGCGGCCTGGGTACGGGCGATCGCGGCCTTGGCCTGACTAATTGCCGAATCGGCCTGAGCCACCCGCGCTTTGGCCACATCCAGGTTGGTGTTGGCCTGATCCAGCAGGGACTGGGCTACAGCCCCTTCAATCCGCAGTTTGGCCATGCGGGCCTGTTCAATCTGAGCCAATTTGAGAGAGGCCTGGGCTTCCAGCCGCTGGGATTCCAACTGGCTCAGGGTTGCCTGGGCTCGAGCCAGTTCGGCTTCCGACTGCAGCACCCCCGACTTGGCCTGATTGGTCTGGGCGGCAATGTCTGTCACATTGATGCGGGCAATCACCTCGCCTTTCTGAACCCGATCGCCCGCTTCAAATGGCAAATAAGTGATCCGGCCCATCACCCGGGTAGATAGTACCGCCTGTTCTGGAGACCGGATCGTTCCCGACAGTTCCACCTGTTGGGCCGTCACTTTGGGAGTCACCGTCAGGGTTTCCACCTGCGGTGGTTGGACGTCCGTTATCGCTGCGGATTCGGTCGTAGAATGCCTCATGCTTTGTTGGATGGCCCAAACGCCACCCGCCAGGAGGATCAGGCCGCCCGCCAGCAAACCCAGATTTTTAGGAGAGGCCTTGGGAAAGCGGTTCTTGGTCGGGGCCAGTTGTTCAGATGTTGCGTGTGTCATAGAACCTTCCTGCTCTGTTGGGAAACTCACCTAACCCAAGCCCCGCTTGACTGGATAGCCTGCTTGACTCCAGGCAAACAGACCACCTTGCAGGTTGTAAACCTTCTGATATCCCTGGCTGATCAGCCATTGGGCCGCCATCTGGCTGCGGCTGCCAGACAAACAGGTCACCGCGATCGCCTGATCTTTAGGAATTTGCTTGAGAATCTGATTCCGACTCAGGCGTCGGGCTGCAGGAATGTGGCCCATCACATATTCCAGCCACCCTCGCACATCCACCACTGTCAGTTGGGCCTGGCGAGTCTGGAGTTGGGCCGGAGTCAAAGCGATGAGTTGGGACTTTTGTTTTTGCTTAGCTTTAGTTTTCATGAAGGAGTTTTAGCTTAAGAGATTGATCGGCAATCAGCAAGTGGGAACCGTGAAGAAGATCGTTGTTTGGGCTGCAGTATGTAGATTGCTTCCCTAGGGCGACCCAACGCTGGCATGGGTTACTAAACTTTGGCCATGGCCGCAAAGGACTTAATAAAGGGACCAGCCATCCGAGGGTCTTTAATCATGGCTGCGTAATCCCCTACCCGAAACTGCAGTTTGCGGGTCATGTAGGCCATGCTGAGGCCCATCATGTTCAACCCCTGTTTTAACCACTTCTGCCAGTGGTCGCGATCGGCCCGCAGATCCCAGTTCAAAGGCTGGCCGGTATAAGCTCCCGCACTGACAACCCGACCATCCACCACCTCCAGGACACCGCGGGGGGTTGGTTCATGTTCAAATCCATAGCCAATCACGGAGTTAAAGTGTATTTTGGCTAAAGCATCGGCCAACTCTGGTTCACGATTCCACTGTTGACCAAAGCTTTGCATCCATTCCGGTGAAAACAGGTCTGTCATCGATTCACTCCTGACTAAAGGATAACTTTCAACTATTGCTAGTGCAGCGTCAACTCTAGAAATTAGGGTTTGTAGTCAGCGCTTCAGCGCTAAAGCGCCGACTACGAGCCAATGGGTTCACCTTAAAATTAGGGTTTGACAGAACACTAGCCCACGGGCAAAGTCTTCAGGTAATCACACCTTGGGACACAACCGGCACTGTTGACCGGTCAGGCATTGTCTTTTGCTAATGTCGGATCATCGTTAGGTGATGCCCTGGATCGGGACTGGCGGGCATGGGTACAGAGGTTAAGCAATTCCAGGTCCACGACTCGGTAGAAGCGCCATACTCCCTCCCGTCGGCAGGCCACCACCCCCGCATCTTTCATCAGGCGCAGGTGCTTGGACACGTTGCCCTGGTGCAGTCCGGTGCGATCGCAAATTTCCTGGACACTCCGCTCTTGATCGCAAATCACCGACAGGATCTGTAACCGGGCTGGTTCTGAGAGAACCTTAAAGCGACTTGCCAGCCCTTCTAACTCATTGGGATCAAGTGCAATTTCCATAGCGTTCTGTTACTGCTGCGAAATTGATAGGGTTGCGACCAAAACGCCAATCTTGTTCATTGAGTGATCCTCCTAAAAATCTTTAGCTGGTCCCAGCAGGAGTTATCTATCCCGGTTTAATGTCCCAGACTGGCACTCAGTTCAGGAGAGATTGGCTCTACCAGGGGCAGTCTGATGGCTTGCAGGATCATCCGCTCTAACCAGGGCATGGACCACCCCATCCGCATCTTGTCCAGGAAGTACTTCTCAAAGCCGGTCTTCGTCCAAGAAACCCAGGGACCCTCCACGGTGAAGGCCCGTCGCCGTTCTCCCGTCGCCGGATCTGGCAGTAAGGGATCAGCCAGGAACAGCGCCCCTGTGTCGCCAAAGTCGGCAAAACAGATCGCCTGCAATGTGGGAACCAGTTCAGCCCCAGAATGGACGCCCAGATCGCGGGCAATGTTGTGGGCGGCGGCCATTACCATGGCCTCAGTCATCTGGCCAACCTTAGGTACTCCAATGGGAATCGGGGTTTGTTCAATCGGTTTGAGTTGGGTCACGACCCCCACAGCAAAAATGGAGGGGAAATCGGGATGGCGGTAGGTGGGCAGGACCGGAACAAAGCCCTTGGCGTCAGTCAAGCCTTCCGCTTCGCGCAAAAACTGGGGCCCCCGGAAGGGAGGTAGGAACATGGCGTATTTGAACGGTACGGTACGGCCATCCACCAGATGGATTGTGTCCGGTTCAAACCGAGCGATCGCAGTATTCTCCATCAGTTCGATTTCCCGATCGGCCAGGAACTTGCGCACCAACCAGCGGGAATTGGCCATACCGCCGATACCTAGGTGTCCGGCGTAGGGTTCGGAGGTGATGAAAGTAATCGGCACTTGCTTACGCAAGCCTTTCCGCTTCAGCACGTGGTGAGCCAGTAGGGCAAACTCGTAGGCTGGACCAAAACAACTGGCCCCCGGTGCTGCTCCTACTGCTATCGGGCCTGGATCTTGCAGGAATTTTTCCCAGGCTTCCCGAGCCAACAAGGAATGGTGTGGGTTACAAACCGATTGGGTATAGCCGGTTTCTGGCCCTAACCCTGGCAGGGCATCCAGCGCCAGTTCTGGGCCCGTGGCAATGACGGCGTAGTCATAGTCAATGGTCTGGTCGCCTACTGAAAGCTTGCGCGTGCGAGGATTAATCGCCGTTACCGCACCATGAATCCAGCCAATTCCGTGCTTGGGCACAATCTTGCTGATATCCAACTGAATCCGGTTCAGCGATCGCAACCCCAGGCCCACCCAGGGCAATGACGGCACGAAGGTAAATGTTGGCCGGTTGGAAATCAGTGTTACCTGGTGCTCCTTCGGCAGGGTATGCCGTATTTCATAGGCTGCTGGCAGTCCTCCCAATCCAGCCCCAATCACAACAACATGAGCCATAATCACCATTCCCCCAAAGCGAGTTTTCAGTTTTCAGTCAGGATTTGGGGGATGCTCCCCCAGCCTCTTCACTCCTCTGGCACTCCCAACCGCCGCAAAAGCGTGATCAACGGGCACCAGTTGGTAAATGCTGATTGCACCAGGTTTAAACCAACAAATGCCGTTAATAGCAGCCAGTAGGGGTTCACCAAGGTTGCCAGAAGCAGACTTAACAAGACCACGCCTCCAGCCACCAACCGCACCCACTGATTCAAGGTCCATTGCCGCCGTCTGAACCGCCTGGAACCGATTGATTTCACCATGCCGCCTCCCAGAAACACTGTACAGACTGCTTTTTGTATATATCACTATACACTCATATAATAAATAAATCAATGCGGTAGACACAAATCGTTGCATCCTGGGTTCACTGCCGCTTGAAAGGCTTGGTCATCACAGGTCGCCCCCCTTCGACCAGCAGTAATCCTTGCCTCTGCTGCTGCTTGCAGCCTCAACCTCAAGCGATTGCCATTTCAGCCGAAGTGCCTGATATTGGATAAGTCATAGGGCAATCCTTCTTCTGTTGGGCTGGACAGGCTATGAATTGGTGGCAAAGACTGAAGAAAAATCCGCTGGCCTGGTTCGGAGCTATGCTCCTGCTAGTGTTTTATTTGGCCGTAATTGGGGCGGAATTTTTTGCTCCCTACGATCCCTACGCCTCTCAGATTGATGGCGCGTTATTGCCGCCCACCCAGATTTATTGGACCAATCAGGCTGGTCAGTTCATTGGCCCCCATGTTTATCCCACGACCCAGGGACCAGTGGACCTGAAAACCGGCGATCGCGAACTGATTGTAGACCGCAGTAAGCCTTCCCCCATTCGTCTTTTCGTTCAGGGGACAGAATATCGGCTGTTCCAGATTAAACTGCCTCTGCCAACCAACTGGTCCCTGACCAATCCGAAATTTGAGGAAGTGGAACTGTTTCCAGGCATTCCTGGCACTCGGCGGTTGTTTGGCGCCGCAGGGGAAGGCAAATTGAACCTGCTGGGCACCGATGAGCAGGCCCGCGATCAGTTCAGTCGGTTGCTGTTTGGGGGGCGAATCAGTCTCAGTATTGGTCTGGTCGGGATTGCCCTCGCCTTTCCGCTGGGTATGTTAATTGGCGGCATTTCCGGTTACTTTGGCGGTTGGCTGGACAGCGTCATTATGCGTCTGGTGGAAGTGCTGATGACGATTCCCAGCATTTATTTATTGGTTGCCTTGGCCGCCGTTTTGCCGCCTGGTTTGACTAGCGCCCAACGCTTCTTGCTGATTATTTTCATCACATCCTTTATCCGCTGGGCCGGCTTAGCCCGAGTCATTCGGGGACAGGTCTTGTCCATCAAGGAGCAGGAGTTTGTGCAGGCGGCCCGGGCGATGGGCGGGCGATCGCTGTACATTATTCTGCGCCATGTCCTGCCCCAGACCGCTACCTACATTATCATTACCGCCACCCTATCCATCCCTGATTTCATCGTGGCGGAGTCCGTCCTCAGTCTGATTGGCCTGGGCATCCAGCAGCCCGATCCCTCCTGGGGCAACATGCTCTCCCTGGCCACCAATGCCTCGGTACTGGTGCTGCAACCCTGGCTAATCTGGCCCCCGGCTATTCTGATTGTGCTGACCGTGCTTGCCTTTAACCTATTGGGGGATGGATTGCGAGACGCCCTGGATCCCCGCAGCCTGCAACGTTAAATCGTGGTTTTCAGCCATTGACGCAGGTTTTGACCCAGCACACCCCAGACAGTGCCTGGCGGCAGGGCCTCTGGACGGGTGGTGAAGATGTAATAAATTTCGCCTGCTTCCGTCACCTCAAAGCGGGCATCAAACTCCCTGGCCCACACATCCAGTTGTTGACGGGCAATGCCGGGTTCCAGGTAGTTGGCCGTAGCATACTCAATCACAGAGAGGCGACCGCCACTGGCCTGTAATAGTTGGAAGAAGCGTTCTCGTAAAGCCTGGCGGCGAGCCTGGCTGCTGGCATACAGCAACACCCCTCCTAGGGCGATCGGCGCCAGACCAAAAAAGACCAGCAAGGTCGAGAGCAACCCCAACAGAAACCCGCTGGCCTGACTGGTCAGAATACCCAGCAGCAGTCCCACTGAAACCGTTCCACCGCCAACCAGGAAAATACTGCCCAGCAGCTTGCTGACTTTACTCCACACCAAACTCATGGCTGATCCTGTCCTTTTTGCATGACGACTGATGGGATACCCCCCATTCCTACCCTACACGCTGCCAAAAAAAATCGCTGGGCTACGGCTGAAATAGAAATTCCTGCTGGCACTGGGTCAATTTTTCGTAGGCATCGGCGATCGCCAGTTGCCCCCGCAAAAAACCGATATTGGCGCCAGGACAGACGAACTGTAAGGTCTCTGGCGTAAATGCCTGGATCAGGCGCTCCACACTGGCCAACTGCCTGCGCCAGTGAAAGGTTTTGGCCGTTTGCAGAGGGCGCAGAATTCCTTGCGGATCGGCTAGGAGATGGCGACCGGAAAACAACACACCGCCCAAGCCCTGATAATAAAGACAGGCGGAACCGGGAGAGTGGCCAGGAGTCCACAGAGCCCGACATTCAGGCGAAAAGAGAAACTCCTGCTGGAAGGGGGTCACAGTTAATCCCGGTAAGAGGTAGGCTTCCTGTTCCTGACAGATCACCGGACAGTTGAAAGTCTCCTGGAAAGCGCGGACCTGACCAATTGCCCCCCGATGGGTCAGGAACAACCAGGAAACCCCTCCCTGATGCTGTAAAAAGGCTTGGGTCTGGTCATTCCAGGCCGGACAGTCAACCAGGAGATTGCCCACTGGCAGGATCAACAAATAGGCCGTGCCACCCAGGGTGTCCCGGTTGGGCGGAAAAGCATAGATGGCAGGCAGCCCACCCCCTTTGGTTGGCAACACCAGGCGGGGCAAGTGGGTTCCAGTAGAGGACGATGGGGCCGACGGCAGAAGAACAGGATCAGACAGCATGGTTTGGAAAAATTAACGTAAATTGGAAGCAGGACTACATTCTCCTCACCTGACCGTAAACTGAATGAGTCGTCTACCGCATCAGGCTGAAGCAATGGCTGCCTGAAAGGGGCCGAAGCAGCCTAGTACAGCGTCAACTCTAGAAATTAGGGTTTGTAGTCAGCGCTTCAGCGCTAAAGCGC
>CAZBTL010000133.1:8892-12229 GCA_964494755.1 uncultured bacterium | reverse complement strand
GTGGCTTGTCATTGCCCCATTAATCTGGCAATTGCATACGGCTGAGGTTGTGGCGGGTAATGTTAAACAGCAATAGCCCGATCGCGCTGATCAAAATCAAGTCCAACCAGACACCCGGCCATCCCGTCCCCCGAACAAAGGCATCTCGTGTGACCAGAATGTAGTAACGAGCCGGAATCAGGTTGGAAACCAGCGACAGGGGAAAGGGAATATTGCTGAGGGGATAGATAAATCCAGACAGTAACAGGGCCGTCACGAAGCCAATCAGAGACACACCCTGAACGGCTGAATTTTGATTCTCCGATCGCACCCCCAGCAGTAAGCCAAACATCACGGCTGTGCCAAGGTAGAGGGGAGTCGCGATCAGAAAAGGGGTGGGGTCACCGGCAAAACTGAGACGAAAGATCAGGCTGCCCAGCCCTATCACCACCAGTGCTTCGCACAACGCCACTAGCAGATAGGCCAGCCCCTTGCCCAATAGCAGTTCAGTGGCAGTCAGACTGGACGCATAAACCTGGAGGATCGTGCCCTTTTCCTTCTCCCGCACCATGGCGATCGCCGCTAGGAGCGAGGGAAAGATCCACAACACCACCGCATACACCCCCGGCACGATGTAGAGCGATTCCTTGCGGCCCGGATTGAACCAGACCCGGATGTGGGGTCTAATGGCGGGCTGAACCGACCATAACCCATCGTTGGTCAGGAAAAACTGGGTGGTGGCCTGGATGCTGTTCTGAATCACCCGGGCATTATTGGTGTCGGTGCCATCGACCAGCACCTGCACAGCAGCTTGCTTGTCTTGCTTTAGCCGACGACTGAAGTCCGGTGGGATGATCACTGCGACTTTGGCGATCCCCGGATCCAGCGCATCGGCTACGGGATCATTGCCCTGCCAGCGAACCGGCTGAAACTGGTGGGTGGCGAATAAGCGCTCAATGTAGGTTCGACTGAGGGGGCTATGATCAAAATCTTGCACAACTAGGGGAATGTTCCGGGCTTCCAGACGAATGGCAAAGCCAAAGATTAACAGGGTCAACAATGGCAACAGAAAGGCCAGCCCCATCGTCAGGCGATCGCGGCGAAACTGTAATAGCTCTTTGACACACTGGCTCCTGATCCGCCGAAGGCGATCAGGCAAGGCCGTAAGGTCAGATTGGAAAGGTAACTGGGGCATGGGCTAGGGAATGAAGTACGCTTGTTGTGGCGTCAGATTCAGCGATCGGAAAAATGGTCAAATCTGCATCATTTAATAGTGGCAAGCCTGATCCTGATTTACAATAAATAACTTGACTCCATCAAATAGCCCAGTTGTGACGCTCTCCCTCAGTGCTGAACAGCGACAGGCAATCAACACTCATGCCGAATGTGCATACCCCAATGAGTGTTGTGGCTTATTGTTAGGTAAAACCGGACCAGACTGTAAGGTGCTGGTGCAGGTTTGGCCAACCTCCAATACCTGGAATGCTCAGGCGGCGGAGGATCTAGATGCCGATCCATCTTTGCCCAAATCTCGCCGCTATTGGATTGCCCCGGAGGAACTGTTGCAGGCAATGCGCCATGCCCGCAGTCAGGAATTGGACGTGATCGGGATTTATCATTCCCATCCCGACCATTCGGCTGTGCCTTCGGAGTGCGATCGCCAACTGGCCTGGCCTCAGTACTCCTACCTGATTGTTTCAGTTCAACAAGGAATGGCCACAGACTGTCTCAGTTGGAGCCTGGACGATAACCACCAGTTCCAGCCAGAATTGCTCCAAGTGGTTGAGACAGTTCCTTCCTGGCCGTGACTTGCCTTTTTCTCTTATTGCAGAGACAACCATGCTCAACCCCAACCTGAATGATATTGAGTTAACCAAAGAAGAATACGAACGCTACTCGCGCCACTTAATCCTGCCGGAAGTTGGCCTGGATGGTCAAAAACGCCTGAAAGCCGCCAGCGTACTCTGTATTGGAACAGGCGGATTGGGTTCTCCCCTGTTGCTGTATCTGGCTGCGGCTGGCATTGGCCGGATTGGCATTGTTGACTTTGATATTGTCGATCGCTCCAACCTGCAACGACAGGTGATCCACGGCACGTCCTGGGTGGGCAAGCCTAAGATCCAGTCTGCGAAGGACCGTATTCTGGAAATCAATCCCTACTGCCAGGTGGATCTGTACGAGACCCGGCTCAGTTCTGAAAATGCGCTGGACATCATGGCTCCCTACGATGTCGTTGTTGATGGCACCGACAACTTCCCTACCCGTTATCTGGTGAATGATGCCTGTGTCTTACTGAACAAGCCCAACGTCTACGGTTCCATTTTCCGCTTCGAGGGGCAGGCAACCGTCTTTAACTACCAGGATGGGCCAAACTATCGCGACCTGTATCCCGAACCGCCACCACCGGGGTTGGTGCCCTCTTGTGCCGAAGGTGGGGTGCTGGGCATTCTTCCTGGTGTGATTGGGGTGATTCAGGCCACCGAAACGGTCAAGATTATCCTGGGAACAGGCACTACCCTGAGTGGTCGATTGCTGCTCTACAATGCCCTGGAGATGAAGTTTCGGGAATTGAAACTGCGGCCCAATCCAGTGCGGCCGGTGATTGAAAAGCTGGTGGACTATGAGGAATTTTGTGGCATTCCCCAGGCCAAAGCCGCCGAAGCCCAGGAGCAAGCAGCCCTAGCAGAAATTACGGTTCAGGAGTTGAAGGCGTTGCTAGACAATGGTCAGGATCACTTTATCCTGCTGGATGTACGCAATCCCAATGAATACCAGATTGCCCAGATTCCGGGTTCGGTGCTGGTGCCCCTACCGGAGATCGAGAATGGGGAAGGAGTCGAAAAGATCCAGGCCATGATCAATGGGCACAAAGTGTATGTCCACTGTAAGTCGGGTATGCGCTCCGCCAAGGCGATCGGCATCCTCAGAGAGAAGGTTGGCATTTCCGGCATCAATGTGAAGGGTGGCATTCTGGCCTGGAGCCGTGAGGTTGATCCGTCCGTGCCGGAATATTAATGGGTTCCAACCAACGGCGGAATTCTGCCTGATTGCGGACTGTCAAGTGACTGGAGCCAGCCTGAAAGGATTGGGCTGGCTTCTTATTTCTGGCCAGTTCGGTTGACTGGCTGAGTTGAAAGCGTCGGCTTGGCCCTTGGGAGAGATCCGGAGTCCAGTCTGATCGCAGGTGCTTTCGCTATTCGCACGAGAGGCGTTTGGGTTGCTCCTGACCTGCGAACTGACAAAAGCCCTGCGGGCATTCAAGAAACAGCGCTTAATCGCTCTATGGCTCTTACACTGGGTGCCAATTTGAGAGCGCAGGTGGCAGCGCGATCGCTCAATCTAAGACTCATCCACGTCC
>CAZBTL010000133.1:3106-8792 GCA_964494755.1 uncultured bacterium | reverse complement strand
CTAAGACTCATCCACGTCCATCCCCAATTGACGCAACCGCTCCAGTAATTGCAACTTTTCCAACCGCTCTTGCTCTGCCCGCTGTCGTTCTTGCTCGAGAGCCTGTTCCATTTTATGACATCTGTCCAGTTTCGCGTTTTCAGCCCACTAAAGGAGCCGTAGGACTCAGGTAAACAGCTTACCAAGACTGCCCCAATGCTCCTGGCGTCAGTCCTGGAAGGGAATACTGGGTTAGAAGTTGTAGCTGACTAGAAGTTGTAGCTGACCCGGAAGTAGAGGCTGGCATCCTGGAGGTTATTGCCGCGATCGCTCAGTTTCACCAGGGGATAGCCATAATCCAGGCGCAGGTTAAACCGGGGGTTGGGTTGCATAATCAGCCCCACCCCAACGCTGGCCAGTAGGTTCTGGCGGGGCAACAGATTAGGATTGCCTTTGGCGTTCCAAACAGAGCCTACCGTGGCAAAGGGAGCCAGCAGCAGGACCGACGCACCTGCCTCATTGCGACGTAAGGTGATGCGGTCTTCAATCAGAAAGCGAAAGCCATTGTCTCCCGATCGCACATTTTGGCGGTAGCCAGGAATGGTCAGTCCATCTCCAAAGGTGAATTGCTGAGACGGCAACAGGCTATTGGGGGTCAATTGCACATCGGCCTGCAGGATCAGCAGATTGTCGCCATTGAGTTGCTGCACCCGCTGTAATTGCCCCAACCAGGAGAAAAATTGGCCATCGGGAATATCACCAGGGTTCGAGGTGGCGTTAAACAAACCCGTGCCGAAGTTGAACAGCGATCGCACCGCCCAGGCGCCGCTGACATCTCGCCGCACGTAGTCCTGACCAAATTGGATCACGCTGGTAATGCTTCTGCCATCCGCATCCGGCCCAATGCCAAACGGAAAGGGCAAATCATCAAACAGAAAGGTCTGGCCATTCTGATAAGCAAACCCCAGGGAGAGAGCAAATTCCTGGCGGGGAGTGCGGATCAGGGGTTGGCGATAGGTGAACTGAACCTGGTTGGAATTGCCCCGAATGCCAAACTGTTCAAAGGGTTGCTGGGTGACCCGGTTAGTTTGCCCCTCATAGTTCAAGGCTAACGTCCCGTTCATGGGATTGATCGGCACCTGATAACTGAAGCCGTAGTTCAGTGCTCCTCCCGTTGTCGAGGGATAAACATAGCCGCTGACCACATCCCCTATTCCTGTCAGGTTTTGGTAGGTCAGGGTGGTGCCCAACTCCACATCCCCGACGCTGGGTGGTGAAAAGTTATCCACTTCTACCTTGCCAATGAACGGGTTGGCTTCCTTCACCCGCACCTTCAGAATGCTTTGTCCCAGATTGTCCCCAGCCCGTAAACTGGCTTCCACCGTTTCGAATAGCGGATCAGCCCGCAAAAGCTTTAGTTGATCTTCCAATCGGTCACTGTTCAGCGGCGTTCCCGAACCCAACTCAATCCGACTGCGGATATAGCCCTGATTCAGCCGTTGGTTTCCCTCAATTTCAATTTCTTCGATGCGGCCCTCAATCACCCGGATTTGCACAATCTCATTTGCGCCCGTACCAGCGACAGGTTTGGCAAAGGAAGTGATGTAGCCCCCATTCAGATACAGTTGGGTAATCGCATCGGCAACTGCCTGGATCTGCGGGATGGTGACCGATTGGCCTACGAGCGGTTGGGTAATGGGATCTAGCTCTGGTGGGCCAAAAATACTACTGCCAATTACTTCTACCGACTTGATCGGTGGAGTCCGCTCCTCCGGAGGCACTGTTTGGGGGGCCGGTACAACAGGAGCCAGATTGGGAGAAGTGGTTGCACCTTGGGCCTGGAGAGCAGGCGCGGTGGGTTGGTCAGGATTGGGGTGGAGGGGCTTTGAAGGGGTCACAAACAAGTCTGGCTTAGCTGCTTGCAGAGATAGCGCTCCAGATGGGATGTTAATTTCCCGGAGTTCCAGATTCGACCATTGTTCCTGACCTGCAACCGTGAGCCGTTCTGGTGAAAAGTTCTCTGGGGCAGTGGGGAGTGGGCTTCCGCCGTGAGCGTCAGCCGAACGGGAGTGGAGAGTGGGGGTGGTAGGGGAGGTAGGGAGTGGGGAGGGTGCGAAGCTTTCCGGAGGCGCAATATTGCTTGCAGAGGCGGAAGAGGGGGGGCTGGGGGCTGGATCCTGACTGCGATCCCCTGACTGGCTGGCTACGGGCATGACTTCCGGTGCAGTTGGCGCTGGTGGAGCCGCCGTTGATTGTTCCAGAACTGCGGCTTCGGCGCGGGGATCGGCCCGCACGATCGCCACATCGGTCTGGTGCAGCGATTGCTCTGGTAGAACGGGGGCGTCGGCAGGAGATGCTTCTGGTGGGATGGGGTAGGGCATGGGAAGGTTGGAATGAAGAATGAATTGCCATTTCCTCCACCGTTCGATCTGCCCGGATGAACGGTGGCTTGGTGAATCGTGATATCCCCTGGAGTTGCTAAGTGATTCGCTGCCAGTGACGGATCATCCGTAAAAAATGCTCAAAAAAGTCCTGAATTTTTGCCTGTCAAGGTGAAGTCAGGGAATACCACTGTCTTCCAGATCAGACGCCCTCGCATCAGACGCTCAGATTCCGACCAATGGACAGTTGGCGGAATGCCAGAGAAGGCCCAGAGGAAAATCGAGCCCCCCTTTCTCCCCACAGAAGCCCCATGAACCCGCAAGTTTCCATTGTCATTACGACCTATAACCGCGAACGTTTTTTGGCCACCGCGATCGCCAGTGTTTTGGCCCAGACCTATGCCAACTTTGAATTGTTGGTCTGGGTAGACGGCTCCACTGATCGATCGGTGGAAATAGCCCAATCCTTTGCCAATCAGGACCCACGAGTGCGGGTTCTTCTGGCTGAACACCAGGGCCATACGGTTGCTTTGCAAGCCGCGATCGCCGCAACGAGGGGCAGCTATCTGGGCTGGGTGGATGATGACGATTGGCTGGCTCCAACCGCATTGGAGGAAACGGCGGCGATTCTGAAGCATCAGCCAGAAATTGGCATGGTCTACACCGACTATCTGGTGATGAATCCGGCTGGAGAGGTGACGGGGTATGGCAGTCGTTGTCAGGTGCCTTACTCGCCAACCAGGCTGTTGAGCCAGTTCATGACCTTTCACTTTCGGTTGATTCGCCGTTCGGTCTACCACCAGGTGGGTGGAATTAATCCGGCTTTTGACTTGGCAGAGGATTATGAACTGTGCCTGCGCTTATCCGAGCAAACGGAAATCTTCCATTTGTCCCAACCGCTCTATCACTATCGGGTTCATCCGCAGAGTCTTTCTGGGCAACGTAAGGCGGAGCAAGAATTTTATTGTCAAATGGCAATTTCCCTGGCGACTGCCCGTCGAGCAGGGCGCGATCGCCCGGAGCATCACCGAACTCAACCAGTTGCACCGGCTTGGTGGGCAACCAGTCTCCCGGTAGGGGGACCGGCCCAGTTGGCCCGATCACCTTCCCACCATCGTGCTTCTGAACTCCTGATCGCCAGTCTGCCATTATTGGGTCTGAGCCAGCTTGTTGTAACCGCTACTCCCGCCCTGGCAGAGTCGGTGTTGCCTTCAGAGGCAAATGTAACCGTTGCCGAGCAAACACAGTCCGCTGTAGTTGAACCGGCTGCCAGTCTTGAGACTGTTCAACCCGATGCCCAGGCTAATGCTGCTGCTATCGCCGAGTTCAGCCCAACTGCACCAGCCGCAGATCTGCCCGTCCCAGAAGCCCAGGTTGAATCACCCGTCAGTATGCTTCCTGCGCCACCGGAGAGTTTGCCACCGGAGTCAGCGGTCGGTCAGCCATCAGCGGTCAGCGGTCAGCGGTCAGTGGTCAGTGGTCAGGAGTCAGCCCTTAGTTCTGATCTGACCCAGGAGAGTGAAATCGTTCTAAGAGCGGTCAGCGGTCAGCAATCAGTAATCAGTAATCAGCCTTTAGCTGTTAGTGAGCAGCACCCAGCACCCAGTACCCAACACCCAACACCCAGCCTGCCCTCTTCCGCCTCTGCAAGCAATATTGCTCCTCCGGAGAGCTTTGCACCCTCCCCACTCTCCACTCCCGACTCCCGACTCCCGACTCCCGACTCCCGTTCGGCTGACGCTCACGGCGGAAGCCGACTGCCTGCCTCCCCCACCCCGCCGCCCCTCCTCCTGGCCCAGGCGATTGTTCCAGCGGCCGATGGCACTGGCACGATTGTGACTCCCAATGGCAACCAACTGGACATCCAGGGAGGGCAGACGTCCAGCGATCGCGCCAATCTGTTCCATAGCTTTAGCCGCTTTGGTTTGCAGGCCGATCAGATTGCCAACTTTATCTCCCGACCGGAAGTGCGCAACATTCTGGGACGGGTAACCGGCGGGCAAGCCTCCGTCATCAATGGCCTGGTAAAGGTCAGCGGCAGTAATGCCCACCTGTTTTTGATGAATCCAGCCGGTATCATCTTTGGTAGTAATGCCCGTTTGGATGTGCCAGGGTCGTTTACCGCCACCACTGCCAATGGCATTGGCTTTGGGGACAGATGGTTCAGTGCCAGCGGCAGCAATGACTACGCCAATCTGACCGGCAGCCCCACCGGCTTTGCCTTCACCATGAACCAGCCAGGGGCGATCGCCAACCAGGGTGACCTGGCGGTGCAGCCGGGCCAGTCCCTGACGCTGGTGGGTGGAAGCGTTGCCAGCACCGGCAAGCTATCTGCGCCGAATGGAACCATCACCGTGGCGGCTGTTCCTGGCACTAGTCGGGTACGGATTAGTCAACCGGGAACCGTTCTGAGTCTGGAAGTCGAACCGATCGCGGCACAGACCCAGCCGGAAACCTGGACCCTGCCGATCGCCACCTTACCTCAGTTATTGACAGGTCAGGCGGAAGCGGGTGATCCGGGCAAGCTACAGGTGACTCAGACGGGACAGGTGGAAGTGGGCAGCACGGGACTAGCTGTTTCCCCTGGCGATGCCGTGGTGCAAAATGCCAGCGGTCAGACTGTCACCCTGGCTGCTAGCCGCAACTTAACCCTGGTGGAAGGCCAATTACAGTCCAGCGGGGATTTAACCCTGCAGGCGGGGGATACGGTGCGGGTGCGGGATAGCATCGACCAGCCGTTTTTGGCTCAAGCAGGCGGCAATCTCACCGTCCAGGGCAATCAGGCGATCGATATCCTGGCTTTGAACCACCCCGAAACCCCCTTCCAGAGTGGTGGCAACCTGAGCTTAATCAGTGATGGCAATATTTCTGCGGATGCCCATTTTTCCAGTGGCGGTACTTTCTCTGCCCTGAATCTGGCCGGTCAGCCTGGAAATCTGGTCAGCCTCTACGACCCGATCATCAGCTCCACAGGAGATATTTCGTTTGGCAATTATACGGGCGTGGCCCTGAAGGTTGAAACCCTTGGCAGCATTACCGCTGGCAACATTACGATTACGGGGCCTGATGCTACCCTTGTTGGCGCCGATCCGGACATTGCGTTGCTCACCAACCCCAATACCCAAGGGGCTCTGATTCTGCGGGCCGGTCTTTCGTCTCTGGACAATCCCCCTAACCTTGCCCCCGCGGGCGGTGCTGTCTTTTCGGCCTCAGGCAGTCCCTCGTCGCCAGGAAATATCAGTGTGGGCAACATTCGGACGGCGAATACGGTTACCTCTGTTGATCCGGCCCAGGGGGGCGGACCCGTTATCCTGACGGCAACGGGA
>CAZBTL010000133.1:0-3006 GCA_964494755.1 uncultured bacterium | reverse complement strand
CCTGGTTCGATTACCATCCAGCATGATGGTGGCCCAGATAACCTCAACTTTGAGGTGGGAGTTGGCGGAGCCAATGGCACGGTAGGTTCGCTGAATGCTGGCGGCGGTTCCGTCCTTGCGGCGGGTAGCTTTCCGGTCTTACCCAATGGTGGTACAGCCAGTGGTACACCCAGTCGCATTACCATCCAGTCGATCAATACGCCACCCAACCTGGCAGCTAATACCAGCCTGCCGGTGATTCCACCTAAGCAGTCGGTCAATTTCACCTTTGCCGATCTGGATCCACAGGTGACCGATGTCAATCAGGACAATACCTTTCTGCGGGTGAGTGCGATCGCCCCCGGCGGCAAACTGTTCCGCAATGGCTTACTGGTCACGCCAGGAACCCTGATTGGGCCGGGGGATAATCTGCGCTATGAGCCGCCAACTGGCGTAGCAGGGGAAATTGAGGCATTCACCCTGGTTGCGGATGACCGGGTTGCTAATTCCAATGCGGTTACGGTCAAGCTAACCGTTGCCCCAGATGTTTCCCAACAGACCTTTTTGCCGCGGGTCCAGCCTGCCCCAAATGTTCCCAATTCCCCTATGTTTGGTGGTTTTGGGGTGCAAATTCGCAGTGTGGATGAAGCCAAAACCATTTTGTTAGAGATTGAAAAAGCAACTGGCATTAAACCGGCGTTGATTTATGCCCGGTTTTTGCCCGGTTTTGTCACAGACGCTGGCTTCTCAGAACGGGAAACCTCCTTTACCCGCCATCTGGAACAGTATTTAGGCCGCAATACGGCTGCTTTGGGTATTGATCTGGAAGGGGTAAATGATACCGATGAGTTAGAGCTGCTGGTCGTGACGGCCAAGGAAGATCCGGTGCGGGTGCGGATTCCCGGTGCGACGAGAGCGAAGGTATTGCCGCTGGCGCGCCAGTTCCGACTGGAAGTGTCCGATCGCCGCAAGGTCCGGACTAAAAGCTATTTAGAACCGGCTCAAGCCCTGTATCAGTTTCTGGTGCAGCCAATTGAAGCCACCCTCAAAGAAAGAAAAGTGCAAAACCTGACCTTCCTGATGGATGCAGGTCTGCGATCTACACCGGTGGCGGCGCTGCATGATGGCCAACAGTTTCTGGTGCAGAAATATAGCCTGGGTTTGATGCCCAGTCTCAGTCTGGCCGACACCCGCTATGTCGATCTGCG
Source organism: uncultured bacterium (assembly GCA_964494755.1). GTDB lineage: Bacteria > Cyanobacteriota > Cyanobacteriia > Leptolyngbyales > Leptolyngbyaceae > CAZBTL01. The sequence goes on along the minus strand of CAZBTL010000133.1, from coordinate 1,819 downwards.
CAATGTGCAGGTACTGGCCATGGGGTCGGCTGAATTTACCGATGCGCCTCCCCTGCCAGCCGTTTCCACCGAAATTACCACAGTGGCCCAGGATCTGTGGAAAGGCAAGTCATTCCTGAACCAGGACTTCACCCTGGAGAACCTGAAAGCCCAACGGCAACAAACCCCCTTTGGCATTGTCCATTTAGCCACCCACGGCGAGTTTCAGGCGGGATCTCCAGCCAACTCCTACATTCAGTTTTGGAATGGCAAGCTGAGTCTGGAGCAGTTGCGCAAGGTGGGTCTTAGCGACCCGCCGGTGGACCTGCTGGTCCTGAGTGCTTGCCGGACAGCCCTGGGAGATGCGGATGCAGAACTGGGATTTGCGGGTGTTGCAGTTCAGACTGGCGTGAAATCGGTTCTGGGCAGCCTGTGGTATGTCAGTGATTTGGGCACCCTGGCCCTGATTACCGAGTTCTATCAGCAACTCCAACAGGCTCCGATTAAATCGGAAGCGTTGCGGCAAGCCCAAATCGCCTTGCTGAGCAGCCAGATTACGGTTGTCGATGACAAACTGCTGGAGCAACAGCATCAACGGGCTATCCCCCTGCCTGCCAGCCTGGTAAATACCGAAGACAGTAACCTGAGCCACCCCTACTATTGGGCTGCCTTTACTCTGGTTGGCAATCCCTGGTGAGGCGGAGACGCTTAGCCCCCCCACTGTCTTGGGCGACATCTAGACCGTTTCTTTGACATCGTTTTCTGCAACCGTTTCTCTACCCACCTGTCCCATCGTCAGGTTGTTTGTATGAACTATCGGGTGTTCCCTTGTTTGTTGCTGCCGCTTGCGCTGGAATTGGGTCTCAGGGCTGGATCTGCTGGTGCTTTTCCGCCAGGTTGGCCGCCTCGTCCCTCCCCTTCCCCCCGCTGGGAAATGGGCGCCTTTCTGGCCGCCAAGGTCCAATATCGCCGATCGCAACCCCCGTATCAGTTGCCAGCTTCGGGCGCACCCCGCTGGTCAGGCGGGGGAGCCGCCAGGGGGGGATGTACGGTAAAGGAAGCGCCTCTGATTCCTTTGATGCCGGTGGAGACCCAGTTGAATGCTCAGACTGGCCAGGAGCCCAGCTTCTTTGCGATCGCAACGTCTGAGCGACCCACCTTTTTTGCCTACGTCCCCCAAACCGAAGCCCGTCAAATTGACTTCTTACTGCTAGACGAGAAAGCTGGGGCAGTTCTCTATCAAAAACCAATCCAAATTTCTGGTCAACCCCAAATTATCAGTGTGCAACTGGATAGCTCTGTGCCGCCGTTGAAAGCGGGGGTGAATTACCGCTGGTCTTTTGCTACCATCTGTCATCCCAATGATGAATCAAAGGATACTAGTGGCAATCCCTATATTGAAGGACTGCTGCAACGGGTGGAATTGGCCCCTGCTGCCCAGCAGCAACTACAACAGACTGCTGTGCGCGATCGCCCCAAGTTCTATGCTGAAAAAGGGTTTTGGCTGGATGCCCTGACCGCCCTGGCTCAACTGCGCTGTTCTGCCCCCGCCGATCCCTTCCTGAAAGCGGACTGGGCCGATTTAATTCGGGCCATCGAGTTGACCAAGATCCCCGAATTATCCCACTATGGGCTAGAGCGCTCCATTGCCAATGCGCCGTTACAGCCCTGCAACCCCAGCAACTGAACGGCCGCCCCCTGTAGAGAGGCTTAGAAAGATAGAGAGGCTTAGAAAGACAGAGAGAGGCGTATCAAGAGGGGCAGTCCGATATCTTGCCAGCATATCCTAGTGTTCTGTCAAACCCTAATTTTAAGGTGAACCCATTGGCTCGTAGTCGGC
>CAZBTL010000132.1:10550-12238 GCA_964494755.1 uncultured bacterium | reverse complement strand
AGTAGGTGTAATGGCGCGAAACGCTACTCTCTCTTGATTCGGTGCATTACACGACCGCTAGCACCCTTCGGAACTAAGTTTCCGGTTGAATGGGAACACCATCTCGAAGCCGTAAAATGCCGGATACGATCAGGTTTTCCCCAGATTTTAAGCCATTCAGTACCTGATAGCTCTGTTCCTGAATGTCGCCTAACTTGACGGGACGCATGCGGGCTACCTGTTGTACTTTCCCATTGGCGTTATCCGTTTCTGCCACGTAGACAAAACTCTTCCCACTCACATGCAACACCGCATTCGTGGGAATCAACAGTCCAGTGCCGCGATCCCAAACAATGCGGGCTTCCACAGATTGCCCGTTGCGTAACTTGCCATCGTTATTGGGAAACCGGGCTTTGACCAGCACCGCTTGGGCCGATGAGTCTACCGAGGGTGAAATGAAATCCACCTTTCCGGTGCTGATGCGTTGGCGGGTAGTGGGATCCATTAACTCAACAGTTAACCCTCGTCGCAACTGGCCAAGGCGATTCGCGGGAACCGACATGCGTAGCTCCAGGGCTTCATTCTGGATGATATTGGTAATCGTCTGGGTACTAGACACCAGATCCCCTGGCTTGACAAAAATTTCACCGATCACCCCAGCAATCGGGGCGGTCACCTGCTTAAATCCGACGTTCACTTCTGCCGCGGCCACCTGAGATTGGGCCTGTCGGACTCCCGCCTCTGCCTGACCCACCACAGCACGGGCCTGATTAATAGCAACCTCTGCTTGCCCAACTTTTTCCTGGGCCGACCGCACTCGATTGCTACTAACCTCTAATTCAGTCAGGGCGCGATCGTAGTCAAACCGACCGATAGCCCCCTGATTGAGTAAAAATGTGGCGCGATCGAAGTTGGTTTTCGCTAATTTATACCCAGCTTGAGTACTGGCCAGTTCGCTGCGGGCGATTTCGAGATTCTTTTCGGCAGTCCGCAGTTGCTGCACCGTCACCTTCCAGTTTGCCTGGGCCACATCTAATGATGCCTGGGCGCCTTCTAACTGGGGGACCGTTTGGGCGGGCTGAATCGTAAGGATGGTGGCTCCCTGAGCGACGCGATCGCCCGGTTGAACCCGCACCTCGGCAATGCGGCCCTGTGTTTCCGGTCGCAGGTCTACCCGTTCAACCGCTTCCAGTCGCCCAACATACTCGGAACTATCGGCCACAGAACCCGTTTGTAAGACTTGCAGCTTTACGGGTACGGCGGTTGGGCCGACCCCCTGAGGTTCCTGTTGCTGGCAGGACGCCAGCGGCATCGCCAGGAGCCCGCAACCCAAAAGGGCTAGCGATCTGGCGAAATGATTGCGGCTATTTTTGCTGATCTGATTCTCTAACTCTTTGACACGGGCTTCCAGTTGCTCAATGCGCGCTAGCAAGCCTTCAACCAATGCAATGACGGCTTTCTCTCCCTGCTCGTACACCGCACGGATTGCTTCTCGGCTAAGCTTTGGTTGCACTTGTCGCTGGCTCAATCGCCCCTTCTCCTCTAACCACTGGATTTAGCGATACTCTAGCCAAACACAGGTCATTTCTCAGAAATCACTCTTATCTTTTAAGACTGAGTATAGCCATCCGATCAGGATTGTGAAAGGTTTCCACAGGAAATTCTTCTCACAAAGCCATTTCACCATCCAGTCGTTCACAAATCATTTA
>CAZBTL010000132.1:0-10450 GCA_964494755.1 uncultured bacterium | reverse complement strand
AAATTCTTCTCACAAAGCCATTTCACCATCCAGTCGTTCACAAATCATTTAGGATTGCTATGGTTACGATTCGGATCAACTTTAAGGAACGTTCAAAAATGAAAACCCTGCTAAAAATTACCGGTGGACTCTCTATTGCGGCTCTGGCAGTTGTGATTCAACCTCTATCTCAGGCGCAGATGTTTCCCAAAGCGCCTAGTGGGTGTGTTTACTTGAGGGAAGTAATCACGGGCCGCACTGAAATCCGTAAAGTGGTGGCAGCCAATAACTCCAATGCCAATACAGACTTTGCGGTGCCGACGGGGACTCGCTTTACCAACTACAATGCGAAGTTCATTCCTGAGAACAATACGCGCTTCAATGTGGAAGTGAACCTCAGAAATAGTGACAACTCAACCTCAAGAGTGGTATCGCGGGGGATTGATGCCCGGCGGTTTTATCTCTATAACCAGCCTTTCCGCACCCCAACTGATAAGCAACCATTCCAGATCAACACTCGAGTGACGGCTGGTCGGAATAATGCTTATCGGATTGCTGTTTTAGCTTGCCAATAGCCGCGATGTTAGCGTTCTTTTTCAGGTGGTGCTGAATAGCAGTATGAATTGGAACGCAGTTTCAATTCATACAACTCCAGATTCATATCCGGAATCAGCAACATCCCTACTCCCCACCTGCCCATTCCCCACTCTTGCCTCAGAGGGTCATTGGTGCGATCGGTTCAATATCCGGATCGTAGCCGCCAATCTGGTTGGTGCGTAACACCCAAACACTGGCTCCATGATCCAGGAAGGTTTTGACCACCGTATCGCTAGCCAGTCGGGGAAGCATCGTGCGCCAACTGCCCAGGCCCGTCATTAAGTTGCGCAGGGGATCATCTTCCAGCGTGCTGCCCAGGTTGAATTCGTTGCGCTCCCAGGAAGATTTGGGGCCGCCCAATGGTTGTAACTTCGCCTTCAACTCCCGTTGCAGATCCAGGAGTTGTTGGAACTGCTTGGCCTGTTCTGGATTCTGACTCATCCATTGCTGTAAAAAAGCCGAATGAGTCTCGACTTGTCGTTCAATCTGACGCAGGCTGGCGAACAAGGCCTGGTTGGAATCCTGGGCGCAATTACTGGCGGCCCCTACGTAAGTGCCGCCGGTGCCATCGCCAATCCGATAGCGGGCTGTCATCACCTCCAGTTGCAGCAACATATAGTCCAAGGGTGAGAGACGTCTGTCTGGAAAGTCGTAGTAGTCTATGAAGGCATCGTGCTTGATCAGCAGGTCACACACGGGGCGGGTGCCGACCCAACCAAATTGGCGATCGCCCATGTAGCGCGACCAGTGCAACTTGCCAGCAATAATCCCATCCGTGTTGTGGGTGTAGACCTGGTAATACCGCAGGTCGAACCGCAGTTCATCACTTAAGGGATCGCGAATCACCTTCGCCAGCCCAAAGGAAAAATGACCAAAGAAAATGGGGGTAGCGGCAGCCGGTTCGGCTTTCTTGCCACCAATGCCCCCATAGACATGGATTAACAAGGCCCGATCGCCCTCCCGCCAGCCATCAATGGCTGTTTGAATTGCAGCAGAGGCGTGGTTATCCTGGCCAACGCACAGCACGGAAGCAACCCGTCCTTTCTGCGCTCTGATATTGGCCCAGGAACGGTTGCGAATATAGCGGTAGGAGGCTTTCTTGCCAAACACTACCTCATCGGGTTGGAGGCGAAACAGGGTCCGGGGTCCCAGGGCCTGGACCACGAATAAACCCTGTGCATCCTGAGCACCGTAGATGTACCAACCTGTTTCGTTAAAGGGGGACTGTTCCAGCTTGGCTGTGGTGGAAGGAGAACTGCCATAGGCTTTGGCCAGGACCACCTCTGGCAGGCGCACCACTTCCTCTAAGCCATCAAACTGGCGAGTGGCCCGATTAAAGTGCACCACCTGAAATTGGTCGGTGCCAGGCATGGGTTGCAGGAATCGGACCAGGGCATAGAACCGCCCGCTGATTTGCACTGGCTGACTGTGGATGCGCAGGGTAATTGGGGCAGTGGGTGACGGCTGCGCGGCAGTCGCGGCAGATTCTTCCACCGTCACTGGATGGGTCAGCATCACCAGCATGTCATCGGTTGGGCGGGAGCCAGCCAGAGATTCCAGGGGACCGACCTGCTGCCATTGGTTGATGCGTTCTGGATGGACCAGACCGCCGTAGCGACTGGAGTACTCAGCATCGATACTAAAGTACACGTCTCGTCTGGCTGCTTGCACCAGATTTTGGACAAAGGGTGTTTCGGCCCAGCGCAGCTTGACGGTGGTTCCGATCAGATGCTGATATTCAGGCGGCGCATGGTGCACTTCCAACAAAACGCCGCGGATGCTGGATCGCTGGTCTCGGCTGGGCAGAATTAAACGGCCCATCCAGGGGGCGATCGGCTGATACCAGTTGGCATCTAAACTTTGCGTCAGAGGGTAGTAGGCTGGATTGTTGAAGGCAGCCTGTTTGTAGAGGGCATAGTTGCTGATGGTGACGGGCAAGGACTCGCTGCTGGTGGGCAAGGCGCCAGTCACAATTTGGCAAATCAGGTCAATGGTTTGTTGCAAATAGCTGCGTCCGTCCGGCAGGAATGCCTGGGGGTCCATATAGCCTCCGGGCACCTGATGGCCGACTGGTCCGACCGACTGAATGGAAATTTTGCCCTTCCGTTTGGCCCGATTCCAGTACGACAGGGGCAGGATTTTCCAGCGACCGGCAAAAAGGACGGGGCCAATCTTTTCCACCACATCCTTGTCGCCCACCAGATGATAGAGGTGCTCCAGCTTGAAGAAATTACTGTTGGCACTCATGACCCCGCCCAGGGAAATCGTATCAATTGGGGCTCCCAGGGCTTGTTTGAGGTAGGGTGCAGCTGCGACCGACATTTGGGCGCCCCCACTGTAGCCCACCAGGGTAATGGGAATGGCGCTGCCCGGTTGGTATCCCCGTCTGATTAAGCCGGTGTATAGCACTTGGGCAATGCCTCGGTTGTAGATGGGGCCATAGCGCTTGTCGGCTGACACCATGACAATCAGGGCATTCCGCACGTTGACTAGTAATCCCAGTAGGGCAGTGGGATTCTTCCAGCGCATTTTGTCGGCCAGCTTCCAAAGGAAGGTCAGCGGTCGGTCTTCGTTCAGCGGCTTGTTTAAGACCGAATACATCATCAAGCCCCGCACCAGTTCCATGTCCGGCGGCAGGGCGGGGGCCAGTTCTTCCAGAAACACCTCTACATCAGGCGTATGGGCTTCCCCAGATTGTCCAACCCCATCCAAATAAATGACATAGCGAGAAACGGCGGGTTCTTTGCTGATGGGGGCGCTGCTGCGATCGCTCGCGACGGATGCGGTCTGGAGGGTGTCAACTTGATCGCCAAACCAGCCAGCCCACCAGCCTAAGGTTTCAAACGGAGCCAACAGGCCAGCGAAAATTAGAGCCACGACGCCAATCCAGGCCAGGTCGAAAATGAAGCGGGTAAATCGAGGTTGGGTTTCGTACCAACCGAAGATGCCGTTGCGAATCGGTTCCAACAAGGTGGCAACCAATCCAAATAGCCCAATCAGGATGAGTAGACTCACCAGTAACTTGATCGGTTGGGGAATGCTACTGACTTGAAACTTGAGCCGAGCCAGGGAATCCTCATGGCCGGCTCTGGAATGCACGGTGGCGGATGACAGGGGCGCAGATAGTTGGGTGCTGGCTGGGGGAACTGGCTGAGGGGTGGGTGGGTGGCTGCGAGTCAGGTCTGGCTCAGCTTGAAATGGTTGGCTGGCTGAGATGATGGCTGGTGAGGCGGCGGTCGTCTGGGATGCTGGGATCAGGGGAGACGGCGCTGCGCTGAAGCGAGATCGCAGGGATTCGGCCAGTTCTCGCCGGTCCTGGACCAGCGTCACGCCTGCAGCCCGATCGGCGATCGCCTTGCCCAATTGGGAAATTGGCTGACCGATGGTATTTTCCAACATCTCTTTGACAAACCAGCCAAAGGCCACATAACCAAAGGCAAACCCAACGCCAATGTTCGCCACGGCACCGAAACCGACGACCATAGCCAACAAGTTCCAGATGGACAACAGCCTTAAAATGGGAACGCCCAGGTAAGGTAAGGCTCCTAAAAAGCTGAATAACAGGGGGGCATACCCCAGACCCAGAACGATCAGCAGGGTGGGTAGCGGAATATGGACCGAGCGGGGCAGTAAACCAATCAGCCAGGTACTAAGGACTAAAAATAAAAATTCAAACAGGTATAAAACTGCGCTGATCAACAGGCTAAAAGCGAACCGGAGCGGTTGAACCTGATTAATAAACAGAATGATGCTCTGTCCGATCGCCAGGGAAAACCCAGCTAGCAGAACCACCAGCAGGGCAAGCTGCAACCCTTGTGACAAGGTTGTTGCATTCTGGAAGGCTTCTCCGTTGAGAAGGAAGACTTCACCCAAAATTTCCCACATCCGATCCGTGACAGTAGATATCATAGAGAAATTGGTTCAATAACAGTTTCCTGGCTAGCCAGCCACCCTTCCAGCTCGCTTCTGACAGATTGGTAATCGCGATCGCTAACTATGGTGCAGCAGATTCCAGGTTTAATTCGATGGACGCTTGTTGCGACTACCCTGGGTATTGCCCTGATGCTTCCCTGCAGAGCGCAATCTTCCGGCGAAGAAAAATTCCAGGGCAGGGGGCTGGCAACAGGTTCTGTGTTTGGGGTAGGTCGGAATGTGACTGCTTCCCTGACGTTTCATCGAGGCAACTTTACATTTTCACTAGCCGTGCCGCCCCCTAAGGGCGCACAAAAGGTTACTTATAGGGGCACATACCCCAGATTACAGAAAGTTGGGACCGATTCCAGAGACTTTATTCTAGAGGGTCAGATACAAACCTTTACGGGTTCCTATAACACTCAGATGCAGATCAATACCTCTGGCACTTGCCGAATTGAAGTGGTCGATTCGCAGGTCCGCTCAAGTCGCTGTAGGACTGCCAAGCGCGTCAATTCCACTGAATTTAATGGTGCGTGAGGCCAGGTAATCGGCTGCTGCGAACGACGCTGGTTATTCCAAGGAAGGCTGCGGGTTGCATGTGCCTGCCAGTTGGCTGGTTCAATGATCAGGGTTGCGATGTTTTCCCACCTGATAGAGCAACAGCAATGCAATTACAACCCCGACTAATCCAGCCGCGATCGCGTTGATCATCGCCTGGATTGCAATCATGTTGGAGGGGGTGACCATCGCCCCTTGGGTCAGCATGGTTGTGCCCTGATTGGGGGTAATCACAGTCGAGCCCTGCGGTAGCCTCAACATATTAACCGTCAACGCACTAACCCGCGATAAGGCAATGAATACGGCCAGGGCCATGATGCCGAGATTGGCTAGGAGTCCTATCTGCAGGTCGCGATAAACCTTGGACTTGGCTGGCCGCAGGTCAGGTGTTTCTAACTGACGGGCCAGCAAGGTATAGCGGAAACACCAGTAGATACTGAAGAGCAACACCAGCAGACCCGCGATCGCCAAGATCAAGTTCAGCGAAAAACCAACGCCCAGTTGCTTTCCAGTTCCAAACAGAACGTTCGTCAGCACGACCAGGATAGGAATGAAGCCCAGCAGAGCCTGGAGGCAAAGACCAATCCATCCCAACCATCGGAACGATTGGGCGATTTGTCGGGGCGTGGGACCGGCCGCTTCTGGATTGAGGAACTTAAACATGGGTGATTCCTTGCTTGAACACTCCCAAATTTTACAAACATTCTATGGTCGCATTAAGAGAATCGGGCTGATTGGTCTTCAGCCGATTTCGCAGGGCAGTTTTTGACGAAGGTTGCTGGATGTTACGTTGAGTTGGTAAAGGTCGATCCGGAGATCCCTCCTGACTGGACTATTCGGTCATCAGGTTAGTATCCATAGTCAAGTAAGCAGTGCCTCGCGGTTCAAGTCTTAGGGATGGTCACGTAGCACATAGCCAACGCCTCGGATGGTATGGATCAGGCGCTTGGGATGATGGACTTCTAGCTTAATCCGTAGGGCTCTGATGTAAACCTCAATAATATTGGACTCCCCCATAAAGTCATATCCCCAAACCTTTTCCAGAATCTGGTCACGGGTAACCACTTGGCGCGGATGGCGCAGGAGGAATTCTAATAGGTCGAATTCCTTTGCCGTTAAGTCGATCAGTTGGCTACCCCGATGAACTTCGCGGGTCAGACGATTCAAAATCAAGTCTTCAAACTCCAGAATCTCAGGCTCTTCGGGTTGGGTGCGACGCAAGCGGGCTTTCACCCGGGCCAGGAGTTCTTCCATACTAAAGGGTTTGGTCACGTAATCATCGGCTCCGGCATTTAGACCGGTTACCCGATCGGGGACTTCATCCTTCGCCGTTAGCAGAATGATGGGAACCTGAATACCGGTTTTACGGAGTCGCAGGCACAAATCTAAGCCGGAGATGCCCGGTAGCATCCAGTCCAGGATTAAGAGATCAGGCTGACTCTCCCTCGCTTTGGTCAGCCCATCAATGCCATTGGTAGCAACCGAGATCTGATAACCTTCTAAGGTCAGTTCGGCTTCAACAAATGCGGCTAGATTAGGGTCATCTTCGACCAGGAGAATGTGTTCGTTCATGGGAGTCTGTTATCCAGCAAGTTGCCAGAGAGGAAGAGTAATTGTAAAAATACTTCCTTCTGCCGGTTTAGAGCGGAGGGTGATTCGTCCCTGCATTCCTTCGATTAGACTTTTGGCGATCGCTAACCCCAGCCCGGTGCCATCTCTGGAACGAGTCATCGACTCATCCACTCGGTAAAATCGTTCAAAAATGCGATGTTGGTGGCAAAGGGGAATGCCAATGCCACGATCTCGCACATGCAGCAAGGCTGACTGGGCGTTTTTTTCTAAGATCAGGTCAACGGGCTGATCCGGGGTAGAATATTTGATGGCGTTATCGACCAGATTGATCAGCACTTGCTGTAATCGATCCTGGTCGGCACAGACAACGACCTCCTCATCCGTAACCAGCAAGTTAATCGGTCGATGACTGACCTTTTGACTCATGGCAGCCACTTCAACCACCAGGGTATTGAGCATGACTGGATTCAGCCGAAAATGCAGATTGCCGCTGTCGGCTCGAGCCAAATCGAGTAAGTCCTGCAACATGCGGATGGTGCGTTCGGTTTCTGCCGTGGCTGTTTCCAGGGCTTGCTGTTGATAACTACTAAAGTTGCTACCCCGGCGCAGCAAACTTTGCAAATAGCCCACTACCACTGTTAGCGGTGTGCGTAATTCATGGGAAACATTGCCGACGAACTGGCGTTGTTGATCCCAGGCGCTGGATAAGCGAGACAGCATTTCATTAAATGCCTGGGCCAGGCCTAAAATTTCATCAGGTGCCTGCTGCAGTTGCAGTTTGGCTGCACTGAGATCATCCGCTGAAATGGCACTGGCAACCTGACTCATTTGCTCCAGCGGTTGCAGGGCTTGGCGAATCCGTTGAGAAATAGCCAACACCAGGGCGGCAATCGCCAGAAAACTAACCCCCAGCAGTCGCCATAAACCGGCATTTAATTTCTGTTGATCCACGGTAATATCCTGGGATAGATACAGCTTACCCAACGGCTGGCCATGCATTACCAGGGGACTGCCGCACAACACGATGTCGCGATCGCCAAAGCGAATCACTTGCGGTTTCTCTGGCACATCCGTCAGGAAAGTTGCCTGCTGAACCTCCGGCGTAAGATTGACTAAATTAGCAGACTGGGCCAGGAGTTTGCCGTCAGTGCGTTTGACCCATACGGCCAACCCTGGCGTGGACACTTTATTGATCGTCTTTTCTAAACCTGTTTCCAGGTCTGCCATTTCACTGTATAGTTCAAGCTGTTCTGGAAAGCGCATTGCGATATATTCCAGAGTTTGCTTGTGGGCCGCTACGAGATTTTGTTCCATTTGCCAACCGGACCATACAGCTACACTTCCCAACCCCAACACTGAGAGTACAACCAGGTCTAATGTCAGACGAAACTGAAGCGAGGAGGTCGAAATCTGCTTGCCGGTAAGATAGCTAATCGTGGCTTGAAACGAGCGACTTAGCCGCATGGAATTACACAAGATTTAATAGAATGACAGAGCTTAAAAGTTATGAGCTGTGGCTTGAACCGGATCGAATTCAAAGCGCTGTTCATAGTTGGTTTCCCCATACAGGTTAAAACTAATCGTGGGTTGATCGCCAATCGCTTCCACCTGGTGAATAGCGTCTGGCATCAGGCAAATAATGTCGCTGGTTGCCAGCAACTGGTCGCCAGATAATTCGATTCGATCGGGAAATTCGGAAGTGGGCGATCGCCGCCAGAAGGTATTTTTCTCCTGCCCACTGAGCAGAGCCACCACAGCCCAACTGGCATGGTTGTGAATGGGAGAGACGACCCCCGGAGCCCAGGCTACCAGTTGCACGGTTAAGGGGAAAAACGGCTCATCATACAACGTCAAGACCTCCCAACCCCTCTCTGGATCAGGCTCCAGCGGTGTGAGTTGTAACCAGGACGAGCTACTCAACAATTGCCGCACCAAAGGACAAATTGCCTGCAGCCGCAGTTGGTCATCGGTAATCTGCTTTAACAAGTCTTCCAGCTCTGTCAAGAAGCGATAGAGCCGATACGGTTCGTTCACAACTGTAGCCTGACCAACTTCCCAAGTCAGACACTGTCCATCATTCGTTACCAACCAATCTTCTCCAGGCATCGGTGTGTTCGGTTAGTTGCTTGATACAGACTGCTAGATACTAGCTACAGCCATTTAAGGGCACCTCTATTTCTCACTGTAATAGAAGGAGAGACCAGGAAGCTGATTCTGGTGTAAGCCTAAGATGAGTTTTTGCTGAAGGGATATAACTTGCCAACCTTGGACAGGATTTATCACTTCTGTTTTGTGTATTCAGGTCAATTCAGGCTGTTTTCAGGCTTTATTCAGCATCTATCTGACCTTCATCTAATACTCATTTTTCTGGTTTTCAATTCAAATCACAGTGATGCAGTGGATTTTCAGTTTCCTATCGGCTTCGATCAAAGATCAATAGATTACTGCTGCTGTTGAGATACGTCCAATTCCAGATGTTTGAGGTTCAATATGCGTAAATCGTCATCTTTATGGCTCGGTTTGTGTTTCAGTAGTCTGGTGGTTGCCGTATCGTTAGTGGCTGCCATGTCGGTGCAAACGTCGGCCAATTCCGGTCAGGCAGTCGCCCAAACGAACCCCTGTGCTTCTAAGAATCCCTGTGCTTCTAAGAATCCTTGTGCATCAAAAAATCCCTGCGCCTCTAAGGCGGGTAATGTGGGTGGACCGCTGGCCAGGCAACTGCAAGGAAAGCCGGTCGTGGTAGATGTTTACGCAAGTTGGTGTCCGGCCTGTAAAAATATTGCCCCGACGCTATCCCAACTGAAGCAAGACTATGCAGGAAAAGTCCATTTTGTTGTTTTAGATGTTACTGATAAGGCTAAAACCAGCCAATCAGAAGCTAAAGCTAGACAGTTAGGATTGGGACAATTTTTCGCAGCAAACAAATCACAAACCGGTATGGTGGCGATTGTTGATCCGGCAACGGGGAGCATCCTGGCCCAATATCGCAATAATCCCAACAAAACTGCTTACACTTCGGTGCTCAATTCAGCTATCTCTCGTATCTCTCAGAACTAGCAGCTGCTGGCTGAGTGAATGCCATGCTCTGCGATCGCGCCCATTGTCGGGAAAGCGCAGTCTGGCAAGCGCGATCGCAGCAACACCGACTATCTGATGAAGGTTGATTCCAACATGAAAGTTCAATTTCTCTCTGTACTTGCAGTCGGTTCTTTGTTGAGTCTTACAACACTGGCTGGTTGTTCTAACCCCTGTGCCGCTAAACCCAAAGCATCAATTGGCACAGAAACCGAAGAGCAAGTAAATCCCTTCGCCTCTAAGGTGAATCCCTGTGCATCCAAAGCCAATCCCTGTGCATCCAAAGCCAATCCCTGTGCATCCAAAGCCAATCCCTGTGCATCCAAAGCTAATCCCTGTGCGTCGAAGGTAAATCCTTGCGCCTCTAAGGCCAATCCCTGCGCTGCTAAAGCAAAATCGGTAGGTGGTCCGCTGGCTCAACAGTTGCAGGGCAAGCCAGTTCTGGTTGATATTTATGCCAGTTGGTGTCCTGCCTGTAAAAATATTGCGCCAACCTTGTCCCAGCTAGAAAAAGATTACGCCGGTAAAGTTCATTTTGTGGTACTGGATGTAACGGATAAATCCACGACGGCTGCGGCAGAAGCGAAAGCCAGAGAACTAGGACTCAGTGACTTTCTAGCGGCGAATAAGGCCCAAACCGGAACTCTCACCATCATTGACCCCGCAACCGGCAACATTTTGGTCCAGCACCGGAATAATGCAAATCTGGCAGCTTACACGACTGCTTTAAATGCTGCCTTAACTCAATAAATGC